>JAVHYE010000035.1:22264-24080 GCA_031119295.1 Pedobacter sp. | reverse complement strand
GCAGCAAAAAGATCGCGCGATTCCAGATAGTGCTTGTGCACCAGATGGGCAATGACTTCGGTATCCGTCTGCGAGGTAAAGACATAGCCCTGTGACTTCAGCTCATCACGCTTTTCATCATGATTTTCGATGATGCCGTTATGCACCACGGCAATGAGGCCGTCAGACACATGCGGATGCGCATTCGGCTCGGTCACGCCGCCATGGGTGGCCCAGCGGGTATGGCCTATGCCCAGCTGGCCCGTGACATTTTCCTCGCGCGCCGCATTTTCCATTTCTGCGACGCGGCCAACGCGGCGCACGCGACGGATTTCGCCATCAAGCACAGCAATACCGGAGGAGTCATAACCGCGATATTCCAGCCGCTTGAGGCCGTCCACCAGCACCGGGACGATGTTGCGATTGCCGATGGCACCAACGATTCCGCACATGGGATTTTCCTCAGGATTTCTTTTTTGGCCGTTGCCAGCCTTCAATCACGATTTGTTTGGCGCGCGCTACCGCCAGCGTGCCATCGGGTACATCCTTGCTAATAGTGGAACCTGCACCTGTCGTGGCACCTTTACCGATAGTGACCGGCGCCACCAGTGAGGCATTGGTGCCGATAAAAGCATCATCACCAATAGTGGTGAGATGCTTGTTCACGCCATCGTAATTGCAGGTGATGGTACCGGCGCCGATATTCACGCCGCTGCCGATATCGGCATCGCCCAGATAAGCCAGATGATTGGCTTTGGAGCCTTTGCCCAACACGGCCTTTTTTGTTTCGACAAAGTTGCCGATATGTACATTCTCGGCCAGCACCGTGCCGGGACGCAGACGGGCAAAAGGGCCGATTTCAGCACCGGCCCCCACTTTCGCATCATCAATCAGCGAGTTCGGCTTGATGATGACGTTGTCGCCGATTTCGCAGTCCTTGAGCAGGCAGTTAGGACCTATGCGCACGTTGTTCCCCAGCACCACACGGCCTTCGAAAATCACGTTCGGCTCGATGTGCACGTCCATGCCGTGCGTGATACTGCCGCGCTGGTCAAAGCGCGCCGGGTCTATCAGGGTGACACCTGCCCGCATCAGATTGTCGGCTTGCACACGCTGATGCACGCGCTCCAGTGTGGCCAGCTGCAATTTGTCGTTGATGCCGTCCACTTCCCAGCTTTGCTCAGGCTGCACCGTTTCAATGGCCACGCCATCTGCTGCCGCCATGGCAATGATGTCGGTAAGGTAGTACTCACCCTGCGCATTATTGTTCTGAAGTAGAGGCAGCCATTTGTGCAGCAGTGCATTGGGCACGCAGAAAATTCCGGTATTCACTTCACGGATTTTCTTTTCCTCGTCGTTGGCATCTTTCTGCTCGACGATACGCGTTACTGCACCTGAGGCATTGCGCACAATGCGGCCATAGCCAGCGGGATTAACCATCTCCAGCGTGATCAGGCCCATGGCCTTTTCACTGCCGACTTTCTCGATCAGACGGCCCAGCGTGGCCGCCGTGGTCAGCGGTACATCACCATAAAGAATCAGGGTGCGGCCGCTGGCGGGCAGTTGTGGCAAGGCCATCTGCACGGCATGACCGGTACCTTTCTGCTCGGCCTGTTCAGCCCAGAGCAGCGCATCGGCTGCAAAAGCTTTCTGCACCAGGTCACCACCGTGGCCATAAACAACCAGGGTGCGAGCCGATTTGAGGGTTTGCGCGGTTTGCACCACATGGCGCAAAAGAGGGCGCCCGGCCAGCGGTTGCATGACCTTGGGCAGTACCGACTTCATGCGGGTGCCCTTGCCGGCGGCAAGAATGACTACGGACAGTTCCATCATCCAG
>JAVHYE010000035.1:0-22164 GCA_031119295.1 Pedobacter sp. | reverse complement strand
CATGCGGGTGCCCTTGCCGGCGGCAAGAATGACTACGGACAGTTCCATCATCCAGGCTTCACTCGAACATGAGGGATAAGGTTGGAGAAGTTTACACGATGGCCGTATTTCGCCATGAGGCGACGGCAAATTTGTGTTTGTTTGCTGTAGCCCGAAGGAAGGCCCGTAAAAGCAAAGCCAATAAAAAAGGCAGCCCGCAGGCTGCCTTTTTTATTGCAGGACGAATCAACCGCGGCCAGCGCGATTCTTCATCTGCTGCAAGGTGCGGATCTGGGCAGCGGCTTCGGCCAGAGCAGCCAGGGCAGCGGAGGTGTCCATCTCGCTCTTCTGGTTGTTCAGGGCGTCCAGCGCAGCCTTGCGGGCCTGCTCGGCAGCCGCTTCGTCCACGTCGTGAGCACGCACAGCGGTGTCGGCAAGAATGGTGACGATGGTCGGCTGCACTTCCAGCACACCGCCGGAAACATAGTAGACCTCTTCGGAACCATCTTCCTTGACCACACGCACCGGACCCGGATTGAGCTGGGTCAGCAGCGGAGCGTGGCCCGGCAGCACGCCGAGATCGCCCTGCACGCCATGCGCGATCACCATCGTGACGTTGCCGCCATAGATGGATTCATTGGCGCTGACGATATCGCAGTGAATGGTATGTGCCATCTTCAATTCCTCATGCCAGGCGGCAGGAAAAGCTGCCGGCTCTGGAAGCAGCCGCGGCCGTCAAGCCGCGGGCATCTGTCATCAGACCTTCTTGGACTTCTCGACGGCTTCTTCGATGGTGCCGACCATGTAGAAGGCCTGTTCCGGCATGCTGTCGTATTCGCCAGCCAGGATGCCCTTGAAAGCACGGATGGTTTCTTTCAGCGGTACGTACTTGCCAGGTGCGCCGGTGAACACTTCGGCGACGTGGAAAGGCTGCGACAGGAAGCGCTGGATCTTACGAGCACGGTACACCACGAGCTTGTCTTCTTCAGACAGTTCGTCCATGCCGAGAATCGCGATGATGTCCTTCAGTTCCTTGTAGCGCTGCAGCACGGTCTGCACACCACGGGCCACGCTGTAGTGCTCTTCACCCACCACCAGCGGATCGAGCTGGCGCGAGGTGGAGTCCAGCGGATCCACAGCGGGGTAGATACCGAGGGAAGCGATGTCACGCGACAACACGACGGTGGCGTCGAGGTGGGCGAAGGTGGTTGCCGGGCTCGGGTCGGTCAAGTCATCGGCAGGCACGTACACGGCCTGGATGGAAGTGATGGAACCGGACTTCGTGGAAGTAATACGTTCCTGCAGCACGCCCATTTCTTCGGCCAGCGTCGGCTGGTAGCCCACGGCGGAAGGCATACGGCCGAGCAGTGCGGACACTTCGGTACCGGCCAGCGTGTAGCGGTAGATATTGTCCACGAAGAGCAGCACGTCACGGCCCTTGCCGCTTTCGTCCTTTTCGTCACGGAAGTATTCGGCCATGGTGAGACCGGTCAGGGCCACGCGCAGACGGTTTCCGGGAGGCTCGTTCATCTGGCCGTAAACCATGGCCACTTTGTCGAGAACGCCCGAATCCTTCATTTCGTGATAGAAGTCGTTACCTTCACGAGTACGCTCACCCACGCCGGCAAACACGGACAGACCGCTGTGTGCCTTGGCGATGTTGTTGATGAGCTCCATCATGTTCACGGTCTTGCCCACGCCGGCGCCACCGAACAGACCCACCTTACCGCCCTTCGCAAACGGGCAGAGCAGATCGATAACCTTGATGCCGGTTTCCAGCAGTTCGGTCGAACCGGACTGCTCGGCATAGGTCGGGGCCTTGCGGTGAATCGCCCAGCGATCCTGCTCGCCGATCGGTCCGGCTTCGTCTTCCGGCTGACCCAGCACGTTCATGATGCGGCCGAGAGTTGCCTTGCCGACCGGAACGGAGATGGGAGCATTGGTGTTGGACACCTGCAGGCCGCGCTTCAGGCCTTCGGTGGAACCCATGGCAATGGTGCGCACCACGCCGTCACCCAGCTGCTGCTGCACTTCCAGGGTCGTGGCCTTGCCGTCAACGGTCAGGGCGTCGTACACCTTGGGCACGCTGTCGCGCGGGAATTCGACGTCGATAACGGCGCCGATGATTTGCACAATCTTGCCAGAGCTCATGATTGATCCTCGCAAACTAAAAATTTTGTGTGGGCTGCAACCTTAAACGGCCGCAGCACCACCAACGATTTCGGAAATTTCCTGGGTGATGGCCGCCTGGCGCAACTTGTTGTACACGAGCTGCAGCGAGCGAATCAGGTCACCGGCGTTGTCGGTAGCGGACTTCATGGCCACCATACGTGCCGCCTGTTCGCAGGCGATGTTTTCCACCACACCCTGGTACACCTGGGACTCGATGAAACGCACGAAGAGTGCGTCGAGCAGGGATTTGGCATCCGGCTCGTAGAGATAATCCCAGTTGTGTTCACGCTTCTGCAGAGCCTGCTTTTCATCAGCGGCCAGCGGCAGGAGCTGCTGGACGTTGGGGCGCTGCGTCATCGTGTTCACGAACTCGTTGTACACGAGGTAAAGGCGGTCGATGCTGCCGTTTTCGTAAGCATCGAGCATCACTTTCACGGTGCCGATCAGCTGGTCCAGTGTCGGCGCATCACCCAGATGCGTCTTCACGGCGACCACCTTGCCACCCACGCTCTTGAAGAACGTCGTGGCCTTGGTGCCGATCAGGCAGAATTCCACTTCCACACCCTGCTCATGGAATTCGCGCACGCTCTGTGCCGTCTTCTTGAACAGGTTGATGTTGAGACCACCGCAAAGACCACGGTCGCTCGACACCACGATATAACCCACACGCTTGACCGGACGCTCCACCATATAGGCGTGCTTGTATTCCGGCGTTGCCTGCGACAGATGCGCAATCACCTGGCGGATCTTCTGCGCATAAGGCTTGCCGCGGGCCATACGGTCCTGGGCTTTGCGCATCTTGGACGCCGCCACCAGCTGCATAGCCTTGGTGATCTTCTGCGTGCTCTTGATGCTGGCAACCTTGCTGCGAATTTCTTTCAAGTTGGCCATGTTTAAATCTCTCGCCGTCCGTACTTTCGCACGCTGACGTTCGCGTTTTGCTGACAGGCGCCGCTTACGCGGCGCCTGCAGTCATTACCAGCTCTGTGTTGCTTTGAACTTTTCGATGCCGGCCTTGAACTGGCCTTCGATCTCGCCGTTCCAGTCAGCCGTGGCATTGATCTTGTCGACCAGTGCCTTGTACTCGGCGCTGAAGAAAGCGTGCAGGGCAGCTTCGAATGCCAGCACCTTGTTCACCGGCACATCGTTCAGGAAACCTTCGTTGGCAGCGTACACAGACACGGCCAGCTGGAAGATGTCGAAAGGCTGGTACTGCTTCTGCTTCATCAGCTCGGTCACGCGCTGACCGTGCTCCAGCTGCTTGCGGGTTGCTTCGTCGAGGTCGGAAGCGAACTGGGCGAAGGCAGCGAGTTCACGATACTGGGCGAGTGCGGTACGGATACCACCGGACAGCTTCTTCACGATCTTGGTCTGGGCAGCACCACCCACACGCGACACCGAGATACCGGCGTTCACGGCAGGACGCACACCAGCGTTGAAGAGGCTGGATTCCAGGAAGATCTGGCCGTCGGTGATGGAAATCACGTTGGTCGGCACGAAGGCAGACACGTCACCGGCTTGCGTTTCGATGATGGGCAGAGCGGTCAGCGAACCGGTCTTGCCTGTCACGGCGCCCTTGGTGAACTTCTCGACATACTCTTCAGAAACGCGCGATGCGCGCTCGAGCAGACGGCTGTGGAGATAGAACACGTCGCCGGGATAAGCCTCACGTCCTGGCGGACGGCGCAGCAGCAGGGAGATCTGGCGGTAAGCCACAGCCTGCTTGGAGAGATCGTCATAAATGATCAGGGCGTCTTCGCCGCGATCACGGAAGTATTCGCCCATGGTGCAACCGGCATAGGGAGCCAGGAACTGCAGTGCGGGAGATTCGGAAGCGGAGGCAGCCACCACGATGGTGTAAGCCAGCGCGCCGGTTTCTTCGAGCTTGCGCACGACGTTGGCGATGGTGGACTGCTTCTGGCCCACGGCCACGTACACGCACTTAATGCCGGAATTCTTCTGCGCGATGATGGCGTCGACGGCGAGAGCCGTTTTGCCGGTCTGGCGGTCGCCGATGATCAGCTCACGCTGGCCACGACCGACGGGGATCATGGCGTCGACGGACTTGTAACCGGTCTGCACCGGCTGGTCCACGGACTTACGCCAGATCACGCCAGGAGCAACCTTTTCCACAGCGTCAGAGAGCTTGGCATTCACCGGGCCCTTGCCGTCAATGGGGTTACCCAGGGTGTCAACGACACGGCCGAGCAGCTCAGGACCAACCGGCACTTCAAGAATGCGGCCAGTGCTGCGCGCCTTGGCGCCTTCCTGCAGGGTGAGATAACCACCGAGCACCACGGCGCCTACGGAATCCTGCTCGAGGTTGAGGGCCAGACCGAAGAGGCCGCCGTCAAACTCGATCATTTCACCGTACATCACATCGGCCAGGCCGTGGATGCGCACGATACCGTCAGACACGCTGACGATGGTGCCTTCGTTGCGCGCTTCAGCGGATGCATTCAGATCCGTGATGCGGCTCTTGATCAGTTCACTGATCTCGGAGGGATTCAGGTGCTGAGACATGATGCTCGTTTCCTCAAATCAAGAATTCAGGGTGACGCCAAGCTTGTTCAGCTTGCCGCGCACGGAGGCGTCGATGACCAGATCGCCGGAACGGATAACGACGCCACCAATGAGCGAACGATCCACGGTCACTTCATCAATCGCGATTTTGCGGCCGAGCTTCTGGCCGAGCTTGGCGGCCAGCGCATCACGCTGTGCAGCATCCAGCTCGAATGCGGACGTGACGACCACATCGGCAGACTGGTCGAGCTCGGCTTTATAGGCTTCGAAGAGCTCGGCAATCGCAGACAGTGCATCAATACGCTTGTTGCTCACGATTTCGGTGACGAAATTGCGGGCATCGCCATCCAGCTTGTCACCGGCGGCCTTCAGGAAGGCCTCGGCCTGCTGTTCGGAAGTCAGTGTCGGACGTGCGAGATAGGCGGCAAAGTCCGCATCCGCAGCCAGCGCGGCCGCGAGGGAAAGCTGGGTCGACCATTCGGCCAACTTGCCTTTCTCGCGGGCAAATTCAAACGCTGCCTTGGCATAGGGCCGCGCTACAGTGGTCAGTTCTGCCATGTCAGTGCGCCTTCCGGATTAAAGCTCAGCAGCTAGCTTGTCGAGGATGCCGGCATGGGCCTTGGCATCCACCTGCGCTTCGAGAATCTTCTCGGCGCCGGCAACAGCAAGGGCAGCTACCTGCGCACGCAGAGCGTCGCGGGCAGTGGCAATTTCCTGTTCGATCTGGGCACGGGCCTGGGCAATCTGGCGCTCGCCTTCAACAGCGGCAGCAGCTTTCGCTTCTTCCACCATCTGGTTGGCGCGCTTGTTGGCCTGGTCGATCAGTGCAGCAGCCTGGGCTTTGGCAGCCTTCAGCTCTTCACCAACCTGCGCGTGGGCGCTTTCCAGGTCACGCTGTGCCTTGTCGGCGGCGTTCAGGCCATCGGCAATCTTCTTCTGACGTTCTGCCAGGGCTGCCGTTACCGGCGGCCACACGAACTTCATGCAGAACCAGACGAAGACCGCAAACGCAATGGCTTGCCCGATCAGGGTTGCATTGATGTTCACGCTATCACCTCATTCATTTTTCCGGTCGCGGGAGTGCGACCGGAAACAATTCGCTTTAAAGCCGAATTACTTGATGAACGGGTTGGCGAACAGCAGCAGCATGGCAATACCAACACCGATCATGGGCACGGCGTCGAGCAGACCAGCAACGATGAACATCTTCACCTGGAGCTGCGGGCCCAGTTCCGGCTGACGGGCAACGCCGTCCAGGAACTTGCCGCCCAGCAGGGCGAAGCCAACGGCAGTACCGAGAGCGCCGAGACCGATCAGCAGGGCAACGGCCAGCAGGTTCATACCGGTGATGTAATCCATCTTTGAATCCTCTTACTTTGGGTTAAAGGTTGAAAAACCGTGCAGCAAAAACAAATCAGTGATCGTGGGTTTCCGAGGCCATGCTCAGATACACGATGGTCAGCATCATGAACACGAAGGCCTGCAGGGTGATCACCAGGATGTGGAAAATCGCCCATACGATCTGCAAGCCGCCACCCAGCACGCCGAGGGCCAGGCCACCGGTGAACATGAGCGCGATCAGGATGAAGATGAGTTCGCCAGCGTACATGTTTCCGAACAGTCGCAGGCCCAGAGAGATCGGCTTGGTCAGGTAGCCGATGCTTTCCAGCACGAAGTTGAAGGGAATCAGCACGGGGTGATTGAAGGGATGCAGGGTCAGCTCCTTGGTGAAACCGATCGGGCCCTTCATCTTGATGGCGTAGAACAGGATCAGGAAGAACACCGAGAAGCTCATGCCCAGGGTGACGTTCGGATCAGTGGACGGCACAACCTTCATGAAGACATGGTGCGGATCAGCGCCGAAGAAGGTGGAACCAATCCAGGCGGCAGCGGCCGGCAGGAAGTCCACCGGAATCAAGTCCATGAAATTCATGAGCCAGATCCACACGAAGATGGTGAGGGCCAACGGGGCAATCAGCTTGGACTTGCCGTGATAGGTGTCACGCACATTGCCGTCGATGAACTCGATGATCACTTCCACGAAATTCTGCAGCTTGCCGGGCACGCCGCTGGTGGCAGCGCGGGCCGCCAGCCAGAACAGGAAGCAGAAGATCATGCCGAGGCCGACAGACCAGCCCAGGGAATCCACGTGGAAAGCCTTGAAGCCCATGGCCTTGGCTTCCACTGCAGAGTGCGCAAAGGTCCAGGTGGCTTCGGTGAGGACTTCCTCGCCGTGCTCGCCATGGCGCACATAGCCCGCAGGCAGCTCGCCATAGGTCAGATTGGTCAGATGGTGCTTGATGTACTCGGTGGAATTGCCAGCCATGTTTTCAGCAGCTCACTGTTTTTTTCCCGTGCTGCCTGCAAGCAAAACGCCCCAGGCCACGAGTTGTTCCAAGATGAATCCGGTCAACAACCAGCCGGCCTGCAAGGGTTTCACCCAGACAAACACGGTGGCAAAGAGGAGGACGGTAATCACGAACTTCCCGGCCTCGCCCTTGTAAAAACTGCGCACAATTTGCGGCGCCTGTGTGGCACCGGCATGACGGAAAGCTTGCAAGGCGAAATAGAGACTGCCTGCGATGGCGATTCCGGTACCCAGCAGCACGGAGAACATGGCCAAGCCCCCGAAGGGCGAGGCAGACGCAGTCAGCACCAAGGCCAGGATCAGCTGCCATTTCAGCAGTCGGACGGCCTGTGTTCGGTCCACCAAAGGACGGGGCTGACTCAACGTGTCTTCCGGATGTGGGCACAGCAGACGGAATGGCGAGAATTTGACCACTCCGTTTTGGGCGCCGCGGATTATAAAGAGCGGCCCAGAGCTAAGCAACGGCCCTCGACGGCCCGCCGGGGAACAAAACCGGGCTGTCGCTTGTCAAAGCGTCGCCAAACACAAGATGTGGGGGCCCCGCGCCATCATCTTTCCTCTATATGGGGCCCGGCTTTTTTTACGGTCCTCGTCGTAATGTGGCCAACAAGCCGGCAAACAGCTGATTGAAAATCATTCCCCCCTGACCGCATCGCCACTCGCTACCACAAGCAGGACCCATCCGGCATCGCGGCTGTTTGGCAAATTACCAAGAGCACACAGTGTTAAACCCTTGAGCCACAAGACATTACGCATCACCGATTCTTGAGGCAGCAGGGTCGCGATAGCGTTGCGCCATGTTTTCTGCCCTTAGGCAATGGAGGTTGATCATGTTGTTACGTCGTTATGTTCTGGCCAGCGTGCTGGCCCTGAGTGCCGGTGTCGCCAGTGCGGCATCTTTCTCTTACGACTATGTGGAGGGTGGCTACGGCGAAGTGGATGAAGGCGACTCCCTGTTCATCGGCGGCAGCAAAGCCCTGGACAAGAATCTCTATGTACTGGGCAGCGTCTATGCCCTGGACTTTGATGGCGATGTGAACGGCATGTACCTGGAAGGCGGCCTCGGTTACCACGTGCCCCTGTCGGCTCAGGCCGACTTCTTCGTGAACGGCCAGCTGCTCTATGCCAACTTCAACCATGTCGGCCACGATGACGACGATCTCGGCGGCATCGCCCGTGCCGGCCTGCGCTTCATGCCCGTGGACAAGCTGGAACTGGAAGGCTCGGTTGCGCTGAGCTCCAACGACTTCCTCGTGGATGACGGCATCGGCGTCAGCGCCTCCGCCCGCTATTACATCGATCCGCGCTTCTCCGCCGCTCTCGGCTACAGCGCCGATACCGAGCTGGATGGTTTCTTCCTGAATGCGCGGTATGACTTCAAGTGATCGGCGTTTGAAATAAAAAAGCCCGGCGAATGCCGGGCTTTTTTATTTCAGGGGATGCGAAGAAATCGCCCTCTGTAGTCCGCGCCACTGCTTACCCAATTTTTCAGGAAAAGGGGTCTGGGTCATTTTCTCTTGCTTATGTCGGCCCCAATCTACAAGCTACTTTGAGCTAGTAGCTGTGGCTTAAAGATGCGATTGATTTTGAGATTTATCTGTATGGGTAACCCTTGGCAACTCCGCTCCGACCTCTTATGGAACACTAAAAAATTACTCCTTGAGCCTTGGCAACATTCCTACATCACTATTTTCGTTCTTTGGATGGGCAATTGTGCGCCATAAATAGAAGTTGGCGGCATCAAATGAACTAGTGAAAATTGCCGGGCGCGAGCGGTGACCTCTCTCACAGTGGTACACCAGCCAAACCTCGTCTTCTTGATGGATGCACCAACCACCGTCCCAAAAAGCATCTGGCACGCCAAGAAGGCGCACATCGATATCTACATTCAAACGCTGTAACTCTTGTGCTAATTCTTGCAGTGCCCAGTTTGGCACAGACTCAGGAAGCGGCTGAACAAATTCGTATATATCACTCCACTCAATTTTCATTTCTTTGGATCCTTTAAATATCCATTTCGCAATTAAAAGGGGTCGGAGTACATTTGTTTAGCTAATGTACTCCGACCCCTTTTTGGACCGTTCTTGCAGGGGTGAACGGCAAAACGATATCTACGGGCTCACACCAGAATCCAGTTGCCAGCGTCGGAGGGGATTGATAGTGCGCCACAGGCGACGACACAAAGAAGTTCACCGCTATCGGTCTCATTCGGGACTGTCAAAAATCAAGCTACACAGTTCAATTACAGTCTTCCCTTTTCCCCAGCGATGTTAGGCCGTCTGTTTGGGA
This sequence comes from Pedobacter sp., assembly GCA_031119295.1. Taxonomy (GTDB): domain Bacteria; phylum Pseudomonadota; class Gammaproteobacteria; order Pseudomonadales; family Moraxellaceae; genus UBA2031. The sequence continues at coordinate 12,833 of JAVHYE010000035.1, read as the reverse complement.
CAAAAATTTATCTATATCCATCCCAATCGACAGGAACTTCCATCCAATCTTTTCCATCAACCACAGTAGGCAAAGCCTCATCAAGAAGCTTCCTCAGTTCAATGAGGCAGGAATACATTCGTTCTTTTAGCGATCCTGCGTACCCCCTTATTTGCAATCTGCTAATAGCCTCAGGACTTCCGCCTTGAGACTTCAAGTACTCAAAAGCTGAGAAGAAATCGCCTTGGCCATTTTCAAAATACAAATTTAGTCTGTCAGGCCGATTTTTTGTCTCCGGAATATGGTGAAGAGAAATTTTTCGACCTATATCCCGATTCTCGAACTCAATTCTCAGATAAACCCCAAGCAAAGCATCGCGTCTCTCAGAAACCCCAAGATACCGATAGCCTCTAGCTGTCAGTCCATCAAGGGCTTCTTTAGATTCGCTCTCGAAGACTATCTTTGTTGATTCGTGACTCATAGTTACCGACCTCCAGGGAAAAGAATTTTCTTTTCCATTTCAAAGAAGGGGCTCGAACCTTGACCAAACGGATTATCTAGATTGATTACCGTTTGGTTCTCGTGCTTGATTAGTTCAGCCCAACCCTGGTTGTCTTCAAACATTTTTGTTTGCGGGATCATCTCTTCGGGAGTCCGGCCATATGTTGCCCTCGAGTCATTCCATTGACGTCTTGCTTGCGTTGGAATAGTAAAATCTTTCTGTGAGAAAGCTAATGTACTCCGACCTTTTTTCTAAATGCCGCGTGGGTAAACTGGGTTTATCCACCCTACGCTTGCTTTTGACGGCATCCGTTGGGCTTCGCTTTGCTGAACCCAACCTACGCGATCAACCGAGTAATTTCCTCACGACTCACCCCATATTTCTCGACTACGTAATCCACAGAAACTTCGCAGGCATAATTGTCTACTATTCCATGAGCTCTTTCTTTCCCCGAGCGGAACTCAATAAAGCACCTATTTTTCCTGTCAAAGTTAATTCGATCACCAGTCCAGCCTCTTTCTAAATCAACAGCCCCCTCAGCCACTATCGTTAAATCCAGCAGCGAGGACTCGAACTCAGCGCCTTTCAGCCCTCTACACTTAAACCCAAAATCTCCGCTCATTTGAGCCTCCTTAGAACAGGATTAACAATTTCATTCGATGTAATTCCTGGAAAGTTGTATTCAGGCATCTTTGCACCAGTCATTCCACCTCGCTCAAAAGCCTCATAGGGCGCGTATAAAACGTTTTGTAGGCTAGTCGGATCTTTGAGCTGGAAATCAAGAACGAACTCCGGGTTCTGATCTGGCTCCAATTTGTATTTCTCTTTATAAGCCACCTTCGTGGTGATTCCAGCTGAATCCTCGGCACGACCCAAGAAGCCCTGCCCACCGGGATACCCTGCGTCTACAAAACCATCTTTCGTTAAATATGGTTCAACTGGCCTTCCACCGAAGTTAAACGGTTTCCCAGCCAAGAAGTCTTGCGCCTCTTGAAGCCGCAGGGTACGAGAAAAATATCCATCGGAGGGCAGGCCATATTCGCCCCATTTAGATATGTCATACGTCAGTGAAGTTTTGTTTGGAGCACTCGCCCCTTGCTTAGCCACACCCGCAGCAAGCAAGTCATCCCACTGCGCATCTGCCGTGTAGAGGGCTTTATAGTGATTGGCTTGTGCTGCTTCCGCCGCCGCAGCGGTCTTGCTCGCATTGAATGCTGCCAGACCGTTCTTCGCAATCAACGCTAGGTCGGCCACAGAGTACACCAGCCCAGCCAGATTCAGCACGGCGTCTCTGGCACCCTTGGCCGCCGCCGTGCCGGTGTCATCCATCGCCATGTCTTGGGGATACGCTAGGGGATTCTTGTCAATCGCTTGACCCAGCTGGTATTGGGTACCCGGACGCAGCGCCTGTCCGGCACCGGACAGTATCCCGGTGGGCAACGGAGCGCCTGCGTCACGATACTGCTTTTGCACGGCAAGAATGGTGGCTACATCCTTCAGGCCCGTAATATCCACCACGCCGCTTTGACTGGCCGCTGCAATCACCACCGCCGCCAACTCGGGATTGGCTCTGGCGGCCTTCTCGAACTCAGAGCCGAGCTGCACCAAAATCACGGCCGCCTTCTGCTTTATGCTGTCGCTCTCGGCAGCATTGAAATAGGTCTTGTCATTCAAGTTCAAGCGCATCACGGCTTCGGCACAGTTCTGCTGCCCCGTGCAATTCCCCGCCGCCACCAGCTGCGCTTCCATGCTGGCTGACTTGAAACTGACAGCCGGTTTTTCAGTCGCAAAAATGATTGTGGATGTTGAGCCTGACTGACCAGCCTTCAGGTCAATCTTGACCTGGCGGTTATACGAAGGCTTTGAATCTAGGAAGGTATCGTTCGTAAAAATCTGCTGTTGCGCCAAGGTGGTATTGTTCAAGTGCAACAAACCGGACTGCTCGCCCAAGGTGTGCGTGTTGAACACCAAGCTACTGCTGGCCCGGTCCATGGCATCGCTATTGGCCCAACTGCTCACACCAAAAACAGCAGATCCCAAGAATCCCAGCACATCCGCACCGGTCTCGCCAAAGCCTGCATTATGAGCATTGCCATGTGTGACCAGTTTTATCAAGTCGTCTTGCGCACCAACATCCAGATAAACAATCTGTTTGCTGGTGTTCGTGGTTTCCGTGACCGGAACATTTTCTTTATTGGTGGTTTCCGAAGTAACAGCAACGGTCGAATTGAGATCCGCCATGCTGTTTTGCAATGCCGCCAGATCGTTGGCGGCATTCTGGTTATCAACCACATCAGTCGATTGGCCTTCTTGTGCGGCCTTTACCCGGGCGGCAAGCATGGCGTCTTCGCCGGCTTTTGCTCCAGCGTTCACCAAACCCAATGCACTGCTGATGCTGCCATCGCCCAATACGCCAGTGACCGCTGCCGCCCCATTTGCGGCGCCCTGCACAATGCCCTTGGCCGCCTCCTTCTGCTCTCGCTTCATCGCCTGCCGGCCCTCGGGTGTGAGCAGGCGGTTGTCCACCGTGACCGTGGCATTGAGGCCGCCAATGTCTTGGTCCTTGGTGATTTCCTGGGCTTTAGTCAGATCGCGGTTGAGTGCGGCCAGGCCGAGTTCGCTGGCGCTGCTGTCGGTGAGCGCCTTGCCACCAACCGCAACATTGCCGCCACCGAGTGTGGCGTGAGTGGTTTGCTCAGTGACATGGCCTGCGTAAATACCGCCGATAGTGGTGGTGTTGTGCGGCACCTCTTTCTTGCCGGCCTCGCCGTTTTTCAGGGGGACGTTACTGGTGGTGCCCTGACTCTGGTTGGCCGGCACCTTGCTCAAGGACAAACCAAAGCTGCCGCCTATGGTTTTTGACCTGTCCACATCATGCAGATCGTTGACCGTGAGCGTATCGGTAACGAGCTGCAAATTTCCCTGATCAACAAGACGGCCACTCTCATCGCGCGTGGCGTTGGCAATCAGACCCCCCGTGAGGACAGTATCGTTGGCATTAACGCGGATGCTGTTGTGTCCGATGATGCCGCTCTGCTCGCTCACCCATTTCCGTTCCGATTCGCTTTTCTGGTAGTCGATGCTGCCGCTGTAACGATTGCCCTGGCCAAAACCCACGCCCGCATTGATGCCCTGACTGGTGGATTGGCTATGGCTGGCATCCTGAAGACTGATCACCGTCAGCTTGCCGGTATCAATAGCCACTGCATCCGCCTCAACCACCGCGCCTACGATACGCAGACTGTCACTCGTACTGCTGATGCTGCCCGCACTTAGATGGCTGTTGATATAACGGGTGCTGCTACTGTCCGCCTCATTGGAGCGCAGCCCGATATTGACACCGCCGCCACTCAGGCCGCTGACATTGGCACTGACCTGCACACCTTCATGTTCTTGCGTCGTGCGGCTGGTTTGCTGGCTGCGCTCTTCGCCCGCCAACAGCTCTATCTGCTTTGCATTCACAGCCAGCGCCTGCGTGACGGCAATATCGCTACCCTGCACCGTGATCTTGTCACCTGCGGTCAAGCTGGCGTTGCCGCCAATCTTCAGGTCACTACCCTGCCAGAAGGTCTGAGAGCTAGAGCTTGTGGTAGTGGTTTTTTCCCGAGAGGCGGAACCAGAGGCATAAAAACCATAAGTGGCAGAGCCCTGAAGCAGGGGCGCCATGGCTGCAGCGCTTGCAACTTCTGCTTGTGCCAGATTGGCTGCCGCTGCCACGAGGTTGACGCGGAAATAAGAGAGGTCACTCTCATCCAGCTGCCCGACCTTGACCTTGCGCTCTGCCTCCGAAAGCGCCTGCTTTGCCGCCTTGAGTGCATCCGCGGCATCCCCCAGCCCCTGTACGGCCTGCACGGCATCTACATAGGCATTGCGTATGGCAACTGCGACCGTGATGACCTCCGTCGTTTCCTTGTGCTCTTGCGTTAAATTTCCTTCACGACCACCGATGGTAAGCTGTTCACCTGCCTTGATCTTGGCGTCGCCAATAACATTCAGCTGCGAGCCCAAGATATCGATATTGTTTTCAGCTTCCAGAATGAGCTGGCCGGCATTGAAATTCGTACCTCGCCACTGCGTGATGCTTTGCGTATCGGAAATACTGGTCTTGGTTTCCTGAACGCCACCGACGCGGTATTCGCCTTTGTCTTTATCCAGATCAGCCTCAAGACCTTTGACACTGTCCTTGCCGGACTCGTGACGGTAAGTCGACGACTCGGCTACCGCATCAATCACAATGTCCTGTGCGCTAACACGCAGGGTTTTACCAACAGCAACATCGGCCCCGATAAAAGCAGCTGTATCCTGGACTTTGACTTGTAGATCGTCCTTCGCCCAGAGACTGGAGCCTGCCTGCAAGGTTTGCCGGCTACGTGTGCTCTCGTGCTCGCCAATGGTGACTTCCGGCAACTCAAGCTGGCCCGCACTGAAGATCGCCAGCTGCTGTGCCCCCACCACAGACAATATTTTGACCACGCTCTCCAGCGGGCCTTTCAGGCCCTTCTGGGTTTCATTCCAGGACTCATTGGTGAGCGCCAGGGTGCTGACATTCAGGTTGAGCGGCGTGCCATTGCGGCTACGCAAGGAGTCCTTTTCCAGCTCCGCATTGCCGATATACAAGCTGGCATCAGATTTCAGATCTGAAGCAATGAGATTCACATCGCCACCGGCATTCAGACGAAGATTTCCTCCGGCAGCCATCGCACTGCCAACGGCGGTTTGCTCGACATAGCCTTCCTGATGGTTCTTGAACGTGGCGGCATTGGATTTGCTCTGCGTCACACTGTGCTGCGTGGTATCAACACCGGCAATCAGGCTGATATTGCCGGCCGCACTGACCTCCATCTCTTGCCCGGCTTGGGCCTGCGAGGCATAGAGCAGCACATTGCCAGCTGCTGCACTGATGCTCAGATTGCCATCTGCTGCCAACAGGCTGCCGTGCATACGCGAAGCATCATCAACGCTGTCGTAGGTCTCTCTTTTGTTAAAGCTGCCTTTGTGCTGGCTATGCGTTTCAACATAATCGGTTTCTTCCGCCGCCAGCAGGCTGATGCTGCGCCCGGCCGTTACTGTCGCATCACCACCGGCCTTGATGCGGGCGGCAATCGCCGTAATATCCTGCCCGGCACTGATGCTGAGGGACTGCGCTGCCTCCAGCGTGCTGGTGAGATGACGCACATGCTCTTCGGCCACCTGCCATGCAGCATCATTGAAGCGGTAGCCCTGTTCGTTCTTCACGGTATCGAGGATGACGTCATGGCCTGCTTCGAGCATGACGCTGTTGCCACTAAGCCTGGCAGCGGTGAGGCGGATATCACCACCAGCAACCTGCTCCAGCTTGCCGGTGGCACTGACACTGGCGGTTTTGCCCACGCGAGTGGCCCAGGATTGCGTCCCCCCCACATCGAAATCATCGCGCTGCGAAACCGTGCGATGGATAATGTCGCCCTCGGCTTGCAGCAGCACATTGCTGCCGCTGATATGGCCGGATTCGTTACGGATGTCATTGCCACTTTGCAGGCTAAGATCGCCCCCGGCCACGATGCTGCCACCATGATTGCTGAGATCGCCTGTCGTGATGATGTCCAGTTTGTCGCGGGCACGAATGAGACCGCCGTTGTCCATGCTGCCGGCCTCGATGGCGAGGCTGCCACCGCCGATCACGGCACCATCCTGTAACAGGCGTGAGCTGCCCTGCGCCAGATAGACCACTGGGACCAGCACCTTTTCACCCGCAATGTTGCGCTCTTCCATCCAGACAATGTCCTGCTGCAAGGCGTCGATCTGTTCACGGCTCAAGGCAATGCCGGGAGTGAGCTGCAGAGATTCCGAGGCCGCAATCGCGTTTTGCATCAGGTATTCGTACTGGGCTTTTTCATCGGCAATAGCCGGGTCGATGAAACGCGAGCCAATGCTGGCCTGCAGCGCATCACGAATCAGCATGAGCTCGTAATAGCTGTCACCCAGACGACGCTGTGTCACCCCGGGCTGCCAGGATAATTGACCGATGAGATAGCCGGAGCCGAGGAAGCCCGTATAGCTGTTGAGCGCCGGATCGGTTTCGACGAGATAGGCGTGGCCGGGGAGACTGAGATGGAAAATGCCGTTGCCGGGCAAATGGAAGCCGGGGTTGGCAGTAGGATCGAGCACATTCGGCGGCTGAGCACCTGAAACAGGCTGGCCCGAGGGTGTCGTATCCAGCCCGGTGTAATCCCCGTCATCGATACGCGCCGTCTTCGTTATCTGCTCGGCAACACCATTGACCACCGTGCCATGCAAGGCAACCGCCGTTCCGCCTTCAAGAATGGCAGGAATGACATGGCTGTCTCCCGGTGTGTACTCGTCAGCCAGGGAGCCCGCCTCATTGTGGCACTTCTCCCCATGTCCGGTACTTGTCTTGCACCAGTGATAGCGATAGTCCGTCTTTTTGGTGGTGATATCCGTCAGACGCGTGCCGTTGTTTATGATGAGGCCGGCCTTCATATCGAGCATGCTGCTGGAAGAAATGACACTCCGGTCGTTCAGCACCTTGTCAGCTTCGATGAAGATGCTGCTGCTCTGGCCATCAGCAATGATGCGAGCAGGTGCGCCCTGATCCACTACGTAATAATCCGTGAAGGTGGTATAGCGATAGGCCAGCTTGTTGCTATCGCCGGAATTGCCATGGAAGTAATAGGTATCCCAGTAATTCTGACCGGGTGAATAGGAGTATTCCGGGAGGGTACGGCCCGAAGTCACCGACCAGCCCAGGTTGATGTTTTCCAGCTGGTCGGCCTTGAGGGTGATGTCTCCACCACGGCTTTCAATCAGGCCGGCATAATTACTGATGCGTGCCAGGCGGACATCGCCGGCGGAAGTAATGCGGATATCGCCATCGCTCAACAGTGCGGCAGCGTGATCACCATCAGCGGCACCGTTGTCGAGGCTGTTAGCCAGAGCCAAAGTCACACTGTCGCGACCATAAATCACGCCCAGGTTATTCAGCGCCTCGGCGGAGGCCGTGAGCTGCCCTTGCCCGACCAGGACGCCGTCGTCACCGACGTTGATGTGCTGTCCCATCAGGAATACATCGCCGCCACTGATGACTCGCCCCATGAACGCGATGTCTCCCTGCGCCGAGACCAGCCGCAAGGAGCCGGGAGTTTCAAGAGCCTGGGCGCCGAGAGTGATGTCGCCTGTGGTTTCAAGCCGCAGCAGGCCGTAGGCACTGAAAAGTCCGCCGCTTTGCGCTTGGTCAAAAGCCGGCAGGTAAAGATTCAGGTCATGGCCAGTGCGCAGGATGCCGGTGCTGTTGGCCAGTGTGACGGACTGCACAAGGGAAATGCTGGCCGGGGTTTCCACCAGCCCATCACGATTATCTAGGCCACTCGGCAGGGTAAGGTCGATGCCCGCATTGGAAACGATCTGGCCATGGCGATTGTCCAGGCTCGCTGCGGTCACGATGACGCCAGCATTCCCTTGCAACAGGCCGTGCTGGTTATTAAGGGTGGAGTCCGTGGCCAGGCTCAACATGCCTTCGCTCGCAATCCGGCCTTGCGTGTTGTCGAGTTGCGCAACATCCAGCGTCAAGGTACCGCCGCTTTGCAACTGGCCCGCCTGATTGTCGAAAAGCCCGGACAAGACAAGACTGGCATCCCCTTGCTGGCTCTGGAGACTCCCGGCATTGCGCAGGCTGGAGCCCGTCACAACCAGACCGGTGCCGGCCAGCAGCCTGCCCTGATTATCTATTGTCTCGCCGGCCAGCGTGATGTGTCCCTGGCTACCGACCGTGCTCTGGTAGTGCTGGGAGGCTGCCGTGATAGCGAGATTTCCGCGGGCTGCGATGTCGCTACCACTAGCGGCATCAACGACCTGGGCAGTGATCGTGGTGGCCGCACCCGTGAGCGTGCTGTCTCCGGAAAGGCTCAGGGTGTCGCCCGCCTTGAGCGTGAGAGCAGCGCCCGTGCTGAGGCCGCCCCGTTCGGTGCTGCCATCACTGGCCAACTCCAGATTGCCGGCTGCACTCACGCTAGCTGACTGTGCTGCGCTGCCCTTGATAAGTCGCACATCACCATTGCTTGTAATTTCCAGCTTGCCGGTCAGGGCCGCAACCGGCCCCGAGAGGCGCATGCCCACACCGGCCTCTGTGCCTACCAGCGTAATGGTGTTGGCGTACATGCCACCGAGCGCGCTGCTATCGATGCTATAAGCAGGTGCTGTATCGACTGAGGGCTGTGCGCTGTAGCTGCCATCGGTATTTATGCGATTGCTGCCTGCCAGCGCCTGTAAATCTTTGGCGTAAAGCGCCGCATTCAACTCCAGTACACGAGCATATAGCGCCAGTCTTTCTGTATTGCTGGCATTAAGTCCGGCTCCATCAATGCGCAGAGTTCCGCCCTGCACATCAAAGCCCCCGAGCGATCCATCATTGTTTAAAAAAGGCTTGCCCGTCGTGAGAGTGGCTTTGGCGGTATTGATGAAGCCACAACCTTTACAGGTAATCCCCCAGGGATTGGCCACGATCACATCGGCTTTCTGCCCTGCCACTTCCATATAGCCATTGAGCTGGCTGGGATTGGCTGCCGTGACTTCATTCAGGATCAAACGTGCACTGCCACCCGCCACATTGGCGTTGCCCATGACATAACCGCCGAGCTGGGTATTCACCGGCTGCGCACTGTTATTGAGAATGAGGCCTTTATTGCTGACGTCGAACTGTGTGTAGCTGTTATGCGAAATGCCTGCCGCGCCGGGCTTGGCGATATTCACAACCGGTGCGCCATTGGCAGACTGGTTGAGACTGGTGCCGGCACTGCTGGGAACAACTTCACCTGCATAGGAGAAATTGAAAAATGGCTGCCACAACTGCACGGCAACCAGTAACTGGCAAAGCAGTTGTCGTAGGCCTCTCTTCCGGGCAGCGAAGGGTGCTGTGGTTTTCTCGTCCATGAGCATCACCATTGCAAACTCAGGCTGGCATCCAGCTGCCAGCTTTGGGGTTCTTCGATATCACCACTGCTCAGGGGCAGCGATGCATTCAGTTGCATGACCGCGTTTTTCCAGGGCAGAACCGCTCCCATGCTCAGCGAACTGAGTTGTTGCTTTTCCTTTGCTGGGCTCTGATCTGGCCCCATGGCCCAATTGAGTGCTGCCGTCGGGCGAATCTGAGTAAATCCGTATTGTCTGAGCAATATCGGATATGCCGCCTCAAACCTTGTCGAAATACCTGTATTCGTATTGATGGAAAGCGGAGAGAAGCCGGCAACCTGCCCTGTCAGGGAAAACTGCTCACTGACCGCAAGCAGATCGCTACTCCATTGGCCGTTGATGGCGGCCGAAAGATTCAACCGGTCAAACTGGTATTGCAGACGGGAAGAAAGCAGAAAGCGGCTGTAGTCGGCATCGTAGGGGGAATATCGGGCCGGACTTACTGCCGCTCCGGCTTCGAGATCCAGTGTTGCATCAAATATCCAGGGATAGGCAATGAGAGAAAGATCGCTGCGTAGTCCTGTTGCTTCGACACGATAGCTGGAGACGCCTACCGTCACGCCATCGATATAGTTGTCGCTGATACGTTGTTTATGGTGCAGCGCAAGACTCAGGCGCCTGCTGGCATCACGATATATATTGCGTGATGCCTCCGCTCGCCATGACCGGCTTTCACCGGTAGCACGGAAGTGGGTGATGCCTGCAACAAGCTCGTTCTCGTAATCAAAACGGTCTGCGCCCAGAGAGATGCGCCACCAGCCGAAAGGCAGGTCGTAGTCGATGCTGCCGCCATTGGCATCGTCTACCTGCATGTCCTTGAGATTGGCATTGAGGCCGATGATGAAGCGGTCGGCCAGCTTCAGCGGGCTGTCCAGTGTCAGATTAGCGCGCAGATTATTGGTCGGTTCCTCTGCATTCAGTGCCTCGCTTTGCCAGGCAATACCCGCCTGCCAGGGCGACATGCGCATGACATTGATATCCACCAGCGAGCTGCCGGGCTGCTGTCCCGGCTGCAGCTCCATGCTCGCCTTGAAGGAAGCCAGCCGGTTGAGATTGTCTACCGTCTGCTCCAGTGCACGCAGCTGCAGCAAATCACCTGGCTTTACCGGAGTCGCGAATGCCAGCTCCATGCGCTGCAGAGAATAGGCGCGCAGACTCTCGACATGGCCGGGCCATACTGTGAGCAATAACTCGCCGCTGGCAAGATTCTGCTCCGGTACCACAACGCGTGTGGTAACAAGGCCTTCTGCCAGTGCCTCGGCATTAAGAGCCTCCTGCAGGCCAGCGAGCTCTGCAGCATGCAGACAGCGACCAGACCACGCGGCAAGAATGGAGGCAGTGCGGCGAGAGTTAAGGATATGGTCAGGCTGCAGACGGATTTGCTGAACGGGAAAGCAGGGGCCTGTTGCTGCTGCTGGCGCCTCTTCTGTCACAGGCGCAGAAGGCACCTCTGTGCTGCCATGAGCCTCTTCCCAGCGGCGGTCACGCCGCTCCTGGTCCCGGCGATCAATATCCTGCTTGAGGAGACGCTGGGCCTCCCCCGGAGCAGCCTGCGCTGCCAGTGAAGCAAACAGACTCATCGCCAGCGTCATGCCAGCAATCGGCCACATCCTTGTGAGCATTTTTTGTACAGCCTTACGGGAACGCTGCGGATTTTAGGGAGATATCAAAATGATGACAATTTGTGGAAATTACTCAGGCTGATCTCGCACAATGCGCTCCGCTTGCGGAGTGATGCCAGAGGCAAGGAGTGCCTACATGTCCAAGCTGTTTTCCTCATCATTGATGGCAGCTGCCCTATTGCTGCTGCCGGCTTTTGCCCTTGCTGGTGACAACAGCAACGCTATTTGTGCGGCCCAGACTGATACAGCTGCATACTCAGGCCCCGGCCCGGACTACGTGGTCATAAACCAGGTGCTGACCTCGAGTGACAGAAGGCAGCGTCTGGAAAAATTGCCCAGGCTGATTCAGGTTCTGGAAAGTCAGCACGATGCCGAGTCCCATGCAGCCTCCGAACATCTGAGACTGGCCCTGTCGCAGGCGCAGGCTATGGAAGGGCAATTCGATAGTGCAGAAAAAACCCTGATTGCCCTGCCGTTGGAAAGCCCTCTGGCACCCAGCGCTTTACAACAACTCGCAGAAATCGAGTTACTGAATAAACAGCCTGCTGCAGCCCTGCGCTGGCTGCAGCAACTGGCAGCACTTTTTCCTGGCGAACCCATGGCTGTGCAAGGCATGCTGCGGGCAGCAGAAGTTAGTGCTGGTAATTCGCTCGCATCACTGCAGGAAGCCGCGCGGCTGGCAGATACACAACTCGCAAATGCACGCTATTGGGAGGCACGCAGCCATCAGGCTGACTTTCTGGATGAGGCCGATACGCGCCGACTTCCTGATTCGCTGTGGCGGCTGGCAAGAAACACGCTGACTGATCCTGCCTTTGCCATTGCAGATACCAGGCAGCTCAAGGCTCGTCAGCAAATGCAGTGCTTGCTATCCAGGCAGGAAGCTCACGCCGAGTTGTTACACAAAAATCCGCTATTGCTGGCAGATATCGCAAACACCGTAGGCGCTCTGGAAAAGCAGCTTCAATCCGAACGAGCTGCACTGGCCTCCCGCGAGAATGAGTTTTTTGCAGCGGCCGCTGCTTTCAAGAAATGCCAGGCGCAACAAAGTGAGTGCTCTGATTTGCAAAGGCAGCGCGACAATGCCGGCAAGAAGCTGACAGGCTGGCGTAATCGGATTGCTGTCCTGGAGAGGAAGATAGCCTTTCTGGACAAGGAGCAAAAAGCCTTGCCCTCGCGTTGGCAACAGGACTCAAAAGATGCACTAGCCTTGGCGGGTCTTTTAGCGGAAGAACGCAGTGAATCACGACAGATCATGACGGCGCTGCTAAAGGAAGGGATCAATAATTCCCTGACATCCCTGGAAGAGCTAACAGCTCAAGCACATTACCAACTGGCCTTGGCGCAGGATCCAAGGCTGCAACGTCAGATGAAGCAGGATCTTTAAAAGCAGGCTATGAAAAAAGGCCCGACATATGTCGGGCCTTTTTCTTGGCAGACTACAGGATCAGGTGCCCTGTGCCTCCATTTCTACAATATGCTGCCCACCCGGAGTAGCGCTGGTTATACGTACACGGAAATAGCGTACCGACTGTGCTGATGCGAATGTACAGCTGATTTTTCCGGAACCCGTGGCATAGCTTAGACAGGCGACATCCCCACCCGTGGGCTGAGCAGTTTTCTTCCAGCTTGTATTATCTGCTGAAATCTCGATGATTTTGACCGGTGAAGCTGAGTTGAACGAAGTGTCGTTGGTATAGACCACGACCGAGGTGATATTGCGCAGACGGCCAAAATCTACTGTCAGCGTATCACCTGTGATATTT
>JAVHYE010000034.1:9203-24305 GCA_031119295.1 Pedobacter sp. | reverse complement strand
TGCAGAAGCATCTGGGCAATCTCGTGCAGGACGAAGACCTGAGCCGCTTCATCCTTTAAGCCTCGGGCAGCCACAAAAAAGCCGGGCCTTGCCCGGCTTTTTCTTGCCTCGAGTTACCGGACGCTTCAGGCCAAGCCACGGAACTCCTCACGTATCAATTGCTCCATGGTGTAGTAGCCGCACTCCTCTTCACCGGAGAGACGCTTGAGGGCATAGAGAGCTCCCTGACCAAAAGCATTGCGACTGATGGATTCGTGCACGAGGCGCAAGGTCTGGAAGGGGAAGCCGAAAATCACTTCGTGCTTGCCGACAATGCCGCCAACACGTATCGAATTGACCTGCGTTTCTGTATCCAGCCCCAGTGATTCGGCCAGACGCAGTGCCGTGCCGGAGACTTCCGGTTTGCCCCGGAAATGCTGTTCGATGATTTCCACATCGGCCTGGGGCGCCATGCGCTTCAGTGCCTGCGCGGCAACCAGCAGGAAGTTGATGCCTAGGGTGATATTCGGGGAGTACAGCACCCGCGTCTGTTCGCCCAAGGCACGCAGGAATTGCAGCTGGCGCGGGCCGTAATGGGAAACGGCAGAGATGATGCCTATACCGCGGCGCGCTGCGGCCCGGCCGTAATAACGCAGGGTGTTGCCGCCGGAGAAGTCCACCACGAAATCCACGGGCTGCTCGGCGAACAATCTGTCGGCATCCTGTTCGCCTGTGGCCAGCATGGCACCCTCATTAAACTGCGCACTCATGCCCAAGGCGTCACTGGCGTACTGGCGCTCTTGCGTGGAGCGCTGCGCCACCCAGACCAGATCAATCTGGCCATCCGCGATCAGTTCCTGTGCAACGGCTTTGCCGGCACGGCCGAAACCGAAAAGGCCGACGCGGATTTTATGGCTGCTGTCTTTTCTTTGGGGCGGAGCCATTTTTGTATCCTCGTTTTTTGACGGGGATGGGCTTATTAACAAAGCTTTGCTGCAAGAAGCAAGTTTACATCTGGCGACATCTGTGATGAGTCGGATGTAAAAATACCGTAAATATGATGATGACCTGATGCTTTCGTGATGACCTCTTTCGCTCATGATGAGTTACTTGATCCAGATTCATCAGAATTATTTTTAGGGGTTTATCTGTTGCCTGGCTGATAACCCTGTATACGCGCGCTGGGCTTTGCTTTTGTGCTGCCCGGGAGTGCGGGGATTTTGCGTTATCGGGGATTCGGTGAGGTGCTCCGACTTGGTTGCACCGGCTGTTTCTCTGCGAGGGCGGTGCGCCCTGCCGGCGGGGCCTCACTTTCTTTTGCTTCGCCAAAAGAAAGTAAGCAAAGAAAATGCGACTCCTGCGGAGAGCCCTGCAATTGGCCCTGTTCTTTGCTTTAGCAGATGGCATCCGGGTGGTGCTCGCGCGTTCGCGACTCGCAACTACCTTCTGATTTCTTGCCACTGTCGGAGCCGTAGGTGCAGAGGGCCACTGGAAGTGGTCTTGCTACGCTCGCCCATATCACTGCCAGTTGCTTCGGTGAGTTTTGTGATTCCGGCTTTCGTTCAGCGCTGAATTTAAGGAAGAGAAAACCAGAGCCAAAACCTTCGTCATCCCGGCGTAGGCCGGGACCCATAGTGCGCTTGTCATTTAGCTGCCGCATGGACCCCGGCCTTCGCCGGGGCAACGAATACCCCGAAAAGAAATCTGTCGTCCCCGCGAAAGCGGGGACCCAGTGATTTTGCTTTTGCTTCTGCTTCTACGACTGAAATTACCAGCGCACCGACCCAACTACGCCCCCTGCCCCTTAGAGGTGGCCGAGGAGCGGAATCCGGCAGCGGAAAGAGGGCGAGGACTGTCTGAGTGCGGGCATAGCCCGCGCGAGTTCCGCAGCCCCCGCTGACGGATGAGCACCGCAGGGTATCGCCGCAACGCGGCGACCACCGGCCAGGGGCGAGCGGGGGAGTCCAGAGGGGGCGGCGGCCCGCCCCTTCTGGGCCCGTCCGGCAGGGACGCGCCCTATCAAATTAACAACGGGGACTTGAATTGAAAGACAAGAAATAAAGCTTATCTAAGCCCTACCGTACACATACCGCACCACCATTCCGTATTTATTCATCTTGCAAACTCACAATGGCCTAGGTTAGAAACCATAGCATTCCAATAACTTATATTTATTACTATCAGGGGAAAATTATGAAGATTCCAAAAAAGGTCATCGACCGACTCACCGCCAATATCAAAACATTTCAAGCAGTTGCTCAATCCCATAGGGAAAGGGACGTATCTGAGGCAGACACAGTAACCCTCATCAAGGACGTCATGGCTGTCTGCTTCGGATATGACAAATACACCGAATTAACCAGCGAGCAGCAAATAAAGGGAACATATTGTGATTTAGCTGTAAAAATTGAAGGGAAAATAAAGTATCTCATCGAAGTAAAAGCTGCCGGAGTAAATCTGAATGAATCCCACCTTAGACAAGCAATCAACTATGGCGTAACTCAAGGCATTGAGTGGATTGTTTTGACTAATTCCATTGAGTGGCGGCTTTACAGAATAAAATTCGGCCAACCAGTAGAACACGAAGAAATTTCCTCATTTAGCTTGGTCAATATAAACATCAGAAACGAAGAAGATCAGAAAAAGGTCTTTCTACTCTGCAGAGAAGGGCTAAGCTCGGACGCCATGGATGAATATCATCAGCACATGCAGATATTCAACAAATTTACCGTTGCTCAAGTCATTATCACTGACCCTGTAGTATCCGCCATTCGCAAGGAGCTGAAGAGGCTTTTTCCAGACGTAAAAATAGATCACGAGCACATCTCAGACATACTGAGCAATGACGTTCTTAAACGAGAAGTTATTGAAGGCGATAAAGTCAAAGAAACACAGCAGAAAATAAAGCGAATAAATGCAAAGCTTGAAAAGCTTTCAGAAAAGAAAAAGGTGCAAGAAAGCCCAGAGGTTTCAACAGAGGCAATAGAGTCGCCATCCGCGTAATAATAAGGCCCCACCAATGGGGCCTTTATTTTCCTGGGCAATCCATTTCTAATCACACGCCGTACAGACCAATCTGAAATCGACCTCCATGCGCTCCCCCGCCCCCACCGAACTCCGCTACCAGAAAGACGCCCGCCTCCTTGTCATTGCCTATGACACCGAGCGTTTCGAGCTCAGCGCCGAATTCCTGCGCGTGCACTCGCCCTCGGCGGAAGTGCAGGGCCATGGCGGTGAAGGCGGTACGCTGCCGCGCAACAAGGAGAACGTGGCCATCACCGGCATTGCCCCGGTGGGCAATTACGCCGTGAAAATCACTTTC
The DNA here is from genome assembly GCA_031119295.1 of Pedobacter sp. Lineage (GTDB taxonomy): Bacteria > Pseudomonadota > Gammaproteobacteria > Pseudomonadales > Moraxellaceae > UBA2031. The sequence goes on along the minus strand of JAVHYE010000034.1, from coordinate 21,004 downwards.
TCCGATGGCCACGATACCGGCCTCTACAGCTGGGACTGGCTGCAGGAGCTCTGCCGCAACCGCGAGGCGCTCTGGGCGGCCTACCAGGAAAAGCTGCGCACACAGCCCGACCCGGCCATGAGTGCCGTGCGCTTTGTGCCGATGCCGCCGAAAAGCTGATCGCGGCCTTTCGTCAGGCCGGACGTCGATCAGGCCAGATGGTCACTTTTTGTCATGCATTTCCGGCTGCCCCTGTCATGGCATGCCTGTACAATCGCGCCGCCCCGGGACTGCACACCCTGTCCCTGTCCACCTGTAATGGATTGCCCTGCGGAGAGCCCCATGACGCCCAACAGCTCCCTGCCCCGCACGCCCGGCCTCGTTTACACCCCCGAAGGCCTGCCCCTGCGTCGGGAAGACATCAAGACCCTGGCCGACCAGATGCGCTACGAGCTCGGCCGTTACCGTGCCTGGCGCAGCCATGGCGACGAAGCCTTCCGCCTGAAATTCGAAGCCGTGCAGAAATGGCAGGCCGGCCGCCTGCAGCGCACCCATGCCGGCTTCCTGAAAGACGAGCGCTACAAGGCCGTCACCATGTTCTTCCTTACCGAGCTCTATGGCGGCATGGACCTCAACGAGCTGGCGCGTGAAGTGGAGCGGGCCCTGCCCATCGCCACCCGCCTGCTGCCGGACTCCGTCATGCGTACCTCGGCCGTGGCCCTGGAACTCAATGCCCTCACCGGCGACCTGGACGAAGAGCTGACAACCATGCTCTTCGAGACCATGGGCGTCACCGAGATCACGGACAAGACCATGATCGAGGCCTATCGCGCCTGCGCTAACCGCGAGGAGCGCATGCGCCAGATGGACCTGCTGGCCGAACTGGGCGGTGGTCTGGACCGTTATGTACGTTCGCGCGTGATCTATGCCACCTTCAAGATGGCCGGGCGCCCGGCGCGCATGGCCGGCCTCTCCGGCCTCTATGACTTCCTCGGTCGCGGCTTTGAAGTGATGCGCCCCATGGGCTCCGCCCAGGACTTCCTCTCCCAGTTCGTGGGCAAGGAAAAGGCCATCGTGGAAAACCTCTTCGCCGGCAAGACCGATCCCTTTTCTGTATGACCTTGCCGCCGTCATGGACGGCGGCAACGCGCGACGCCGGAGGCGCGACGCAAGGCTTTTAGGCCCTGCGTCGCTTGCCAGCCCGACAGCGACCGGCAGACAATGCCGGTCCCGTTTCAGGCGTCATCACCATGTCAGATTCACCCGCCGACAAGGCTCCCGCCAGCAGCACTCCGGACAGCACCACGCATTTCGGCTACCAGACCGTCGCCACCGGCGAAAAGGCCAGGAAGGTTGCCGAGGTCTTTCATTCCGTAGCGGCGCGCTACGACATCATGAACGACCTCATGTCCTTTGGCGTGCACCGTCTCTGGAAGCGCTACACCATTGAAATGGCCGGCGTGCGTCCGGGCCAGCAGGTGCTGGACATTGCCGGCGGCACCGGTGATCTCGCCAAGGCTTTCAGCAAGCGCGTGGGCCCCACGGGCAAGGTGATTCTTTCCGACATCAATGCCTCCATGCTCGGCGTCGGCCGCGACCGTCTCATCGATAACGGTCTCACCCAGAATCTGGAATTCGTGCAGGCCAATGCCGAATGCCTGCCCTTTGCCGACAATACGTTTGATCTGCTGACGATTTCTTTCGGCCTGCGCAATGTCACGGACAAGAACAAGGCACTGCGCTCCATGTATCGCGTGCTGAAGCCGGGTGGACGCCTGCTGGTGCTGGAATTTTCCAAGCCAGTGGTGGAGCCGCTTTCAAAAGCCTATGACGCTTACTCTTTCAGCGTGCTGCCGGCCCTGGGCCAGCTCGTCACGCAGGATGCCGACAGCTACCGCTATCTCGCCGAATCCATACGCATGCACCCTGATCAGGAAACCCTGAAAGGCATGATGGGTAATGCCGGCTTCGAGCGCACCGATTACCACAATCTCACCGGCGGCATTGTCGCCCTGCATCGCGGCTTCAAGCTGTAATGGAGAGCATGCTGTGAGTACATCGCTGCCGCAGGTGTTTGCCGTAAAAACACTAGAGGGCCTGATACGCCGTGCACTGGCGCTGGACCCGTCCACGCGTGAACGTCTGGCGGCCTATGCCGGCAAACGTCTTTTCATAGAAACGCGCTCGCCCGCGCTCAGCATCCTGGTGTCGCTGGAAGCCAATGGCGTGCATCTGGATACCGAAGCCGGCAAACATCCGCATGCCACCATTGAAGCCCCCAGTTTCGAGCTTCTGAAAATGGCCGTCTCCAGTGACGCGCATTTCATCGGCGGCCCGGTGAAAATCGGCGGCGATGTCATGCTGGTGCAAGAGCTGCACGCCATTGCCCGCGATATGGATATCGACTGGGAATCCGGTCTTTCGCGTGTTTTCGGCGATACCGTTTCCTATCCGGTCTCGCGTGGCCTCAAGCATCTTTTCGGCTTTGCCAACCGCGTCGCCAATACCTTCCTGCAGAACACCGGCGAATACATACGCGAAGAAAAGGAACTGGTGCCCGTGCGCTGGGAAGTGGAAGAGTTCCTGAATGACAACCGCGATGCGCGCGCCGATCTGGATCGCGTGGAATCCCGTCTCGCCCGTTTGCAAAAACGTCTGGACAAAATCGCTGCCGCCGACACCAAGGACAGCAGCAAGGACGAACAGCCCTGATGTTCAAGCACCTGCCCCGCCTGCTCGCCATCTGGACCGTGCTTGCACGCTACCGTCTGGACACCCTGCTGCCTCCGCCACCATCGCTGCGGGCGCGCTTCATCCTTTTTTGTCTGCGCCTGCACCCGATGTGGTGGCTGGCCGGTGGCCGCGCGCACAAGCCGGATCGTCTGCGTCTGGCCTTTGAAGAGCTGGGCCCGCTCTTCATCAAGCTGGGCCAGTTGCTGGCCACGCGCCGCGATCTTTTGCCGGAAGCCGTGCTGGACGAGCTCGCCAAGCTGCAGGATCAGGTCGCGCCGTTTTCTTCGCACGAAGCCATGGCCATTGTCGAGCGCGAACTGAAAGCACCGCTGTCGGCAAAATTCTCGCGCTTTGATGAACAGCCGCTGGCCGCGGCTTCCATCGCGCAAGTGCATACCGCCGCCCTGCCCGATGGCCGTGAAGTGGTGGTGAAAATCCTGCGCCCCGGTGTGCGTGAGGCCATCCTGCAGGACATGGCCCTGGTTCGTGATTTCACCACGCTGCTGGAGCAGCGCTTTCCCGAGCTCGCACAATTCCATCCGCAGCGCATTGCCCGTGATTACGAGCAAACCCTGCTGGATGAAACCGATCTCGAGCGCGAAGCTGCCAACACCCAGCGCATGCGCGCCAACTTCCTGAATTCCGATCTGCTCTATGTGCCGGAAATCCACAAGGACTGGTGCACAGCTTCAGTGATGGTGGCCGAACGCATTTACGGCGTACCCATCGATGCCGTGGAAGCCATGGCCAAGGCCGGCATCAGCCGCAAACAGCTTTCGGAAAAAGGCCTCACCATCTTTTTCACGCAGCTCTTGCGTCACAATTTCTTCCACGCCGACATGCATCCCGGCAATGTCTTCGTGGAAACCGCGAATCCGGCCAACCCACGCTATATCGCCCTGGACATCGCCATCGTCGGCCAGCTCTCCAGTGCCGACCAGCTCACCGTGGCGCGTCTGGCCATGGCGCTCGTGCAACGTGATTTCGCCGAGATCATCCGCATTGCCCACCGTGCCGGCTGGCTGCCGCCGGGAGCACGTCTGGATGCACTGGCCATCGAAGTGGAACGCATTGCCGGCCGCGCGCTGGACAAGCCCATCACTGAAGTGGAATTCGGACCGATTCTGGTCGCGCTGCTGGACATGGCCCGCACCCATCATCTGGAAATTCCGGTGCAGCTGGTCCTGCTCATCAAGACCCTTATCCATGTGGAGGGCCTGGGCCGTTCGCTGGACCCGGAACTGGACATCTGGACCCTGGCCAAGCCGCTCCTGAAACAGTGGCTGGCCGACCATGTCGGCCCGGCGGCCCTCATGAAGCGCATGAGTGAACAGGCCCCGGGCATCATCACCGGCCTGCCGGACCTGCCTGATCTGGTGCTGGATGCCCTGACGCAGCTGCGCGCCAGCGGTCAGTGGCAGGAGCGCCAGCTGCGCGAGTTCCAGCAGCTGCGCGATACCCTGCAAAGCGGTCGTCGCCGTGATCTGCTGGCGCTTTGCGGCATTGCCGGCGGCGTCACCCTCGCCCTCAATACCAGCGGTCTCTGGCTGGTAGCCGGTGCCGCGCTGGCCGTACTGACGCTGGGCTGGCGCCTCGCCGCAGGCTGACCGAAGCGGTATTCTCCTTACCCGGCCCCGCCGTCTTCCTGACGCCGTGGCCAACCGTAAAGACCGGCGCCGGTCCGGTCTTTACTCACGCTACGCGGTGCGGCACATCCTTGTGCCGCAACATGAATGAAGAATTGAATGCTGTACGAGGCAAAACCATGAAGTGGCTGGATGAAGTGAAGTGGGATGACGATGGCCTGATACCTGCCATCGCCCAGGACTTCCGCAGCGGCCGCGTGCTCATGGTGGCCTGGATGAACCGCGAGGCCTTAAGCCTTACCGCAGCCGAAGGCCGTGGCATCTACTGGTCGCGCTCGCGCCGCAAGCTCTGGCGCAAGGGCGAGGAATCCGGCCACATACAGAAGCTCCACGAGCTGCGTCTGGACTGCGATGGCGATGTAGTCATCCTGCAGGTGGAACAGATTGGCGGAATTGCCTGTCATACCGGACGTGAATCCTGCTTCTATCGCCGCTTCGAGCATGGCGAGTGGGTCACGGTAGATGCCGTATTGAAAGACCCGGAAGCCATTTATGATGGCGGCCACGCCCACTCGCACGACAACAAGAAGACCCCCTCATGAGCAATGACATTCTTGACGCGCTGGCCCGCGTCATCGAAGAGCGCAAGCAAGCCGCGCCGGAGTCTTCCTATGTGGCCAGCCTGCACCACAAGGGTCTGAACAAGATCCTGGAAAAGGTCGGCGAGGAATGCACCGAAACCCTGATCGCCGCCAAGGATGCAGAACACAGCGGCGAATACGATGACCTCGTCTATGAAACCGCCGATCTCTGGTTTCATTCCCTCGTCATGCTTTCCCACTTCAATCTGCAGCCCGACGCCGTACTCAATGAGCTGGCCCGTCGCTTCAATGTTTCCGGTCATGCGGAAAAAGCGGCACGCAGCTCATCCACCAACAACCCCTCGGAGTGACATCATGCTTTCCGGCATTTCTCTTCCCCACATCATCCTGCTCCTCGTCATCGTCGTGCTGATTTTCGGCACCGGCAAACTCAAGAATGCCGGCAAGGATCTCGGCGGCTTCTTCAAAGGCTTCAAGGAAGGCATGAAGACTGAAGACGAAAAACCCCAGCAGCTGACCCAGGACAAGAAGGACGACAGCAAGAACAACAGCTGAGTGCTGCTTTCTTTCCGAGTCTCCTGCCTGAGTTCCTGATGGAAATCCTGATCCATGTTTGATGTCGGCTTCAGCGAGCTGGTCCTGCTCGCCATCGTGGCGCTGGTGGTGCTCGGCCCGGAAAAACTGCCGCATGCCGCCCGTGTCGCCGGCGCCTGGGTGGCGCGCATACGCCGCACCATCAGCACCGTGCAGGCCGAGATCGAGCGTGAAGTTTCTGCCCAGGAAATGAAAACACGCATGGAGAAGGAGTTCGGTGCCAGCGGCATTGCCGGCTTTACCGGCAATTTCGTGCAGTCGCTGCAGGAAGAAAAAACCTCCATCGAAAATGATCTCAAGGAAGCGCAGAACGTGATTGCACCCGCCACGATCATGGCTCCCGATACGCCTGCAGTCGCCATAACAGCAACCCCGCCGGCTGCGGTGGATGCCGCTCCAGAGCCGGTACTGGCCGAGGTCGCCACGCCCCTGGCCGATGTGAATATGGATGGCGAAGCTGCCTACCGGCAGTGGCTGGAAAGCCAGAAGCGCCGCAATGCCCCCGTGACGATCAGCAACCCCGATGACTCCAGCGACAACCCTTCAGGCCAGACTCCCGCATGAGTGACAACGCCCCTGACAGCACCATGCCGCTGATCTCGCATCTGATCGAGCTGCGCAATCGCCTGATACGCATACTCACCGTGCTCATCGTTGGCTTTTTTGCCCTGGTGTATTTCCGCAACGATATTTACGCTGCGGTATCCGATCCCCTGCGCAAGCTGCTGCCACCGGGCAGCACCATGATTGCCACGGATGTGACCGCGCCCTTCATGGCACCCTTCAAGCTCACCTTTTTCGTGGCGCTGTTTCTGGGTGTGCCTTATATCCTGCACCAGATCTGGGGCTTCATTTCGCCAGCCCTGTACAAGCACGAGCGTCGTATTGCCGTGCCCCTGCTGATTTCCAGCGTACTGCTGTTTTATACCGGCGTGGCTTTTGCCTTTTTCATCACACTGCCCGCGGTGCTGGGCTTTTTCACCAAGGTCGGGCCGGAAGGCGTGGCCATGATGACGGATATCAATCTCTATCTGGATTTCGTGCTGAAACTTTTCCTGGTCTTCGGCTTCACCTTTGAAATTCCGGTCGCCGTTTTTCTCGTGATCTGGTCCGGCATGGTCAGCAGTGATTCGCTGATCGACAAACGTCGTTATGTGATCGTGGGCTGCTTCTTCGTGGCCATGTTCCTGACGCCGCCCGATGCCCTCTCCATGGCCATGCTGGCCGTACCCATGTGGCTGCTGTTCGAGGCCGGTCTTTTCTTTGGCCGCATCATGGAAAAGCGAAAAGTGGCTGAAGCAGAAGCCAGCTGAATACCATCAGCCCATAAAAAACGGCGCCTTAAAGGCGCCGTTTTTTATTCCGCCCCCATCAGGCTGGCGGCGTATTCCTGTTGCGGGCCTTGGTCCTCATTTCTTCACCCACTTCGCGAAACGCCGCTTCCGGTGATTGCAGCAAAGTCTGCGACAAACCTTCCAGCACGGAGGGAATCGCTGTCTTCATGGCTTCGCGCAGCCAGGCCACGGATTCGGTAATTTTTCCCTGCTCGGCCAGCACACCGGCATAGCTGATCTGACCGCGGAAATCGCCACCTTCAGCGGAGCGGCAATACCACTGCTCGGCTTCGGCTTCGTTGACCGGCATGGCCCAGCCTTCGTGATGAAAGCGGCCGACCAGATTCATGGCCTTGGCGTGGCCCTGCTCCGCCGCCTTCATATACAACTCGAAAGCCCCTGCCGTATCCGGCTCGGTGCCGCGCCCCATACGCAGCAGATTGGCGTAGTTGTATTGCCCCCAATCCAGGCCAGCTTCGGCGGCGCGACGGTAATTACTCAGCGCAGCAGAAATATCCGGCACACAGCCCCAGCCGTTTTCCTGGCAGCGCCCCAGCATATTGATGGCCATGACATGGTTTTGTGCCGCGGCCAGACGAAACCAGTTCAGGGCCTGGGTGGCATCGCGGTCCATGCCGCGGCCATCCAGACAGAACTGTCCCAGCATGGCTTGCGCATCGGCATTGCCCTGGTCGGCAAGACTGGTGAGCAAACGCGCCGCCTCGGCTTCATTGCGGCCAGCAAGATTCAGCGCCAGCAGGGCCGGCGAGACGGGAATGGATTCAGGAAGACTCATGACAAACCTGCAGACGGCAATCGCGGGCTGGCTGATGCGGGCAAGCGATGGAAAAAGAGAGCCGCGATTCTAAGGGTTTTTACCGCAGTGGCGTAGCGAACGACACAGAACAACTCTCAAAGGCTCGCGAGCTAGAGCCATGCAAGGCAGAAGAAAGCGAAAAAGCGGAGTTTACATTGAGTAAATGAGCATTTTTCGCTTTCTTCTAACACCGCAGGGCCGACGCGCAGCAGCCTTTGTCAGGGACGGTTGCGGCCGTGTTTGTCGTGGCTGGAGACCCATTGATCCGAGACGATGGCCGAGGAGAGCGAGAGCTCGCCGCAGAGCACGGTGGCCGCCACGATTTCCGCCAGCTTGTTCACTTTGCCGGCACCATAGCAGCCCATCACTTCCAGACACTCTTTCTGCGTGGGCAGGCCGGTACCACCACCGTAAGTGGCGACTATGAGCGCGGGAATGGTGACGGAAAAATAATAATCGCCGTTGGCCTTCAGCTCGCCGTGAACGAAGCCGGCGGAGGATTCCGCCACATTGGCGACATCCTGTCCGCAGGCAATGAAGATGGCGGTGATGCCATTGGCGAAATGCGCGCCGTTATTCACCGAGCCCGCCATCATGGCACCCATGTTTGAAAGCTGGCGCTGCTTGAACAGGGCTTCGCCGGAGGTGTGCATCACGTCTTTCAGCATGGCAGCCGGCAAGGTGATTTCTGCCACCACGCGTTTGCCACGAGTATGCAGGGCATTCACGAAGGAATGCTTTTTATCCGTGTCGAAATTCGCGGCCAGGGAGAAATGCTCAAGCCCGGCCGGCTTTTGCGCCAGTATCCACATACAGCCTTCGCGCGTGGCCTTGGACACCATATTCTGGCCGGCAGCATCGCCGGTAGAAAAACAGAAACGCAGCCAGCGCATTTTGCCGGCTGCGTACTGCTCGATGCGGAGCAGTTTGCCGGAACGTGTGGTGGTTTCTGCTGCCGCCTTGATGGCGGCGAAATTGGCTTCCACCCATGCCCCGAAGTCACGGGCATGACGGGCATTTTCAAAGACGAAAATCGGCGCCCGCTGCATGGCATCGTCTATCACCGTGGTGATGATGCCGCCCGCTTCACGGGTCAGGCGCATGCCGCGGTTATAGCTGGCCAGCAAAGTGCCTTCGCTGGTGGCCATGGGCACATAGAACTCGCCTTGCGCATGCTCGCCATTCACCAGCAGAGGACCGGCAAAACCCATGGGAATCTGCGCCACACCGGCAAAGGATTCGATATTGCCCGGCAGCACCGCAGGATCGAAGGAATAGCTGCCGGTGTGCGTAAGCGCAGCGCCGGTTTCGGCCGTCACCACCTCGCGGCGCGCCTCGGCCATTGCTCGGGTGTAATCGTTGTTGTTATCGCGGGGAAGTTTTTTCATGGCCTTTCCTGTTTTCATGAGCCGCCTGTAGCTTGCCCGCTGTTTTACCGCAGGCAGGCCGCAGGGCATTGGCCGGTGTGACAAGGGAAGGGAAAAGCGCCTGCCTCAGGCAAGCGGCGGCATGAATTCGGCGAGCTTGTCCGAGGTTTTACGCAGATTGATGGAGAGCAGCGAAGCCACCCCCTTGAGGATCTTGATGCCGATTTCCGGATGCAGCTTGAGGATAAGATCAAAACCCTTGCGGGTGAGCACGATAAGACTGGAAGGCGCCACAGCACGTACGCTGGCAGAACGGGTGAGCTTGTCGATCAGCGCCATTTCACCGATGGAGCCACCCTTGGCCAGGGTGGTGATGACCACGGGCTGGGCATGCTGGTTGAGCTTGATCACATCCAGCGCACCGCCCGCCACAAAGCAGACGTAATCACCCTTCTCGCCCTCGCGGAAGACATATTCGCCGGGCTCGATCTTGTTGAAGAACATGTATTTCTCGATGGTCTGCAGCTCTTCGTTCTGCAACGCGGAGAAAATCGGTATCAGGCTCAGGTGATCAGCCAGACGCTCACTCATGGAAATCCTCGGAACGGACATGTCACGGCATCCCGCCGTGGCAAAAAGAGGTTGTAGCGCAAAGCCGCGGGCTTGTCAGCGGATTCGTCTGTGTGATCTTACAGGCATGCGTTTTTGCAGCTCGAACTGCGCGCCGGCATCACGTGCTGCCACGCTGACTCCCGGTCCGTCGGCCTGCTGTTCGTCCAGCACACGTCCCCAGGGATCGATGATCTGGCTATGGCCCCAGGTGCGACGCGTGGCCGAATGCACACCGCCCTGCGCGGCACCCAGCACATAGACCTGGTTTTCTATGGCGCGCGCACGCAGCAGAGCCTGCCAGTGCGCCTCGCCGGTGACATGGGTAAACGCAGCCGGCACGCTGACGAGCTCCGCACCATCATCCAGCAGGGCACGGAAAAGTTCGGGAAAGCGCAAGTCATAGCAGACCGTGAGACCCAGCCGCCCCACCGGCGTATTCACACAGACCGGCACAGCGCCGGGCTCGAAGGTGGCGGATTCGCGATAACTGCCCTGGGCATCATCCACGTCCACATCGAAGAGATGGATCTTGTCGTAGCGCGCCACGACTTCACCATCAGAGTCGATGACATGGCTGGCGGTACGCACACGGCCATCCTCGATGCGGCGGCCATCGGGGCGTGTGGCCGCCGGCAAGGTACCGGCCACTATCCACAAATCCAGTTCACGCGCGAGATGCCCGAGACGCTCCAGCACTTCCGGCAAGCGCTCGGCAAAGGCGCGGTATTGCATGGCATCAAAGACAGCGAAATTTTCCGGCAGCACCGCCAGCGCGGCACCAGCCGCCGCGGCCGCACGCAATTGCCGCTCGGCCTCCTGCCAGTTGCGCTCCGGCTCCGGCCCCGAGCACATCTGCACGACAGCCAGCTTTCCGCTCAGGGCGTGGCTCATGGCTTGCTCCGCTTGCCATCGGCCACCGGCACCAGCCCACCGGCCGCCACCGGCGCCGTGTTCTTGCTCTGCTGTGAAGTCTTCATGTTGACGCGCTCCACCTTGGGGTCCGCCCAACTGCCGCTAACGTGGTAGCGCAGCTGCGTCACCTTGTCGAGCTGGTTCTCGAAGGCCATCTGGGCGGCAGCCACGGCACCACCGATCAACGGACCGGCCACCACCACGGCCGCGACCGGCACTGCGCTGGACACCGGCACGGTAACGGTGAATTGCTGATCCATCTGCTGACGTGCCAGGTCCAGGCTGCCATGGCCTTCAGCTTTCAGCGTGGGGCCGTCCACGCGCAGCTCGGCCTGGGTCATGACACCGGCCTGCAGGGGGCCGGAGAGGCTGACCTTGTCGAAGGACAGGCCGCGCCGCAGCACATCCGAGAAATCACCCTTGAAGCGGCGCTTGATATTGTCGAGATCAAACCAGCCGAAGACGCGGCTGGCACTGGTGGCATTGCTCACGGTCAGCAGGCGGCCCTGTTCCACGGTCAGGGTCAGCTTGCCATCAAGGCCCGGGAGCACCGGTTTTTCCGGGCTGCCCGGCCAGGCCAGATCGAGCTCGGCCGAGGCCTTGGGGCTGAGCAGGGTGGGCGCATAACCGACCGCGCTGAGCAGGCTTGCCATGTCGGTGGTGCTGGCGGTGCCGCGCAGGCGGGTACTGACGCCGCCGCGCCACTGCCAGTCCAGACGGCCTGTGAAATCCAGGGGGTTGCTGTCGAAAGCAATGTCTTCGATACGCAGGCCATAAGGGCTGGGCAGGAGTTTGGCGCTGATGCCGATGAGGCCGAGGCCGGGCCAGCTGCCCAGCTTCAATCCCTCGCCATTGATCATCAGCGGACGATTACCCAGCACGCCCAGCAAGGCGCCGGCATCGGCCGTTGCCGTACTGACCGGCTTGTCGGCCTTGCCGGCTTTATCCGTACTGTCTGCGGCCATGCCCGGCAACGGCCACTGCAGACGGCTGAAGCTGAGATTGACGGCCGCGGTGGGAGCATCCGGGACCTGCACACGGCCGGCGACAGCCTCGCTGTCCAACGCCAGCTGCCAGGCGGCGGACTCACGGTTAAGGCCAATACGGGCATCCTGCAGACGCAGGCCATCGGCCAGCAACTCGCCCACCTGCAGGTTCAGTCGGGTCAGTCCGGGCAGGGGCGCTTCACCATGGGCGGCGGCCGTGCCGGAAGGGCTGTGTTTCAGGCGCTGCAGCCAGGGCAACCAGACCCCCATGTCCACGCG
>JAVHYE010000034.1:0-9103 GCA_031119295.1 Pedobacter sp. | reverse complement strand
TTGAGTTGCAGGCGCACCGCCGAAGCATCGGCCGGCACACTGACCTTGGCCTGGTAATAGGCGCTGCCGGTGGCCATATCGAGCAGATTGCTGCCCAGCCAGCGGCGCAGGGCCGGCACGCCCACCTGCCCGGCCACATTCACATTCACTTCGCTCAGGACACCACGCTTGACCTGGCTGCTGATGCTGGCGGTGACCGGAGACTCCAGCAGGCGCGCGCGCAAGCCGGGCGACTCCAGACCCGCCTTGCTGCTATAGACCAGTGCCCCTTCCAGCCCATTCACGTCCAGACCGGCATCACGCAGCAGCAGGCGGTTGCCGGCCAGCTGGGCCTGCACCTGCACATCCGGATCGCCACCCTGAAGCGGAATGGCGAGATCGAGCTGGCCCTTGAAGGCCCCCTCCATATCCAGCACCTCGGCAAGACCGCCGGTATGTGCCTTGAGCGCACTTTCGCGGAACAGGCGCATGAGATCGTCGCCATTGCTGCTGAGCTCGCCCTGTATCTGCAGCACGGGTTTGTGCAGATCGGCAATCTCGGCCGTGATATGGCGGCCTTGGGTAGCATCCAGCAATTGTGCGGAATTGCTGCTCACCGAGAGGCGGCCGCCATCAATGCTGACCACGGCATCAAGCTGGCGCAGCTCGGGCCAGTGGCTGTCGTAATCCAGACGGCCGTCGCTCAGGGCAAAGCGCATCTGCATGCGATGGCCGCCGAGATCGGGACGATCATGCAGCGGGCCTTCATAAAGGAAATCACCCTGGCTGACACGGCCGGCGAGAATGCTGCGGCGCAACCAGTCCAGGGTGGCATCGCCCGCCACCGTCCAGGGCACATAGCGCCAGGTGCTGGCGGCCTTGGCCTCTTGCAGGCCGGCCAGGAGGGAAAGCCGGGTGGCGGCCGGATCATCTTCAGGAATATCCAGACTGAGCACGGCCGAGCCACGGGCATCCGGATTGCGGACTTGCAGGCGGTCGGTGGCCAGCAACCAGTGCGCCTTGCCCTGCTGCTGGCTGCGCTGCAGGCGCAGATGACCTTGCAAGCTGTCTACTGCGATCCGTTCGCGGAAGAGCTGGGGCAAATTCAGTTCGGCCTTGTTCGTTGCCAGGCCCAGCCAGGCAGTATCCGGCGTCCAGCGCAGCCAGCCGGCAAAACCGCTCAGACCAGGCCAGGCCTTGCTGGCCTGTGCCTGCAAACCGGCGACGCGGGCATCCAGTGACTGTGGCTGCCAGTTGCCGTCGGCATCCAGGGCCAGCCCGGCACGCAGCGTGGGCACTCTCCCCTGCGGTGCCGCCTCGCGTAGCCAGGCCGCCAGCTTTTCCGGCAAGTCCAGATTGGCCGCCAGTTGCGCCGCCGCGCCGAGATCGACTTGCGCCAGCGCTACATCCATCGTGCTGTCCCGGTGACTGAGTGCGAGGGCACGCAACGGCAGCACGATATTGTCGACACGGCCTTCCAGCGCACTGGCCGCCAGCTGCCAGCCCTGATCGGCCTGCGACCAGGCCAGCTCGCCACGCAGATTCTGCAGATGGTGACGACGCTGGCCGTCATCCAGCACCACATCACGCCAATCCAGCTTGGCCTGCACCGAGGCCAGCTCACCCTGACGGAAATGCAGCCAGTAATTGCCGCCCCCCGTGAGGCTGTGCAGACCGCGGGTATTGGCCGCCGGCACCGGCAGCCAGCGCTCCAGCGCCACCACCGGCAGATGCAGCCAGATACGCAGCTCACCCTGCTGCCAGTGCAAGGGGTCACCGGTGAGATCCAGTTGCAGGTCCAGGGCTTCGGGGTTGCCAGTGACGCGCAGACGGCCCGCCAGCTGATGGCGGTCGCCGCGATTGATATTGACGAGATCGATGTCGGAAAACGTGACCGTGGGCTTGCCCTGCAGGGCCAGGGCAACACGGCTGCCACTCAGGGCCAGTGCCGGCTGGCGCAGGGCAAAACGCAGGGCCTGCTCGGCCGCCCTGGGATCACTGCCAGCCAGACTGCTCAACTCGCGCAGTTTCACGCTGCCGTCGTCAAGCTGGTCGAGATGGATGTCGAGACCGGAGAGGCGCACATCCACACGCGGCTCGCGATGCCAGAGGCTTTGCCAGAAGGCCGGCCGCAACTCCACCTCGGGAATGCCCAGCAAGACATGCTCAGGGGACGCCGGATCACGCAGCTGCAGATCATGCAGTTGCAGGCGCAGACCGAAACCTTCCCAGGCGCCCTCCAGCCGGGCCAGCTTCACCGGCAGGCCCATACGCGCCGAGAGCTCGGCCTCCACACGCGGCCGGTACTGGTCCAGTTCCGGCAGGAATTGCCGGCCCACCCCCACGAGCACGGCCACGAGCACCAGCGCAATCAGCCCCAGCGTCAGCAATTGATGCCAACACCACAGCAGGCGCAGTCGTAAGGTTTGCCAGTTCATGCGGGGAATTCGGTCAGGAGACAGGGAGGACTAATGATAGTTTCCAGCCGTGACCAGGCTTGTCGCGGCTTTGTTGTTTATTGCAGGCGATTCTTGAGCAGCAAGGCCGAAAAGCCAACGTCTTGGGGCCGGGGCTGCGGGGAATTTTTGTGATATCCAAGAGAAAAGAGTCCTTTCATGCAGACGCCTTGCCCGGCGCCTGATCAGGCAGCGGACCAGCCGCTGCCACCATAAAGTCAAAGCAGAACGATGTCGTATTGTTCCTGAGGGTACAAAGCTTCCACCGAGAACTTGATGGGTTTGCCGATGAACTGCTCAAGGTCGGCCACCGCTGCCGATTCTTCCCCCAACAGGCGATCTATCACCTTCTGGCTGGCCACCACGCGGTAGCCATTGGCGGCATCATAGGCACGCGCTTCACGCAGGATTTCACGGAAGATTTCATAGCAGACGGTTTCCGCTGTTTTCACCGTGCCACGGCCTTCACACTCGGAGCAGGTTTCGCAAAGCAGATGCTCCAGCGATTCACGTGTGCGCTTGCGCGTCATTTCCACGAGACCGAGCTCGGAAACCTGGGTGATCTTGGTCTTGGCATGATCGCGCACCAGCATCTTTTCCAGCGCACGCAGCACCTGCTGCTTGTGCTCGGCCTCTTCCATGTCGATGAAATCGAGGATGATGATGCCGCCGAGATTGCGCAGGCGCAGCTGGCGCGCAATGGCGTGGGTGGCTTCCAGATTGGTCTTGAAGACCGTGTCTTCCAGGGTGCGCGTGCCGACATAGGAACCGGTATTCACGTCCACCGTGGTCATGGCTTCGGTCTGGTCGATGATGAGATAACCGCCGGACTTCAAGAGCACTTTACGCTGCAGGGCTTTTTGCAAATCGTCTTCGATATTGTAGAGATCAAAGAGTGGACGCTCGCCGGGATAGTGTTCGATCTGTTCCTTCAAGGCCGGCACGAAATCGCGCACGAACTCTTCCACCTTGGCATAGGTTTCACGCGAATCAATCAGCACCTTCTGGCTGTTCACACTCACATGGTCGCGTATGGTGCGCAGGAAGAGCGGCAACTCCTCATACACCAGCGAGGGTGTGTCGGCGCTCTGGCAACGATCCTGCACCCAGCGCCAGAGCTTGACGAGGAAAGCCATGTCGCGACGCAGTTCATTCTCGCTCACGCCTTCCGCCACAGTGCGCACGATGAAGCCACCGGCAGAGGTTTCCGGACTTTCTTCCTGCAACTGGCGTATCAGGCCTTTCAGGCGCTCACGCTCGGTCTCGTCTTCGATGCGCTGCGACACGCCGATATGTTCGCCATGCGGCATATACACGAGATAGCGCGAAGGAATGGAAAGATCGGTGGTGAGACGGGCGCCCTTGGTACCCATCATGTCCTTCATCACCTGC
Organism: Pedobacter sp.; assembly: GCA_031119295.1. Classification (GTDB taxonomy): domain Bacteria; phylum Pseudomonadota; class Gammaproteobacteria; order Pseudomonadales; family Moraxellaceae; genus UBA2031. Next base: position 5,276 of record JAVHYE010000034.1, on the reverse strand, counting down.
ACGACCACGGACTGGCCTTCGTGCAGCAGCTCGGAAATCGTCGGCGTGCGCTCACGCTCGCCCGTCACTTTCGGCCAGACAATATCATTGGCGTGTATGAAGGCCGTTCGCGAATGCCCCACTTCCACAAAAGCCGCCTGCATGCCGGGCAGCACCCGCACCACACGACCTTTATAGATATTGCCCACCATGCCACGCCGCGCCGTGCGCTCGACATAGAGCTCCTGCACGATGCCGTTTTCCACCAGCGCCACACGGCATTCCATGGGCGTGACGTTGATAAGGATTTCTTCAGACATGCTTCAGTTCCAGACCGGAATTCCGAATGGCGCCAGCAGCGCCGCTGTTTCTGCCAGCGGCAGGCCCACCACATTGCTATAGCTGCCCGAGATGCCGGTGACAAACACCGCACCCCGCCCCTGTATGGCATAGCCGCCAGCTTTATCCGCCGGCTCGCCCGATGCCCAGTAGGCCCGCATCTCATGCTCCGCAATGTCGCGGAAATGCACAGCCGTTGTCACTACCTGCACCGCGATTTCATCACCACGTGCGACCGCCACACCGGTGAGTACGCGATGCTCCCGCCCTGACAGCTGCGTCCACATGGCCATCGCTTCCGCCTCCGATGCCGGCTTGCCCAACTCGGCATCGCCCAGCGCCACCGTGGTATCCGCCGCAATCACCACCGAACCTGCCGGCACCTGCACCAAACCCGCCCGCGCCTTCTCCTGCGCCAGCCGCTGCACATAATGCTCCGGCGTTTCCCCGGCCTGACGCGTTTCATCCACATCAATCTTCAGCACGGAAAATTCCAGCCCGAGCTGCTGCAAAAGCTCACGGCGACGTGGCGAGGTAGAGGCAAGGTAAAGAGAAGGCTTCATGATTTTTTTAAAAGCAGTGGTTTAGCCAACTGCTCTTCCACTGTCAGAGGACGGTGCGGCCTCGTGTCAGGCAAGACATGATCACAATGCTAGGGGCGTGATTCTGCGTGTCTGGCAAGGCGCGAAGTGGCCGGGCCACCGGAGTTTACTGGGAGTAAATGAGGATGGCACGGCCGCTTCGCAACGCAGTCAGACGCGCAGAAGCGCGGCCCGACTTAAAGCTGAGTGAAGCGTCGGAGGGAGACCATCACGGTGGGCCACAACAAAGCACTGGTCAGCGCTGGTAACCAATACAGCAAGCTGTCCGGCGGCAAAGCCACCAGCCCCAGCAAAACACGCTTGATGATGAGCCCGGCCAGCACCAGGGCCAGTACCAGACCGCTGGTCTGCAACACGGAAAACACGGCGACACGGCGCCATGAAAGCCGCGTAAACCAGGCTACGGAAGCAAGCGTCATGGCATGCACACCGAAAGGCGTTTTAAAAAGAACGTCCAGCAGCAGACCGACAAAGAAACCGGTCCATACCCCCACCAGATTGGGCGCATTCAGTATCCAGAACACCAGCACCATGGTGACGAATTCCGGGCGCCAGTAGGACAACACCTGCGGTAGCGGCAAAGCCACCAGGACCAGCGCAAAAATGAAGCTGAGCGGCAGCGCGATGGCGGGATTACGGCGCCGTGCCATGCTGACCTCCGGCTCGCTCTTCGCGCAGGGCGCGGGTAAACAGCAGCAGCACATGACGGCTGCGATCCAGCTCGGCCACGGGCTTGGCCTGGATATCGGCAAATTCGGAAGTGCCGGTCTTGCTGACCTTGGTCACCATGGCCACGGGATAGCCGGCGGGATAACGCAGGCCGAGGCCGGAGCTCACGAGTTGGTCACCCACTTTCACATCAGCCGATTCCGGCACGTATTGCACAGTGAGACGATCCAGATCACCACTGCCGGCGACAATGGCGCGCACACCGTTACGGGCGATACGCACCGGCATGGCATGTTCACGATCGGCAATCAGCATGGCGCGGGAAGTTTGCGGCCCCACTTCGATGACCTGACCCATGATGCCGCGCGCATCCAGCACGGGCTGGCCGACATAAACACCTTCATCCTGCCCTTTGCTGATCAGGATGATGTGGCGGAAGGGGTCGGGATCGACGCCGATGATTTCGGCAATCTGCACACGGCCATCCACCACCAGGGAAGAATCGATCAGGCCGCGCAAACGCGAATTTTCAGCCGCCAGCTCGGAGAATTTCTGCAGGCGCCCGGAAAGCACCAGCAACTGACTCTTGAGATAGACGTTTTCTTCGCGCGTGGCGCCATCACTCATGGTGGCCTCGGCCACCCACTCGCTGAGGCGTCCCGGCCAGCTCATCACGGCATAGACCGGTGAGAACACGCCATTGAGCTGGAAGCGCACCGGCCCCGTCACGTCAGGAAAGCGCGCGTCAACAAACATCAGGGCAATGGACAGCAGCACTGCAAACAGCAGGCTGTACGTGCCATTGGATGTCTTGCTGAAAAGCGTGGTTTCTATGATGCGTCCCCTGAATCTGTCCTGATCGCCGGCAGGCTTTGCCCGGAGATTAAAACAAAAAGCCGGCAGCAGCCGGCCTTCCATCACAGCTTTGTATCAATCGACAAACAGCATGTCGTAAGCCGGATTGTCCATGAACTCCAGCGAGCGACCACCGCCACGAGCTACACAGGTCAGCGGGTCTTCCGCCACGATCACGGGCAGGCCGGTTTCCTTGGACAGCAGCTTGTCCAGATCGCGCAGCAGTGCACCACCGCCGGTGAGCACCATGCCACGCTCGGCGATGTCGGCGGACAGTTCGGCCGGGGTCTGTTCGAGAGCGCTCTTCACGGCGGTGATGATGCCGGTGAGCGGGTCCTGCAGGGCACCCAGGATTTCATCAGAATTCAGGGTGAAGGAGCGCGGCACCCCTTCGGCGAGATTACGGCCGCGCACTTCGATTTCGCGCAGCTCGCCACCGGGGAAGGCGGTACCGATTTCCTGCTTGATGCGCTCGGCGGTGGATTCACCGATGAGGCAGCCATGGGCGCGACGCACATAGGAGACGATGCAGTCGTCAAAGAGATCACCACCGATACGCACGGAATCGGAGTAAACGGAGCCGGACAGGGAGATCACGGCGATTTCCGTCGTGCCACCACCGATATCCACCACCATAGAGCCGCAGGCTTGTTCCACGGGCAGACCGGCACCGATGGCAGCAGCCATGGGCTCTTCGATCAGACGCACTTCACGGGCACCGGCGCCGAGCACAGATTCGCGGATGGCGCGACGCTCCACCAGGGTGGATTTGCAGGGCACGCAGACGAGAACGCGCGGACGCGGGGGCAGCATGCCCTTCTCGTGCACCTTCTTGATGAAGAACTGCAGCATCTTCTCGGTGACTTCGAAGTCGGCGATCACGCCGTCCTTCAGGGGGCGAATCGCGGAAATATTGCCCGGGGTACGGCCCAGCATGCGCTTGGCATCCACGCCCACGGCCGCCACGGTCTTGGTCACGCCGTTCTGACGGATAGCCACCACCGAGGGCTCATTGAGCACGATGCCACGGTCCGGCACGTAGATCAGGGTGTTGGCGGTACCAAGGTCGATGGCGAGGTCGGAAGAGAAAAGACCGAGAAAACTTTTGAGAATAGGCAGCATGGGGGTGTGAAACCTGAAATTGATCGCTTGCGTGCGAGGCCGGGCAGGATGCGAAGGGCAGCTCGGCGGTCCTGGAAGGGAAACCGGGCCGGGGTGGCTGAAGGCCGCGCCGGACAAGGCTTTTAGTCCCTTAAAATTGCGGCTAACTCTAAACAAACAGGGTTCTTTGGACAAGCCGCGAACTGTGCTAATTTGCCCAGCCTTACGCGTTTCCAACAATTTCCTCCCCGAGCATTCCCATGGCCCTGACCGCCACCGACGTGGCCAAGATCGCCCATCTGGCCCGCCTTGAACTGACCTCCGAAGAACAAGGCCGCGTTACCGACCGCCTGAATGACATCCTCGGCATGATTGATCGCCTGCAAGCCGCCGATACCACCGGTATCGAGCCCATGGCGCATCCCATGGATGCCACCCAGCCCCTGCGCGACGACGTGGTCAGCGAAAGCAATCACCGCGACGCCTACCAGAAGATTGCACCGGCCACTGAAGCCGGCCTCTATCTCGTTCCGAAAGTCATCGAATAAGTAGCCCTGACACCATGCATGACAAGACTCTGGCCGAGCTGGCTGCCGGCCTCGCCGCCCGCGAATATTCCAGCCGCGAACTGACGCAGCATTTCCTCAATCGCATCAGGAAATTCGACGGCGAACTCAACAGCTTCATCACCGTGTGTGATGAACTTGCACTGCAGCAAGCCGACGCCGCCGATGCCGCACGCGCAGCAGGGAAGGCTGGTGTATTCACCGGCATTCCGCTCGCGCAAAAAGATATTTTCTGCACACAAGGCGTGAAAACCACCTGCGCCTCGAAAATGCTGGATACCTTTATCTCGCCCTATAACGCCGCCGTGATTGAAAAATTCAATGCCGCTGGCGCGATCATGCTGGGCAAGACGAATATGGATGAATTCGCCATGGGCTCGTCGAATGAAACGAGTTTTTATGGCGCGGTGAAAAATCCCTGGGACATCACGAAAGTTCCTGGTGGCTCTTCCGGTGGCTCGGCCGCTTCGGTTGCGGCGCGTCTCGCGCCGGCCTCAACCGGGACCGACACCGGCGGCTCCATTCGTCAACCGGCTGCGCTCTGCAATCTCACGGGCTTGAAACCCACTTATGGCCGTGTTTCGCGCTGGGGCATGATTGCTTTTGCTTCCAGCCTGGATCAGGCCGGCCCCATGGCACAAAGCGCAGAAGATGCAGCGCTCATGCTGAATGTGATGTCCGGCCATGATGCACGCGACTCCACCAGCGTGGTGTACGACGTGCCGGATTACACCGCCACATTGAATGACGATATCAAAGGCCTGCGTATCGGCCTGCCGAAACAGTATTTCGGTGAAGGACTGGATGCCGGCGTTGCCAAAGTCATTGAAGCCGCCATTGAAGAACTGAAAAAGCTCGGCGCCACCGTCGTGGAAATCGACCTGCCCACCTCCGATCTCGCTGTGCCCGCGTATTACGTGATTGCCCCGGCAGAATGCTCCTCCAATCTTTCGCGTTTTGACGGCGTGCGCTTCGGCCACCGCTGCGAAAATCCGAAAGACCTGACTGATCTTTACAAACGCTCGCGCGCCGAAGGCTTTGGCGCCGAAGTGAAACGCCGCATCATGGTGGGCACCTATGCCCTCTCTGCCGGCTATTACGATGCCTACTATTTACAGGCGCAAAAGGTGCGCCGCCTGATCAAGGAAGATTTCGCCCGCGCCTT
>JAVHYE010000182.1 GCA_031119295.1 Pedobacter sp. | reverse complement strand
ATCCAGCATTTCGGTGGGCTGCAGGAGGTGGCGCGGGCCAGCGTGAAGGACCTCGCGACGGCGCCGGGGATTAGTTTAAGATTGGCCGAAGCCATCTATGATGCCCTGCACAGTCACTGACTGATCCGGGCCTTGCGACAGCAGCCTCCACTGGGGCTGCGCCGCGGAGAATGTATTGAGCGCCTCACCGATTCTGAACATCCCCAATGCGCTCACCCTGTTGCGTATCGTGCTTATCCCCGTCCTGGTGGGTATTGCCTATATTCCTTTTGCATCCGGACAGGTGGCGCCCTGGTTGCCCTTCGAGTGGCGCTATTTCATTGCGGCTCTCGTGTTTCTGGTGGCGGCCATTACGGACTGGTTCGACGGCTATCTGGCCCGCACCCTCAATCAGAGCTCGGCCTTTGGCCGCTTCCTGGATCCGGTGGCCGACAAGCTCATGGTGGCCTCGGCCCTCATCATTCTGGTGCAGTGGCATTCCAGCAATCTGCTGGTGGTGATGTCCGCCATCATCATCGTCTGCCGTGAAATCACCATTTCCGCCCTGCGTGAGTGGATGGCCGAGCTGGGCAAGCGTGCCAGCGTGGCGGTCTCTTATATCGGCAAGCTCAAGACGGCCATGCAGATGACGGCCATCAATGTGCTCTTGCTGCATCATCCTGTGCTGGACCAGCTTGGTATGCTGCTGCTCATCGTGGCGGCAGGGCTCACGCTCTGGTCCATGCTGGTGTATCTGCGGGCGGCCTGGCCCTATCTCAGCCAGCCCTGATTTTTAAGCCCGGATTTTCATCTCCTGATTTTTCAGCAAGATGCGTTGACAGGGCAGGGCTCATCAGTACAATGCGCGCTCCCACGATGTGAGGCAGATTTGCAGCGTGGCGCTAGTGATAGCAATGCGGGAATAGCTCAGTTGGTAGAGCACGACCTTGCCAAGGTCGGGGTCGCGAGTTCGAGTCTCGTTTCCCGCTCCAGTTTCGGAACGCATCAGTTTCAAGAAAAAGCCGGCTTCTGCCGGCTTTTTCTTTTGTGCGTAATTTGTGCGGCTCCGGGTGCCGCCCTGTTCAAGGGAGACGCCGGCCATTACCATTGCCAGTCTTCTCGAAACCGGTCTTTTCGAACTTGTGGAGAACAGCATGATTAGCGGCAGCATCGTTGCCCTGGTAACCCCCATGCAGCGCGATGGCGCGGTGGATTGGGACGCCTTGCAGCGGCTGGTGGAATGGCATGTGGCCGAGGGCACCAATGCCATCGTCGCCGTAGGCACCACCGGCGAATCGGCTACCCTGGATGTGGACGAGCATCTGGCCGTTATCAAGGCCGTGATCAAGACTGCCGCCGGCCGTATTCCGGTGATTGCCGGTACCGGCGCCAACTCCACCCGCGAAGCCATAGAGCTGACCCGTGCTGCCGCTGAAGTCGGCGCCGATGCCGCGCTTCTGGTAACGCCCTATTACAACAAGCCGACCCAGGAAGGCCTCTACCAGCATCACAAGGCCATCGCCGAAGCTGTTGCCATTCCGCAGTGGCTGTACAACGTGCCGGGCCGTACCGGCGTGGACATGCAGAATGCCACCGTTGCCCGTCTGGCCGGCCTGCCCAATATCGCTGCCATCAAGGATGCCACCGGCAATCTCGAGCGCGGTCGCGAGCTCATCGGTCTGGTCGGCAACAAGATGGCCGTTTATTCCGGCGATGACGCCACCGCTCACGAGCTCATCCTGCTCGGCGCCAAGGGCAATATTTCCGTGACCGCCAATGTGGCGCCTGCTGCCATGGCCAAGGTCTGTGCCGCCGCCCTCAAGGGCGATGCCGAAACAGCACGCGCCCTCAGCCAGCCTTTGATGGCCCTGCACCGCGATCTCTTTATCGAATCCAATCCCATCCCTGTGAAGTGGGCCCTGCAGGAAATGGGGCGTATCGGTGCCGGCATACGTCTGCCGCTGACCGAGCTGGCCGAGTCCTGCCGCGAGCCGGTGCGTGCTGCCCTGCGTCAGGGCGGAGTGCTCTGATGCAGAAGCTGCTGCCGCTGTTCGGCATGAGCCTGGTGCTGGCAACAGTCACCATCACAACGGGTTGCAGCACCTACTTCCGCGATCGTGCCAGTGATTACCGCACGGCCAAGGAAGGTGCTCCCTTGAAGCTTCCGGAAGGACAGGAAACCCGGGCCATCAAGCCCCTGTATCCGATTCCGCCGGGGCCTGAGGCCAGTATTGATCTGAGCAAGAAATTCGAGGCGCCCAAGCCCAAGCCCCTGGCGGTATTGCCGGAGGCAACGCCGGCGCCGACTACGGCTCCCACACCGCTGCAGAAGCCGGTCCTTACCCAGGATGGCAATGGCTATCCCGTGGTCAGCATTGAAGGCGACTTCAATGCCATCTGGGACCGACTCGATGAGTCCCTGCGTGCCGGTGCTGTGAAAGTGGATGACCGCGATCAGCGCGTGGGACTTTATTACCTGACGCTGCCGGATGAAGCGGGCAAGAAATCGCCCTACCAGCTGCGTGTAAGCCGCGGTCAGACGGCCTATGCCCTGACCCTGCAAAAAGACGACGATACCCTGGCGCCGCAGGCGACGACCAAGACCCTGTTCGAGTCCATCGTCAGCAACTGGCCCAAAGATTCCGGAGACATGAATGGAAAAGCGCGACCTGCTGTACACCGGTAAAGCCAAGTCGGTCTACACCACTGATGATGCCGATCATGTCGTCATCCTTTATCGCAATGACACCTCGGCCTTTGACGGCAAGCGCATCGAGCAGCTTGAGCGCAAGGGCATGGTGAACAACAAGTTCAATGCCTTCATCATGGACAAGCTGGGTGCAGCCGGTATCCCCGTGCATCACGAAAAGCTGCTGTCCGATACCGAATCGCTGGTGAAGAAACTCACCATGATTCCGGTGGAGTGCGTGGTGCGTAATTTCGCGGCCGGCAGTCTGGTGCGCCGTCTCGGTGTGGAGGAGGGCCGCGAGCTCAATCCGCCTACCTTCGAACTTTTCCTCAAGAACGATGCGCTCGGCGATCCCATGGTCAACGAGTACCACGTGCGTTCCTTCGGCTGGGCTACGGATGCACAGCTGGCCCGCATGAAGGAGCTGTCCTTCAAGGTCAATGATGTGCTCAAGCAGCTTTTTGATGCCGGCAATATGCTGCTGGTGGATTTCAAGCTGGAGTTCGGTCTTTTCCACGGCGAGATCGTGCTGGGCGATGAATTTTCCCCGGACGGCTGCCGCCTCTGGGACAAGGACACCCGCAACAAGCTGGACAAGGACCGCTTCCGTCAGGGCTTGGGCGGTGTGGTCGAGGCTTATGAGGAAGTGTCCCACCGTCTCGGCGTAAAGCTCGACTGAGCTTTTCCGGACCCAATAAAAAAGCCCGCTGATGCGGGCTTTTTTATTGGGTCCTGGCGGAGAGGGAGGGATTCGAACCCTCGGTAGACTTGCGCCTACGCCTGATTTCGAGTCAGGTACATTCAACCGCTCTGCCACCTCTCCGAACGGGGCGCAAAGATACCGGCTCGCACCTGAGGGGGCAAGAGCTGAGAGCGGAATATCCGTCACTTCTTGGTGCTTGCCGTAGCAGAGCTGGCGTCGTCGGCATGCCGATATGCCAGCTCCCGGCCCATGCGTATAATCCCGCCTCATTTCCCGTAGCCCGGATTGCTTCATGACTACCGTCCGTACCCGTATTGCTCCTTCTCCCACCGGCGATCCCCATGTCGGTACCGCCTTCATCGCGCTCTTCAATGTCTGCTTTGCCCGTCAGCACCAGGGCAAGTTCATCCTGCGCATAGAAGACACCGACCAGGTGCGCTCCACGCGTGAGTCGGAAGAGCAGATCCTGCAGGCCCTGAAGTGGGTGGGGCTGGAGTGGGACGAGGGCCCGGATGTGGGCGGCCCGCATGCCCCGTATCGCCAGAGCGAGCGCAGTGCGATTTATCACCAGCATGCGCAGCAGTTGGTGAAAGATGGCCATGCCTTCCATTGCTTCTGTTCCTCCGAGCGTCTGGATGCCCTGCGCGCCGAACAGATGGCGGCCAAGCAGAACCCGGGTTATGACGGCCATTGCATCAATCTTGAAAAAGCAGAAGTGGAAAAGCGTCTGGCCGCGGGCGAGTCCGCCGTCATTCGTATGAAAGTGCCTCGTGAAGGCACGTGTGTCATTCCGGACATGCTGCGTGGCGATATCGAGATTCCCTGGGTGGAAGTGGACATGCAGGTGCTGATGAAGGCCGACGGCCTGCCCACCTATCATCTCGCCAATGTGGTGGATGACCATCTCATGGAAATCACGCATGTGATACGCGGCGAAGAGTGGATCAGCTCCACGCCCAAGCATGTGCTGCTCTACAAGCTCTTCGGCTGGCAGCAGCCGGTGTTCTGCCATATGCCCCTGCTGCGCAATCCGGACAAATCCAAGCTCAGCAAGCGCAAGAATCCCACCAGCATCAACTACTACGAGCGCATGGGCTTCCTGCCGGAAGCGCTGCTGAATTATCTCGGCCGTATGGGCTGGTCCATGCCGGATGAGCGCGAAAAATTCACGCTGGATGAAATGGTGGAGAATTTCGACATCAAGCGTGTGTCCTTGGGCGGTCCGATTTTCGATGTGGAAAAACTGTCCTGGCTGAACAGTGTGTGGCTGCGTGAAATGTCGGTGCCGCAACTGATGCAGGCTTTCCAGAAATGGGCGGTGAATCCGGAGTATCTGTCTCGCGTTGTTACGCAGATACAGCCGCGTATACAAACGCTGTCGGATGCCGCTGGCTGGGCTGGATTCTTTTTCTCCGGTGGTGTGAATGTCACCACAGAAAGCTTTGCGCATAAGAAGCTGACAGCGGATGAGGTGCGCAAAATCCTGCAGGTTTCGCTCTGGGAGCTGGAAGCACTGCGGCAGTGGAATCACGATGCCATTGCAGCCTTGCTGACAAAAATCAGCGAGAAGCTTGGTTATAAACTGCGCGATTTCATGTTTCCTTTCTTCGTGGCGATTGCCGGTTCTGCGTCCAGCACACCGGTCATGGAGTCTATGAATATTCTCGGTGCCGACCTGACTCGTCATCGCCTGCGCAACGCGATTGCTGTGCTCGGCGGGGTCTCCAAGAACGAGGCCAAGGACTGGGAAAAAGAATGGAAACAAAAGCTCGTCGAAAGCGTTGACACCCCCCAAGGTGCTGCATAGAATGCGCGCCTCAACTGCAGGGCACTACGCAATAGGGCACTGTGTTGAACCAGACCTGGGGCTATAGCTCAGCTGGGAGAGCGCTACAATGGCATTGTAGAGGTCAGCGGTTCGATCCCGCTTAGCTCCACCA
>JAVHYE010000181.1 GCA_031119295.1 Pedobacter sp. | reverse complement strand
ATTGTGGTGTCTGGGTCGCTTTCACATCACGAAGTGTCGTGTCTTTGTGAAAGCCCGTCCAAAATCTGCTGCGCGTCGGCCCTGCGGCGTCAAAAACGAGGGAGTAATGCTCATTTACTGTATGTAAACTCCGCTTCCTCCCTCGTTTTTTCCTTGCAGTGCTCTAGCTCGCGATATTTTGAACAGGCTTTGCCTTGTTTAAAGATCTGCCCTGCGCAGACGCAGGGCATTACTGATGACAGACACCGAGCTCAGACTCATGGCGGCGCTGGCTACCATGGGGGAAAGCAGCAGGCCGAAGAAGGGATAGAGCAGGCCGGCTGCCAGAGGCACGCCCACAAAGTTGTACACGAAGGCAAAGAAAAGGTTTTGCCGGATATTCTTCATGGTGGCGCGGCTAAGCACACGTGCCTTGGCAATGCCGCGCAGATCACCCTTTACCAGCACAACGCCGGCGGACTGCATGGCGATATCGGTACCGTTGCCCATGGCAATGCCGATATCGGCTTGAGCGAGAGCTGGCGCATCATTGATGCCGTCACCCGCCATGGCGACACGGCGTCCTGCCTCCTGCAGCTTTTTCACTTCGCGATGCTTTTCTTCCGGGCGAACTTCGGCATGCACTTCCGTGATGCCGAGCTCACGGGCAATAGCTTCAGCCGTGATGCGGTTGTCGCCAGTCAGCATGACGATATGCACGCCTTCGGCCTTGAGCGCCTGCACGGCTTCCAGACTGCCGGCTTTCAGGCGATCGCTCACGGCCAGCAGGCCGCAGGCCTGGCCATTGCGACTCACGACCATCACGGTTTGGCCCCGGGCACGTAGCGCTCGCGCTTCTTTTTCCAGAGCTCCCAGAGCAATGCCTTCGTCACGGAAAAGGCGCTCATTGCCCAGCAGGATTTTCTCGCCCTTGATATGGCCGGCAACACCTGCACCGGGAATATCCTGAAAGTCCTCCACGCCAAGCAGCGGAATATTTCTTTCTTTGGCGGCATTCACCAGCGTTTGCGCAATCGGATGCGAGCTCAGGGCATCGAGACTGGCGGCCAGTTGCAGCAGGCCATGTTCATCGCCAGCCACCGCGCTCAAGGTGGAAAGCGTGGGACGGCCTTCCGTGAGCGTGCCGGTCTTGTCGACCACAAGCGTGTCGATTTTCTCCATCTGCTCCAGTGCTGCCGCATCCTTGATCAGCACACCTTCGCGTGCACCACGGCCGACACCGGTCATGATGGACATAGGGGTGGCCAGCCCCAGTGCACAAGGGCAGGCAATGATGAGCACGGAAATCGCTGCCACCAGAGCATGATTGAGAGCAGGTGCAGGCCCCAGCCACCACCAGCCGATAAAGGCGACAATGGCAATGGCAATCACCAACGGGACAAACCAGCCCGAGACCTGATCGGCCAGACGCTGTATGGGCGCGCGTGAGCGTGCGGCCTGGCCAACGAGATCGACAATACGGGCAAGCAGGGTATCGCTGCCGATTTTCTCGGCCAGCATGACAAAGCTGCCACTGCCATTCAGGGTGCCACCGGTGACGGCGCTGTCGGCATTTTTTTCCACGGGCAGCGGTTCGCCGGTAATCATGGATTCATCCACGCTGGAGCGGCCTTCCAGCACGCGGCCATCCACGGGGATTTTTTCACCGGGTTTTACACGCAGCTTGTCACCCACCTGCACGGCATGCAGGAGCACACTTTCTTCGCCGCTATCCGTCAAACGATTGGCTTTTTCCGGCGCGAGTTTCAAAAGACTGCGCAAGGCATCACCGGTCTGGGCTCGCGCACGCAGCTCCAGCACCTGGCCCAGCAGGACCAGAGCCACAATTACCGCCGAGGCTTCGAAATAGAAGGGTGTCATGCCGTCCTGGCGGAAGTTTTCCGGAATCAGGCCGGGAAAGAGCAGGGCAATCAGGCTGAAGCCATAGGCCGCTGCAACGCCGAGGCCGATAAGGCTGAACATATTGAGGTGGCGATTGATGAAGGATTGCCACATCAAGCGGAAGAAGGGTGCCGCCGCCCAGAGCACCACCGGCGAGGCGAGGGCCAGTTGTATCCAGCCATAAGCCTCACCAAAGCGATGATGCCAGTTAAGGCCGGGAATCATTTCGCTCATGGTGAGGAAAAGCAGCGGTGCACTGAAGAGCAAGCTGATCCAGAAGCGGCGTGTCATGGCGCGCAACTCGCTGTCATCATGCTCGGCCGTGATGCTCATGGGCTCCAGCGCCATGCCGCATTTGGGGCAGTCGCCCGGGCCTTCCTGCACGATGTCCGGGTGCATGGGGCAGGTGTAGAGCGCGCCTTCGACAACAGGTTTTTCGGTCTTCTTGTCCGGCTTGAGATATTGCCCGGGCGCTGCTGTGAATTTCTTCACGCAATGGGCGCTGCAGAAAAAGTATTCCCGGCCTTCGTGCGTGGCGTGGTGCGGACTGCTTTTGTCCACATTCATGCCGCAGACCGGGTCTTTCAACCAGTGCGCAGAAGCTTCTCCGCTAGTGCCACAGCAGCTTGCTGACTTTTCGGGAACGGCTGCAGGGGCAACGGCTGCCTTACTGGCGCAGCCGCAGCTTTTTTCCTTGGCAGCAGGTTTTACCGGGGCACAGCAATCTGCCTTGGGTTCAGGTTTTGGGTTGCAGCAGCTGTCGTGCTTTTCATGTGCGTGCCCTGCATGCTGATGGGCAGGGTTTGCCTGTGGGCTCTTGTCGTCATGCGAATGGCTCATGTTTCCTCCGTAGCGGATGACAATCGAGTGATCATGCAGGCATGCTAAAGCCCGTAGCCCGGTACGGAGTCAAGAGCGGAGTCAAGGGCTGGCATTGATCAGGAGCAGAGGCATGAGCGATATCAGTCCCGAAATGCGTCCAGCCACGCTGACCATAGGAAAACTGGCCCAGGCCGCCAGTGTGAATGTGGAGACTGTGCGCTACTACCAGCGTATCGGTCTGCTGGAAGAGCCGGAGGCGCAGGGCAGTTACCGCCATTATGGTGACGAGCACCTGCAGCAACTGCAGTTCATCCGGCGTGCCAAGGATGCGGGCTTTTCCCTGGAGGAAATCCGCGAACTGCTGCAACTGGACGATGTGGCGGATCGCGCGCGTATCCGCCAGCTGGCCAGCAGTCGCCTTGCTGATATCGATGCCCGTATACGCGATATGCAGGCACTGTCACGCCGCCTCAAAACCCTGGTCACCCAGTGCGAGGACGAGACCGGCAGCCCCTGCTGCCCGATTGTGGAAACCTTCCGCCACTGAGGTGCAGCCGGTCTTTTACAGCGCCCGGATTGTCCGGACTAGCCTGATTGGCTAGCCTGCGATTCCCGGCCCACAGGGAGTGCGTGCCATGTTCCCCCGTCTTTTTCTCCTGCCTGCCATGGCTGTGTTGCTGGCGGCCTGCAACAAACCTTCGGATCCCGTGATACCGCCCCAGCCCCGGCCTGAAACCGCGGCGACGACCATCATTCCGCGCGCAGAAGCGGCTCCCGAGGATGTAAGAGTGGGCGGCGACAGCGATGCTCATGGCTGCAAGGCCTCTGCGGGTTACACCTGGTCGCAGGTGCAGGAAAAATGCCTGCGCCTTTTCGAGTCTGGCAGGCGTCTGGATTTCATGGCGGCTGGTGCGCAGGCCGAGGGTCAGGCGGCCTATGTGGTTTTCGACAAGGCGGAGTCGCGGGCTGAAATTTTCCTGCCCGGTGAAAAGACTGCGCTGATTCTGGAGGCGCGCGGCGCGGAGGGTGAGCAGGTCTGGGAAGCGGGTGAATACCGCCTGCTGCCCTGGAAAGGTTATGTGCTGCAGAAAAACGGCCAGGCGATTTATGGCGGAGAGTGAGAACACATTGCGTTTCCTGCAGGGCTATCCCGAACACCTGTTGCTGCAGGTACGCGGACTGCTGGAGTCAGGCCGGCTCGGGCCCTGGCTGGAGGAACGTTATCCCGGGCGGCATGAGGTGCAAAGTGACAAGGCGCTTTACCGTTATGTCAGCGAACTGCGCCAGCAATACCTGCGTAATGCCCCGGCCATAGACCGCGTGCTTTATGACAGCAAGCTGGATGTGGTGAAGCACGCGCTGGGGCTGCACACGGCAAGCTCGCGTAATCACGGTGGCCGCCTGGTAGCGAAAAAGGAAATCCGTATTGCGGCACTGTTTCGTGAAACGCCGCCGGAATTCCTCAATATGATCGTGGTGCACGAGCTTGCTCACCTGAAGGAAATGGAGCACAACAAGGCCTTCTACCAGCTTTGTGAACATATGCTGCCCGGTTATGCGCAGCTGGAATTCGATCTCAGACTTTTCCTGACCTGGCGCGCACAGTCGGCCTCCTGAATGTCTCCATCATCCGCGGATATCTTTCATGGCATCTGATGTATCGGTCCATCACTGGCTCATCCTCAATGGCAAGGGGGCAGGCTCTCCCGAAATACGGGCTGCCGTGGAGGCGGCACGTACGGGTGGTCACGATCTCCGGGTGAGGGTGACCTGGGAGGCGGGTGATGCCGGACGTCATGTGCAAGAGGCCGCAGCGGCGGGGGCCACTACCGTCATTGCCGGCGGTGGTGATGGCACCGTCAATGAGCTTGTCACGGCGCTTTTGCAGCTGCAGCCGGGCCAGCGTCCCGCCTTGGGCATTTTGCCACTGGGAACCGCCAATGATTTTGCCCGGGGAGCCGGTATTCCGCTGGAACCTGCGGCGGCGCTGGAGTTGGCGCTGCAAGGCGGCTTGCGGCCGATTGATGCAGTCAAAGTGAATGAGCGTGCCTTCCTGAATATGGCCACGGGCGGTTTTGGTGCCCAGCTGACGGTGGAAACACCGGAGGAGCAGAAAGCCCTGCTGGGCGGTTTTGCCTATCTGCTCACTGGCCTGACCCGTTTTGCCAGCATCACGGCGGATATGGGAAGTCTGCATGGCCCGGATTTCAGCTGGGCGGGCAGCTTTCTCGTGCTGGCCATCGGCAATGGCTGTCAGGCCGGCGGCGGACACAGGCTTTGTCCCGAGGCCCTGCTGGATAATGGCTTGCTGGATGTACGCATCATTGCCGGTGAGGAACTGTTGCCGGCCCTGATGACGCGTCTGCTGGAGGGCGAGGACGGTGACAGCGTGATCAAGGCGCGCCTGCCCTGGCTTACGCTGGAAACGCCCAACGAGATTTTTCTCAATCTGGATGGTGAGCCCATGGCCGGGCGCAAATTCCGGATTGAAGTGCAGGAAGGGGCTTTGCGTTGTCGTTTACCGGAGGACTGCCCCTTGCTGTCAGCTTCGGCAGGTTTGAAAGGCACCTGAGAAAAACATGAGAGGAATGCAGGGAAGATGAAGCGGCCGGGCGGATTCACGCTGATGGAAATGCTGGTGGTGCTGGCCATCATCGCCATTCTGGCAACGGCGGCGATTC
>JAVHYE010000180.1 GCA_031119295.1 Pedobacter sp. | reverse complement strand
ACATTATGCGTTTAATTTGTTTGTGCGCTATGGCGGGCTAATTCAGGTAAATCAAACACTTATAAAGATCACGCTCAAGGACGCTTCAACCATGGCAACCAATACCGTTTGCTGCACCGCCCCGGGAAATCAGCGTCTCACCAGCAGATGCAAGCGACTTTGTATGACGGCATGCCTGCACCCACGATGCCGCCATCACTTTATTGTTTTACCACTGGTGCTCGTTACCGGATTCCGGAAATCACGACTATATAACGACCGTTGCGTCAGCCAGATGACCATGAATGCCTGGGGTTTGAAGATGATTTCCAGTACTGTGCGCAGCCCCCGGAATCAGCCTGGCTATCTTCATCAAGCCTGTAGTACGAGACCGTCATGACACTGACTTTGCCTGTTATCAATCGTGAGCTTTTTGACCCCGTGGCCACCTGGTTCACGCGGATTCCGCATTCGCAAGTGCTGGGCATACAGGTGGTCCATGGCGAGCGCGGCCGCGCCACGCTGATGCTGCCTTACAAGCCCGAGCTGGTGGGTAATCGCAAGACCGGCGTTTTGCATGGCGGCGTGATCACCTCGCTGATCGACAATGCCAGCGGCCTCAGCATTTATTCGCTGCTGGAGCAGGCTGAAGCTATCGCCACACTGGATCTGCGTATCGACTATCTGCGCCCTGCTACGCCCGGTCTTCCTGTTTATTGCATGGCCGAGTGTTATCGCCTCAGCCGCCAGATTGCCTTCACACGTGCCACGGCCTATCAGGATGACAATAGCCA
Organism: Pedobacter sp.; assembly: GCA_031119295.1. GTDB lineage: Bacteria > Pseudomonadota > Gammaproteobacteria > Pseudomonadales > Moraxellaceae > UBA2031. Next base: position 4,617 of record JAVHYE010000180.1, on the reverse strand, counting down.
GCCTGTGGCCTACAGCGTGGGCACCTTCATGCGTGGCGCCAATAGCGGCGTGATTACCGGTGACGGCAATGCGGAAAAGCACGGAGGCAATCAGTAATGGATATCGTGCAACTGGTACAAAGCGCCAAGGAAAGCCGCAATTACGATGACATCCTGGATCAGCTGCCTTATGCCCGCACTCTGGGTGTACAGATGCAGGTGACAGGAAATGATGAGCTGCTTTTTGTTCTGCCTTTCAAGCCCGCCAATATCGGCAACGATCATCTGCCAGCACTGCATGGCGGCGTGATTGGCGGCTTCATGGAAACGGCAGCCTTGCTGCATCTGCTCTGGATTCGTGAGTCTGCCGAAATTCCGCGTACCGTGGATTTCTCGGTGGATTATCTGCGCTCGGGCAAGGCCGACACCCTGTATGCGCAATGCAGTATTACCAAACAGGGAAAGCGCGTAGCCAATGTGCAGATGACAGCCTGGCAGGAGGATCGCAGCAAGCCGGTTGCCGTGGCACGCTCACACTTTCTGTTGACGGAAGGTTGATGCTCTCGTAAAGGTCACAAACCGTAAAAGAAAACCCTACAGTTCCGGCCGTGCCGGCTTGTTATGGTTCTCCTGTCGCTGGCGCTAGGCTGCGGTCCCCCCACCGAACCGAGCCCGCGACAATGAAAAGCCCGCATCATGCGGGCTTTTTCTTTTTCGGGCTCATCTGCCCTGCTTCATATTCATATATGTCATGGCGTGTCCAGGGCAGCTCCAGATGCCCGTCCGCATGCGGTCGCGTGGCCAGTATCTGGTGCAGATTGACCCAGCCCTGCTGGAAGCCATAAGCGCAGCCCGCCAGATAGAGCCGCCAGATACGCAGTGACTTTGCATCCACCAGGCTGGCAGCCTTTTCCCGTTTGGCTTCGAGATTGCGGCTCCAGAATTCCAGGGTACGAGCATAGTGACGGCGCAGGCTCTCCACATCCACCACCTCAAGACCGGCATCACTCAGCGCGGAAATTGCTACTGCCAGATGTGGAATCTCTCCCTGCGGAAAAACATGCCGTGAAATGAAATTTCCACCACCCTGCGATGTTTGCAGCAGGGCATCAGTGAAATGTGCCGTGATGCCATGATTCAGTACGAGTCCGCCCGGGCGTACGCAATCATGCAGCTTGCGAAAATACAGGGGCAGATTGGCATGGCCCACATGTTCGAACATGCCCACGCTGACCACCTTGTCGAAGCGGCCATCATCCGGCAGGTCACGATAATCCATGAGTTCCAGTTGTACCTTGTGCTGCAGACCTTCTGCCTTCACCCGTTTCCAGGCCAAATTCAACTGCTCGATACTTAAAGTTATGCCCAGGACTTCGACACCGAATTCTTTGGCAGCCAGACGTACCAGACCGCCCCAGCCACAACCGACATCCAGCAAACGCTCACCAGCTTGCAAGCGCAACTTGCGGCAGAGCAGGCGCATTTTGGCGAGCTGGGCCGCCGCCAGATTTTCATCGCCGTTTTCAAAATAGGCACAGGAATACACCATCTCCGGATCCAGCCAGAGTTTGTAGAAATCATTGGAGAGGTTGTAGTGATAGGAGATGGCGCGGGCATCGTCTTCGCGCTCATGGGCATTGGGGGTATCGGGATGGCTATCGTGCGGCATTGCCTCGCCATCGGGCATGACGGCACTGAGGCGCCGCGCAATATCAACAGCGTCCAGCAACGGGCCTTCGATATCCATACGCCCTTCCACATAGGCCTCGGCCAGGCTGTCCAGGCTGGAATGGCGCAGCTCTGGCAACAATGCCGGATCGAGAATGGCCAGTGTGACCTGGGGCTTTTCGTCAAAATCGAAAGCAGAACCATCGGCCATGCGTATGCGCAAAGGCAGATGAACTGCTGCCAACTCGGGCAATAATTCCTTGAGCACGGCAACCTCCCTGCTGGAATACACGGGCACTCCGGCCCGACTTTCATTTCATACCGCAAAGATGCTGATGCTGTGACCCTGCTATCAGAAACTATTGCTATGCTTGTGCGCGTTATTCCCTCAAGGAATTGAGTACATGCCTGAGAAACAAGCTGTCGGCATCCTGCCCTGGATAGTGGCCATAGGCTTTTTCATGCAGGCCCTGGACATGACCATACTCAATACCGCCTTGCCCAGCATGGCCGTGAGCCTCGGCGAAAGTCCGCTGCGCATGCAGTCACTGATTGTTTCCTATGCCCTGACTGTTGCCTTGTTGATTCCCGCCTCCGGCTGGCTGGCCGACCGCTTTGGCACCCGCAATGTCTTCTTCAGTGCGGTTGTGCTTTTCAGTTTGGGTTCCCTGCTCTGCGCACTCTCCACCTCGGTCCATATGCTGATCGCGGCCCGCATCGTCCAGGGCTTGGGAGGGGCGCTGCTCTTGCCGGTGGGACGACTCGCCATTTTGCGCACAGTGCCGCGTGAGCAACTGTTGCAAGTCTTGAGCTTCGTGGTAATTCCCGGCCTTGTCGGTCCGCTGCTGGGACCGACCCTGGGAGGCTGGCTGGTGGAAGTGGCCAGCTGGCACTGGGTCTTCCTGATCAATATTCCGGTGGGCATCGTGGGCTGCATCGCCACCTGGCGCTACATGCCCAATCTGCGCAGTGATGCCGGTAAATTCGACCTGCACGGCTTTGTGCTTTTTGGCGCCGCCATGGTGTTGGTCTCGCTGGCTCTGCAGGGCCTGGGTGAGAAATCCATTTCGCTGGCGGCTGCATTATTCCTGCTGGTAGCCGGCCTCGCTTTTTTTGCGGCCTACTGGCTGCATGCCGTGCGCACGCCGCGACCCTTGTTCAGCCTTGCCCTGTTCCGCATACACAGTTTTTCCGTGGGCATATTGGGGAATCTTTTTGCGCGACTTGGCAGTGGCGGCATTCCCTATCTCTCTCCCCTCTTCTTGCAATTGGCACTGGGTTTTTCTCCCCTGCATGCGGGCATGCTCATGATTCCCACGGCGCTGGGCGCCATGACTTCAAAAACCTTCGTGAACAGGCTGGTGGAAAAGTTCGGTTATCAGCGTGTGCTGGTGGTGAACACCCTGCTGGTCGGCGCCATGATTGCTTCCTATGCCATCATCACGCCCGCCATGCCGGTGTGGGGGCTTTGCCTGCAGTTCTTTGCTTTCGGCATCGTCAACTCCATCCAGTTTGCGGCGATGAATACCGTGACGCTGAAAGACCTGGATGATGAAACAGCCAGCAGTGGCAATAGCCTGCTTTCAGTGATGATGCAGCTTTCCATGAGCCTGGGCGTGGCCATGGCGGCAGCTCTGTTGGCGGCTTTTACTGACGGCAAGCTGCAACGCGAAACCGTGGTGGGCGCTTTTCACGCCACCTATATCAGCATCGGTTTGATCGGCATGCTGGCGGCCAGCATCTTTTTCCAGCTGGACAGGAATAGCCGTATTGCCAGACCCAAAGAGCCGGTAGCCGATGAAACCTGAATTGAAGCCTGAAAAAAATCCCCGCAGCAGCGGGGATTTTTTTCAGGACCTGTTCAGCCAAACACATAACAGTCCATGGCCAGCGCGCCGCCGGAATAATTGGCCAGCGGTCTTTGCTGTGCAGGATTTTCACCTGCCGCCCCATAGGCCACAAACAAGGGCAATAAATGCTCAGGCGTGGGATGAGCACGGCGGGCAGACGGCGCCTGCTGCAGCCAGCCGGCTAAAGCGGCGCGATCATTTTTCTGCAAGGCCTCATGCATCCAGTCCTGGAAGGCATGCACATAGTCGTCCGCCACATCCGTATTGAATTCATCAAAATGGAATTCATGCAGATTGTGTGTGAGGCTGCCGGAACCAATGATGAGTACGTTCTGCTCACGCAGTGGTCGCAGCGCTTCGCCCAAACGCAGATGCCATTCGGCATCCAGTCCCGGCTGCACCGACAACTGTGTGACGGGAATATCGGCCTCCGGGTACATCTGCAGCAGCGGCACCCAGGCCCCGTGATCCAGTCCGCGATCCGGCGCTACGCCGACGGGAATGTCCGCCTCCGCCAGTAGATTCGCGACACGTGCAGCCAGTTGTGGCGCACCCGGTGCGGGATAGCGGATTTCATAAAGCTCCGCCGGGAAGCCGCCAAAATCGTGGATGGTGGCGGGCACAGTCGCAGCACTTAAGGCCGGCTGCCGCGTATTCCAGTGCGCCGATACCATGAGGATGGCCTCGGGCTTCTGCAGTGCCTGGGCCATTTTTGCCCAGGCTGCGCCATAGACACCGGGCTCTACGGCCAGCATGGGGGAACCGTGGGATATAAACAGGGTGGGCAGCATGATGATCTCCTACTCAGGTTGTCAGAATGCTCCCTCCACTCCTCGGGATAAACCGGGCTGGGCGCAAAGTACTGTTGCCGCAACAGGGACAATTGCTGCTCTTCCATCGGATTGACCGCTTTTTAACCGTAAAGACAGGCCGGCGGGCCATTGTGTAAATGTGAATTCCCATTTACATTTTGCGCAAATCCGGACCGGACCTGCCATGTCTGCTCTCTCCTCAGTTTCTGCCTCAGCCCAGCCCCAGCGCCCGCAATCCCGCCAGGATCGTAGTCGTCATACCGAACAGGTATTGCTGGAGGCCGCCCTGCAGCTGTTCCGCGAGCGCG
>JAVHYE010000033.1:6344-24613 GCA_031119295.1 Pedobacter sp. | reverse complement strand
ACGGCGTAATCCAGAAAGGCTTTGAACTTGATTTCCTTGTTGCAGAGGATGTCCGGGTTGGGCGTGCGCCCGGCCTTGTATTCGGCGAGGAAATGTTCAAAGACGCGATCCCAGTATTCGGCAGCGAAATTGGCGGTATGCAGTTTGATGCCGAGGCGGTCGCAAACGGCCTGGGCGTCGGCCAGGTCTTCACGTGCCGTGCAATATTCGGTGCCGTCGTCCTCTTCCCAGTTTTTCATGAAGAGGCCTTCGACCTGATAACCCTGATCAAGCAGCAGCCAGGCAGAGACGGAAGAATCCACACCTCCGGACATGCCGACAATCACGCGGGTTTCTGCAGGGCTTTTCATTTCTTTATCCGTCATTCCCGCGAAAGCGGGAGTCCAGCGCCTTTGCGGAGATTATTGAGAATCACTGGATTCCCGCTTTCGCGGGAATGACAGCCATGTGCTTCATGAGTGGTGCTCATGCACCAGCGCCAAGGGAAAGCGTTGGCCGGCAATCGCGTCTTCTACGCATTTCAAGACCAGCGGGCTGCGCAGGCGCTCGCAGGCGGCCAGTTCTTCGCGCGTCATCCAGACCGCACGCAGGATGCCGTCATCCAGCTTTCTCTCCGCATGATGTGTCTGGCCGGAGGCGAGATAGCAGGCACGGTAATAGGTGAGATCGCGATTGAAGGGCGGGGTGTAGACATAAAGACCGAGGAAGGCGGTGAGCTGCACATCCCAGCCGGTTTCTTCCAGTGCCTCACGCACCGCTGCCTGTTCCAGGGTTTCGCCCTTTTCGACATGGCCGGCGGGCTGGTTGTAGACTACCCGTCCGAGTTCGGCTTCTTCTTCCACCATGAGAAAGCGGCCGTCACGCTCGACAACAACAGCGACGGTGACATGCGGTTCCCAAGCTGCTTTTTCAACCATCCCTTTCAATCTCGCCTGCATCCGGAAAGCCGGCAATGCTAGCGCAGTGAGTGATCCATGAGTACCGGAAAACCTCTCCTGAGCCCTCCGCTCCTGACTCATCTGGACGAGCAAGGCGCCGCGCGCATGGTGGATGTGGGTGAGAAGGCTGTCACCCAGCGTTCAGCCTCGGCCGAGGCTTTGGTGCGTATGCGACCGGAGACGCTGGCGCTGATCGTGGACGGCAAGATGCCCAAGGGCGATGTCTTTGCTGTGGCCCGTATTGCCGGCATACAGGCGGCCAAGAAAACCAGTGACCTGATTCCGCTCTGTCATCCCCTCATGCTCTCGTCCGTGAAAGTGGAGTTGGTGGCCGAAGCTCAGGATGCCGTGCGTATCACCGCCACCTGCAAGCTGGCCGGTCAGACCGGCGTGGAGATGGAGGCGCTGACGGCAGCCAGCGTTGCCGCGCTCACCCTCTATGACATGTGCAAGGCCGTGGACAAGGGAATGGTGATAGAAGCCGTGCGTCTGCTGGAGAAAACCGGAGGCAAGTCCGGTGATTTCAGGAGCGATGTCTGATGCAGATCCAGATTCTTTATTTCGCCCGTTTCCGTGAAAAGCTGGGGCGGGACAGCGAGGCCTTCGAACTGGCGGCTGACCGTGACACCAGCGTGCAGTCTGTGCTGGATGTGTTGGCAGCGCGCGGTGGCGTCTGGCAGGAGCTCTTTGATTGCGAAAAAGGCGTGCTGGCGGCCATCAACCAGGAAATGGTCTCGCGTGAAACCCTGGTCTATGACGAAGACGAACTGGCCCTGTTTCCGCCGGTGACCGGGGGCTGAAGATGAGCCGCATCCGCGTTCAGTCCGAGGCTTTTGATCTGGCTGCCGAAGTGACGGCGCTGGAAGGGTCGGGCGTGGGTGCGGTAGTGACGTTTACCGGGCTGGTGCGCAACCAGTCTGCGCTCGGTGAAGTGACCGCCATAGAGCTGGAGCATTATCCGGCCATGACGGCGAAGAGCCTGGAGGCCATTGCGGCCGAAGCCCAGCAACGCTGGCCGCTGCTGGGGCTTACCCTGATACACCGTATCGGCTATCTGGCGGCCGGTGAGCCCATCGTCATGGTGGCGGTGGCGTCGAAACATCGTGAAGCGGCTTTTCAGGCCGCTTCCTTTCTTATGGACTTCCTCAAGACCCGCGCTCCTTTCTGGAAGAAGGAATGGGTGGGCGGGCAGGCGCACTGGGTCGAGGCGAAGACGACGGACGTCGCGGCCGCTGATCGCTGGTCTTCCTGAGCGGGCGCTCGCCGGCCTTGCTGCCAGGCGTCTCTTTCTTGCTGCTGTCTTTCTTCTGTGCTGCTCTTCCGTCCGAACCAAACAGCTGGCGCTGTGTCTCGGCATCCAGCTTCAGTGCCCGCCATTCGCCTGGTGCCAGTCCGCTGACTGACCATGGCCCTATGGCCTGGCGGACAAGACGCAGGGTGGGAAAACCCACGGCAGCTGTCATACGCCTTACCTGCCGGTTACGGCCTTCGCGCAGGGTCAGGGCAATCCAGCTGGTCGGGATGTTGGCGCGATAGCGTATGGGTGGCTCACGTTCCCAAAGCAGGGGCGACTCCAGTCTTTCGGCGCCAGCGGGCAGGGTGGGGCCATCATTCAGCATCACGCCTTGCCGCAGTTGCTGCAGAGCCTCTTCGGTTACCTCGCCTTCCACTTGGGCCCAATAGGTTTTGGGCAGCTTCCAGCGCGGATCGGCAATGCGCGCCTGCAGGCTGCCGTCATCGGTGAGTAGCAATAGACCTTCCGAATCGTGGTCCAGGCGGCCAGCGGGATAGACCCCGGGGATGGATATGAAGTCGGCCAGAGTGGGGCGGCCGTCCTTGTCGCGGAACTGGCAGAGTACCTGGAAGGGCTTGTTAAGGAGTATCAAACGGGACATGTCGTGACTGTTTGGGCGAAATACCCGGTCAAGCTTGCCTGAAAATTGCGCAAACTGCTGCCGGAACAGCATTTTTCCCGGTTACATGACTTATGGAGAGGGGGTGGATGGGGATATACTCCGCGCCGGAAGAGCCTATCCCCACAGGCCGTCAGTCAAGCAGGCGACGGTCTGGGAAGTCGTGCAACGACGCCGACATCAACGCCTTCATGGGCGTAATGCGCGTACCCGCAAGATCCGGGTCACAAGGCGGCTCAGCCGACATCACGGCCACCCCGTGATGCACTCCGACTGGTGCTGTGTGATACCCCCTTGCTGCTTCCCGGCAGTCTCCCCGCTTTTGTCTGGCGGGAGCAGACGGCTTTTGGGAATAGGCTCAAGTCACAAACTGCACCCCCGGGAGTACCTGCATAATGGGTTACCAGAAGATCACGGTGCCGGCGGATGGTGACAAAATCACCGTTAACGCCGACCTGTCCCTGAACGTCCCCAATCACCCCATCATCCCCTTCATCGAAGGTGACGGCATCGGCGTAGACATCACCCCCGTGATGATCAAGGTCGTCAACAGCGCCGTTGAAAAGGCCTATGGCAGCAAGCGCGCCATTTCCTGGATGGAAGTCTACTGCGGCGAGAAAGCCACCAAGGTCTACGGCCCTGATGTCTGGATGCCGGAAGAAACCTTTGAAGCCCTGCGCGAATTCGTGGTGTCCATCAAGGGCCCGCTGACCACGCCCGTTGGTGGCGGTATCCGCTCCCTGAACGTGGCCCTGCGCCAGGAGCTGGATCTTTATGTCTGCCAGCGTCCCGTGCGCTGGTTCAAGGGCGTGCCCAGCCCCGTGCAGCATCCCGAGCTCACCGATATGGTGATCTTCCGCGAAAACTCCGAAGACATTTACGCCGGTATCGAGTGGAAGGCCGACAGCCCCGAGGCCATCAAGGTCATCAAGTTCCTGCGTGAGGAAATGGGCGTCAAGAAAATCCGCTTCCCTGAAGGTTGCGGTATCGGTATCAAGCCGGTTTCCAAAGAGGGTTCGCAGCGTCTGGTGCGCAAGGCCATCCAGTTTGCCATCGACAATGACAAGCCTTCGGTGACCCTGGTGCACAAGGGCAACATCATGAAGTACACCGAAGGTGCCTTCAAAGAATGGGGTTACGAGCTGGCGCGCGAGCGTTTTGACGGTGAGCTGATTGATGGCGGCCCTTGGGTCAAGATCAAGAATCCCAAGACCGGCAAGGACATCATCATCAAGGATGTGATTGCTGATGCCTTTCTGCAGCAGATCCTCATGCGTCCGGCCGATTACTCTGTGGTTGCCACGCTGAACCTGAATGGTGACTACATCTCTGACGCCCTGGCGGCAGAAGTGGGCGGTATCGGTATTGCCCCGGGTGCCAATAGCGGCGGTTCTGTGGCGGTGTTCGAAGCCACCCATGGTACGGCACCGAAGTATGCCGGCCAGGACAAGGTCAATCCCGGCTCCATTATCCTTTCTGCGGAAATGATGCTGCGTCATATGGGCTGGCTGGAAGCGGCCGACCTCATCATCAAGGGTGTGGAAGGGGCGATCGATGCCAAGACCGTGACCTATGACTTCGAGCGTCTGATGCCCGATGCCACGCTGCTGCGCTGCTCCGAGTTTGGTGACGCCATCATCAAGCACATGGGCAAGTAAGCTTCACGGCCTCATGAAAAAGCCCGCGCAAGCGGGCTTTTTCTTTTGGGAATCCATCAGGGCAGCAGCTTCTGCCCTTGAGATTTCAGCGTGATGCCTGCACTACTGATTGGCTGGCGGCCGCATCATCCTTGTGGGTGGGGTGATCGGCCGGATCATGTTCGTTCAGGGGGCGCAGGTTGATGGCATGAAAGCCGTTGCCGGAAGCCTGGATGTCGAACTGGACAAACTGGCCGGCCTTGAGGCTTTTATAGCCTTCCATCTGGATATAGGAGTAGTGCACAAAGAGATCGTCGCCGCCGGTATCCGGACGGACGAAGCCATATCCTTTGGCATTGTTGAACCACTTGACGCTTCCGGTGGCCATGATGCTTTCCCTCGACTGCTGCCGTATGACGCCAACGGCTGTTTTTGTTATGTCTGTGTGCCTTGGTGTTTTTATTCTGTGACTGATCAGGCTGGCGAAATTTCAACCCCCAGCCCTGTGCCTGTCAAGCATTCCCGGGAAGGGTCTGCCGCGACCGGACCGGCGGCGGTATCATGCCACCAATGGCTGGACCGGCCCTTGCATTTGAACCCCTTAGCTCCCATACCATTTGTCGTAGAGACGTCATGAGAAAAACGCTGCATCTTCACCTAGTCTTTCCTAACGAAGTCCGCAATCAGGGCGAACCGGAGGAGGGTGTGCCCGAGGGCGATCTGGCGGTTCAGGAGTCCCGTCCTCAACTGGCGCCGCCCCCGATGTACAAGGTAGTCATCATGAATGACGACTACACACCCATGGACTTTGTGGTGGAAGTGCTGGAAAGCTTCTTCAACATGGATCGCGAAAAGGCTACCCGTGTGATGCTGGTGATACACACGGAAGGCCAGGCCACCGTGGGCATCTACACCCGCGATGTAGCCGAAACCAAGGCCGCACAGGTCGTGGACTACGCCCAGCAGAATCAGCATCCGCTGCTCTGTCGCGTAGAACAGTCCTGAGTCTGCAAGCTTCGTACTTATGAAGTTTGCGGGAAGTGGGCGGAGCTGAACCGGTGACGGGGATTGTGCCTGTTGCCGTTACGTCGAAAGACAAGGGGAGTCGACATGCTCAGTCGTGATCTTGAAGTAACCCTGAATCTCGCTTTTCGTGATGCTCGTGCCAAACGCCACGAGTTCATGACAGTCGAGCACCTGCTGCTGGCCTTGCTGGATAATGAATCCGCCGCCAAGGTGCTGAAGGCCTGCGGCGCCGATATTTCCGGCCTGCGCCGTGATCTCGGCCATTTCGTGGATGAAACCACGCCCCTTATTCCCTCGCATGAAACCGAGCGCGAAACCCAGCCGACCCTGGGCTTCCAGCGCGTGCTGCAGCGTGCCGTATTTCATGTGCAGTCTTCCGGCAAGAAGGAAGTCACTGGCGCCAATGTGCTGGTCGCCATTTTCTCCGAGCAGGAGTCGCAGGCTGTCTATTTCCTGAAGAAGCAGTCGATTGCGCGCATTGATGTCGTGAACTTCATGTCGCACGGCATCTCCAAGGTGCATGACGAAAATGCGCCGCAGGAACAGCCGCAGGAGTCCGCGCAGGATGAAGAGTCGGCCGGCGAAGCCGCGCCCAAGAGTGCGCTGGAAGCCTATGCCAGCAACCTCAATGAGCTGGCTCGTCAGGGCAAGATAGATCCGTTGGTGGGTCGCGACGAAGAAGTCGAGCGCGCCGTGCAGATTCTTTGCCGTCGTCGCAAGAACAATCCGCTCTTGGTGGGCGAGCCCGGTGTGGGCAAGACTGCCATCGCGGAGGGTCTCGCCTGGCTCATAATCGAGAACAAGGTGCCGGATGCGATTGCCAACAGCATCGTCTACTCGCTGGATCTCGGTGCCCTGCTGGCCGGAACCAAATACCGCGGTGACTTTGAAAAGCGCTTCAAGGCCTTGCTGACCGAGCTCAACAAGCAGGAAGGCGCCATCCTCTTCATTGACGAAATCCACACCATCATCGGTGCGGGTGCGGCCAGTGGCGGGGTGATGGATGCGTCCAACCTGATCAAGCCGGTGCTGGCCAATGGCTCGCTGAAATGCATGGGCTCCACGACCTATCAGGAATACCGCGGCATCTTTGAAAAGGATCGCGCACTGTCACGTCGCTTCCAGAAGATCGATGTGAAAGAGCCGACCGTGGACGAGACCTATCAGATACTGAAGGGCCTCAAGTCGCGCTTTGAAGAACATCACGGCGTGAAATACGCGGACAAGGCCCTGCAGCTGGCGGCTGAACTCGCTGATCGTTATATCAATGAGCGCTTCCTGCCGGACAAGGCCATCGACGTGATCGACGAGGCGGGTGCCTATCAGCGTCTGCAGTCGCCGGCCAAGCGCAAGAAGACGATTGGCATGACCGAGATCGAAGAGATCGTCGCAAAGATTGCGCGCATCCCGCCGAAGTCGGTGTCGGCCAATGACAAGGAATCGCTGCGTAATCTTGAGCGTGACCTGCGCATGACGGTGTTCGGTCAGGACGAAGCCATCACGGCGCTGTCCGCTGCGATCAAGCTTTCGCGTGCCGGTCTCAAGGCGCCGGAAAAACCGATTGGCAGCTTCATGTTTGCGGGCCCCACCGGTGTCGGCAAGACCGAAGTCACCAAGCAGCTGGCGAAAACGCTGGGCATCGAGCTCATACGCTTCGACATGTCCGAGTATATGGAACGGCACACGGTGTCGCGCCTGATCGGTGCCCCTCCCGGTTATGTGGGATATGACCAGGGCGGTCTGCTGACGGAGGCCATCAACAAGCATCCACATGCTGTGCTGCTGCTGGATGAAATCGAAAAGGCGCATCCGGAAGTCTTCAATCTGCTTTTGCAGGTGATGGACCACGGCACGCTGACCGATAACAACGGGCGCAAGGCGGATTTCCGCAATGTGATCCTGGTGATGACCACCAATGCCGGCGCGGAGATGGTGAGTCGCTCCAGCATAGGTTTCACCCTGCAGGATCACGCCACTGATGGCATGGAAATCATGAAGAAGATGTTCACGCCGGAATTCCGCAACCGTCTGGATGCCATCATCCAGTTCAAGCCGCTGGATACGGTGATCATCGCCAGCGTGGTGGACAAGTTCCTGGTGGAGCTGCAGGCCCAGCTCGACGACAAGCATGTGGTGCTTGATGTCGATACCGAAGCCCGCACCTGGCTGGCCGAGCATGGCTACGACAAGCTGATGGGCGCACGCCCGATGGCACGTCTGATCCAGGAAGAGCTGAAGAAGCCGCTGGCCGAGAAGATCCTTTTCGGCGAGCTGGCGGAAGGCGGCGGCCATGTACATGTGACCGTGGAAAACGATCACCTGTCTCTGCAGGTTGAAGAGAAAGAGGCTGAGCCTGCCTGATGGTTCGCGTCCCAATAAAAAAGCCACCGCAAGGTGGCTTTTTTATTGCCCGGGTTTTATGGCAGCTACTGCAGCTTGAAATTCACGGGCTGCAAGGGCGCCGGCAAATCCCTTACACCCAGTGACTCCAGCAGATCGATTTCAATCGTACGCACCATGGCATCGATTGGCAGATCGTTATCGGTGAGACCAAAAGGCTCTTCCAGCTCATCGCCCAGCGCATCCAGCCCGAAGAAGGTGTAGGCCGTGATGGCAACCACCAGCGGCGTCATGATGCCGATCACGCTGACAAGCCCGAAGGGCAGCAGCAGGCAAAACAGCCAGGCTGTGCGATGCAGCAACAAGGAATAAGCAAAAGGCGTTGGCGTATTGCGTATGCGTTCGCAGGCCGCCTGTATGCTGGCCATGGCCAGCAAGCGTGCATTCAGGCCTTCGTAGAGGATGTCACTCAGCTCGTCATGATGCAGCGCATGGGCAAGCTGGTGGTTGATGTCATGCAGGATGGCATCAGGCACATTGCGTTTTCCGCTGACTACTTCCGGTTTGGCAAGCCAGGGGTTTGCCTCGGCAGCAGGGTTGCGATCACGCAATTGGGCCGCCAGGGCATGCGCAAAGCCGATAACGGCGCGCACTATATTTTCCTGACTCGACGAGTTGCCCAGCAGTGCGCGGCTTTCACGGGAAAAGCTGCGCGCTTGCACGATGAGATCGCCCCATTGCTTGCGGGCCTCCCACCAGCGGTCATAGCAGGCGTTGTTGCGGAAGCCGAGAAAAACAGAGAGCGCCAGGCCAAGAAACGAAAAAGGCGCCAGCGGAATCTCGGCAAGATGGATGATGCCGCTGTGAGCCAGCCACAGGATCAGGCAGGAGAAAGCCACAATGGCAGCCAGGCGACTGGCAATGGCAGGAACGATGGAGCCGCGCAGGATGAACAGCAACTCGAAGCTGCCGGGGCGGGGACGAACAATCATGGGCAGACTGCCGCAGTGAGCAAGCCGCTAGCGTAGTCGGCGCGCCGGCAACATGAAAGCTCGGCGGCAAATCCTGAATTGCCCGCAAATGAAAAGGCCACTCGCAGGAGTGGCCTTTCAATATTCTGGTGCTTAGCGCACGCGGTAGGTAATGCGACCCTTGGTGAGATCGTAGGGCGTCATTTCCACCTTGACGGCGTCACCGGTAAGGATGCGGATATAGTGCTTGCGCATCTTGCCCGAGATGTGGGCCGTGACGATGTGTCCGTTTTCAAGCTGAACACGGAACATGGTATTGGGCAGCGTCTCAATGACGGTGCCATCCATTTCAAGAGAGTCTTCTTTCGACATGCAGCGGGGTTCCCCACGAGAGTGCGTAAATGCCGGCTGCCTGGAGACTTCTCTGGCAGGGCGGCTGAAAATCGGGCGCATTCTGCCCTAATTCGGCGGCACAGGCAAAGCGGGGCGGGTATTGGCCCCTGCAGCCTGAAAGCGGGGCTTTCCGGCACTGCGCAGAAAGGCAGGCTTGCGCTAGTCTTTCGCCCCTCTGCTTCATGCTCCAACTCATGCTTTTGAGGATGCCTTCATGCAGTTCGATTTCGCCACCACCCCCAGGCTGATAGTCCGTCCCGGCGCCATGCTGCAGCCGCAGGAGTGGCTGGATACTGTGCCCGGCAAGCGCCTGTTCGTGGTGACTGACCCCGGTCTGGTCAAAGCGGGCGTAGTGGCACCCGTGGTGGCTGCGCTGGAGGCAGCAGGTCGCGTGGTAACCCTGTATCAGGATGTGGAAGCTGATCCGCCCGAGGCGCGTGTACTGGCTACGGTAGAGGCAGCCAGGGCAGCTGGCGCCGAGATCGTTGTCGGTCTGGGTGGTGGCAGCTCCATGGATACGGCCAAGCTGGTGGCCCTGCTGGCGGCGACTCCGCAGCCACTGGAGGCTATCTATGGAATTGGTCTGGCCAAAGGGCCACGTCTGCCCCTGATACAGGTGCCGACCACCGCTGGGACCGGCTCCGAAGTGACGGCTATCGCCATCGTCACCACGCCCACGCAGGAAAAGAAGGGCGTGGTGTCGCCACTGCTCTATCCCGACCTCGCCATCCTGGATGCCGATCTCACCCTGGGTCTGCCGCCCTCGGTAACGGCCATGACGGGCATAGACGCCATGGTCCATGCCATCGAGTCCTATACCTCGAAGATCAAGAAAAACCCGCTAGCGGACAGCCTGGCCCGCGAAGCCCTGCGCATCATGTACGACAACCTGCCGCGTGTACTGGCCGATGGCCACGACCGTGAAGCACGCTCCGCCATGCTGGCCGGTTCCATGATGGCGGGCATGGCCTTTGCCAATGCACCGGTAGCCGCCGTGCATGCCCTGGCTTATCCCCTGGGCGGGCATTTCCACGTGCCTCATGGCCACAGCAATGCGCTGGTGCTGGCGCCGGTGCTGGATTACAACCTCGGCCACGCGGAAAAGCTCTATGCCGAACTCGCTGCCGTGGTGAATCCGGCACAACGCTTTGCTGACGAAGCCTGCGCAGCGCGCTGGTTTGTGGCCGATATGCGTCGTCTTGTTGCGGCCATGCCTTTTGCACAAACCCTGCGTGAAGTGGGAGTGGCGGAGAAAGATCTGGATCTTCTGGCCACCGATGCCATGAAGGTGGAGCGTCTGCTGGTGAACAATCCTCGTGTCATGACTTTTGAGGCTGCCCGCGCCATTTACGCGCAGCAGCTGTAAATCTTTGCGACCTGAAGCTTTCTGCAAAGCGCTGCTGTAAAGCTTCAGGCTCTTGCCCTGTTTCCATTCAAGGAATTTCCATGCCTGCAGTACGCTCCCGTATAGACAGCTTTCCCCATATCCTGCCGCTGACCACGCGTTGGATGGATAACGATGTCTATGGTCACGTCAATAATGTGCAGTACTACAGCTATTTCGATACAGCGGTTAACCACTATCTGATCGAAAAAGGCTGGCTCGATATCCAGAATGGCGGGGTAGTGGGACTGGTGGTGGAAACCCGTTGTACCTATCACGCCTCGGTAGCTTTTCCGGATGAGCTGGAAGTGGGTCTGCGTGTGGAGCGACTTGGCAATTCCAGTGTGCGTTACGGCATTGCCATTTTCCGCAAGGGCGAAACAGAGGCGGCAGCGGAAGGTTATTTCATCCATGTGTATGTGGATCGCAAGAGCAATACACCGGTGAGCCTGCCGGCTGATTTGCGCGCCATCCTGGAGCCTCTGCTCGTCAAGGGAGAACAAGCATGAGCCTGAATCTGAAACGCCCCGATCTGTTGCGCTCGCAGGGCCTGATTGGCGGGCAATGGTGGGATGCGGCCAGCGGTGAAAATTTCCCGGTCAGCAATCCTGCGAACAATGCGGTCATTGCGACCGTGCCGCGTTTCAGCAAGGCTGAAACAGAGGCGGCTATTGCCGCTGCTGAAACGGCTTTGCCGGCCTGGCGCAGCAAACCTGCCAAGGAAAAAGCGCAGATATTGCGTCGCTGGTACCAGCTCATGATGGAGCATCAGGAAGACCTGGCGACCATCCTCACGCACGAGCAGGGAAAATCACTGACTGAAGCACGCGGTGAAGTGGCGTATGCCGCCTCCTTTATCGAGTGGTTTGGCGAGCAGGCCAAGCGCATTGATGGTGATGTGATTCCCGGTTTTACAGCGGATCGCCGCCTGCTGGTTTTCAAGCAGCCTATCGGTGTGGTGGCAGCCATTACGCCCTGGAATTTTCCCATCGCCATGATCACCCGCAAGGTGGGGCCGGCACTAGCCGCCGGTTGCACCGTGGTGATCAAGCCTGCTTCGGAAACACCGCTGTCGGCTCTGGCGGCTGCCGTGCTTGCAATTGAAGCCGGTGTGCCGGCTGGTGTGATCAATGTCGTCACAGGCTCGGCCTCTGTCATAGGCCCGACGCTGACGGCCAGCCCTGTAGTGCGCAAGCTTTCTTTCACAGGCTCCACGGAAGTGGGGCGTCAGCTTTATGCCGAGTCCGCTGTCTCGCTGAAAAAGCTCTCGCTGGAGCTGGGCGGCAATGCCCCCTTTATTGTTTTCGATGATGCTGATGTGGATGCCGCCGTTGTCGGTGCACTGGCCTCCAAATTCCGCAACTCAGGTCAGACCTGTGTCTGCACCAATCGCATCCTGGTACAGGACGGTATTTATGAGTCCTTCGTGGAAAAATTCGGCGCTGCTATCAAGACACTGAAGGTTGGTGCAGGCTGGGAAGAGGGCGTGAATCAGGGCCCGCTGATCAATGAAAAGGCCGTTACACATACCGAAGCTCTGCTGGCGCAAGCTGTGAAAGAAGGCGCCCGTATTGTTGCCGGTGGCAAACGTCATGCGCTGGGCGGACTCTTTTTCGAGCCCACGCTGGTCGTTGATGTGAAAAATGAAAGTGCCATAGGCCAGACTGAGTTGTTTTCACCAGTGGCCACCATCATCCGTTTCAAGGAAGAAGCCGAAGCCATACGCATGGCCAATGACACCGAGTTTGGTCTGGCTTCCTATTTCTACAGCCGTGATATCAATCGCATCTTCCGTGTTTCCGAGGCACTGGAATACGGCATGGTGGGCGTGAATGAAGGCATCATCAGCACGGAGCTGGCACCCTTTGGCGGTGTAAAAGCTTCCGGCCTTGGTCGTGAAGGCTCCAAATACGGCATTGATGATTATCTGGAGCTGAAATACGTCTGTATCGGTGGCGTTAAATAAGTCTGCGCCTGCCAAAATAAAAAGCCCGCATTACGCGGGCTTTTTATTTTCTGCAGCATTCAGCGCGCCGCCAGCCACTCGTTATTGATCAGCAGCTCGATAGGCCGGAAAGCGATCTTGTAGTTCATCTTCTGGCAGTTCTTGATCCAGTAGCCCAGATAAAGGCTGGGCAGACCAAGGCGACGTGCCTCTTCTATCTGCCAGAGGATGGCGAAAGTGCCCAGGCTGCGTTTGGCCTCATCCGGATCGAAGAAGGTGTATACCGCCGAAAGCCCGTTATCCAGCATGTCACAGACCGCAATGGCCAGCAGTTTTTCACCGGCACGGAATTCATAGAAACGGGTGTCCGACCACTCCGAAGTCAGGAAGGAGCCGTACTGGTCCGTGCTGGGTGGGTACATATCGCCATCATCATGGCGCTCGTTGATATAGCGCTCGTAGAGCTGGTAGTGCTCCTCGCGATATTCCGGCGTCAGCTCGCGTACCGTGACATCCTGGTTGCGCTTCCAGACGCGTATTTGCTGGCGGTTCATCTGGAAGCGTTCCACGGGAATACGTACGGCCACGCAGGCATTGCAGCTGTGGCAATGCGGGCGGTAGACATAATTGCCGCTGCGGCGGAAGCCGAGATCGGAAAGATCGGTGTAGAGGCGGCGGTCCATGCGGCTCTTGGGGTCGGCGAACAGCGTGATGGCCTGCTCGCCCGGCAGATAGCTGCAGGCATGGGCCGTGGTGCTGAAGAATTTGACGCCGGGTGCGGTCATCGCCGGGACTCCGCGGTAACAGAAACTCTCCGGTTTATAGCACAGGAATTTCCAGCTCCGGGATAGTTCAGGGCCCCTTGTTTTGTGGTCAAAGCATGAACGGCGGTGCCTGCCGCCAATCGGGGGCGGGCAGGTCGGCATGGTCATGCAGCCAGTCACAGAACTCCTGCCGGGAGATCAGCACGGCACCCAGGCTCATCAGGTGTTCGTTTTCTACCTGGCCATCCACCAGCGGAATCTGCCAGTGCTGGCAGAGCTGCATGAGATAGGCGAAGGCTGCCTTGGAGGCATCGGTCTGCCGGCTGAACATGGATTCGCCAAAAAAGAGCCGGCCGAGATTGAGGCCGTAGAGTCCGCCCACGAGCTCGTCTTGCTCGTTCCAGACTTCTATCGAGTGGGCTATGCCGGCCTGGTGCAGCAGGCTGTAGTTGTGGATGAAGTCGGGCTGTATCCAGGTGCCGTCGGCATAGTGGCGCGGACCGGCGCAGGCCTGCATCACTTCGGTAAAGCATCTGTCTACGGAAAAACGGAAGGCTCCCTGGCGCAGGCGCTTGCCCAGACTGCGCGAGGGCTTGTAGTCGGCCGTAAAGAAAACGCAGCGCGGATCAGGCGACCACCAGCAAACGGGATCGTCTTCATTGAACCAGGGAAAGATGCCGTGACGGTAAGCCTGCAGCAGGCGCTCAGGCGAAAGATCACCGCCGACAGCGAGCAGGCCGTTGGGATCATCCAGGGCCTCATCGACCGGCGGAAAGCCGTATTCGATGGGCCCGAGACGATAGAGCGGCACGAGAGATTTACTTCAGATTGTCGAGATATTTCTCGGCATCCAGCGCTGCCATACAACCGGAACCGGCCGAAGTGATGGCTTGACGATAGATGTGGTCAGCCACATCACCGGCAGCAAAGACGCCCGGCACACTGGTTGCCGTGGCATTACCCGCCGTACCACTTTGCACGGAAATATAGCCGTCCTTCATGTCCAGCTTGCCGGCGAAGATATCGGTATTGGGCTTGTGGCCGATGGCGATGAAAATGCCGGCGACATCCACATTCTGTGTATTGCCGTCCTGCGTGCTCTTGAGACGGGCACCGCTGACGCCGCCGTCACCGCCCAGTACTTCATCCAGCGCATGATTCCAGATCACGGAAATCTTGCCTTCCTTCTCTTTTGCGAAGAGATGGTCCTGCAGGATTTTTTCCGACTTCAGCTTGTCGCGGCGGTGAACCAGGGTCACATGCGAAGCGATATTGGAGAGGTAGAGCGCTTCTTCCACAGCGGTATTGCCACCGCCGACCACCATCACGCGCTGGTTCTTGTAGAAAAAACCGTCGCAGGTGGCGCAGGCGCTGATACCACGGCCCATATAGGCCTCTTCGGAAGGCAGGCCGAGATACTGCGCGGAGGCACCGGTAGCGATGATGAGGGCATCGCAGGTGTATTCGCCGCTGTCGCCCTTGAGGCGGAAGGGGCGGTTGGCGAAATCCACTTCATTGATGTGATCAAAAATCACCTGGGTGCCGAAACGTTCGGCATGGGCCTGCATGCGTTCCATGAGGGCAGGGCCGGTCAAGCCGTGGGCATCACCCGGCCAGTTGTCCACTTCAGTGGTTGTGGTGAGCTGGCCACCGGCCTGCATGCCGGTGATGACCACAGGCTTGAGATTGGCGCGGGCGGCATAAACGGCGGCGGTGTAGCCGGCGGGACCGGAACCGAGGATCAACAGGCGGTGGTGCTGGGCAGACATGACAACTCCTTGCGATGAAGCGCTTTGCGACAAACCAGTGTCTTGAATACGGTCGGGCCGTATCGGAAAAGGGCGCCAGTATACTGAATTCGCCCCGGCTCGCGCCCATGGCGAAGCTGTTTAAATCCGATAGCCTGAGGCTAAGCCGGAATGCACCGGCCGGGCTTGCACGCGATGCCGGGAGTCGGCCACAAATCCGTGACACAAAAGGGATTTTTGCCTTCTTGGACCGGGGCGCATGCATGGCATAATCGGGGCCAGTCGTTACAATACGGCCTTGCTGTTTTAGAGACCCCCCTGTGAGCACAAAGGACGCCCTCCAGCCCGCCGCCAAGCCCGCCCAGCGCAAGGGTGTGCGCGAGATCAAAACCCTGCTTTGGACCACCCTCGGTCTCTATCTGCTGCTGGCTCTGGTGAGCTGGACAGCCAATGATCCGGGCTGGAGCCATCTGGGCGGCAGCAATGTCAGCAATGCTGGTGGCCGTGTCGGTGCCATGCTGGCGGATGTGCTGTACACCGCCTTTGGTCATGCCGCTGTCTTCCTGCCTGTTTTCATCTTCGTCCAGATTTTCTGGCTGTGGCGCAAAGAGTCGCCGCTCATGGGGCTGCCATGGCGACTGCTCAGCCTCATCGTGGCCACGCTGGCCGCCGCTTCCTTGCTGGCGCTGCACTGGCACGAGCCTTCGTCCGATATCGGCAATGCGGCCGGTGGGGTGACTGGCTTTGAAATCGGCCGCTCCATGCTGGGCTCGTTTGGTCTTGTAGGTGGCACACTGCTTTTGCTTACGGTGCTGTTAATCGGCATCACGCTGTCCACCGGCCTGTCCTGGTTCTGGCTGATGGACACCGTGGGCCATTTCTTCTGGGATGCCGGTCAGGTGCTGGGCGCCATCGTCAGCGGCCATTTCCAAGAATATCTGGCAGCCTGGCGTGAAAAGCGCGCCATGAAAAAATCGCTGGAAGAGGCTGCTCCTTCTTTCGAGCTGGCCCTCAGCAATAACAAGGTCAAGGCCCAGCTGGCGCGTGAAGATGAGAGCCGCGAAGAGCCCATCCTTGGTCTGGAGCCCATGGTGGCGCCGGCCGTGGTGAAAAAAGCACCACGCCCCAAGATGGAAGAGGAGAGGCCAGCGCCCATCATCACGCCGCTCTCGGTCACACCCATCAAACGCAGTGAACGCGCGCAGAAAGAAAAACAGCGTGGTCTTTTCGATGCCGCTGAAGCGCCTGCTGGCGAGCTGCCGGCGCTGGGCCTGCTGGATGCGCCTGACCACAGCAAGAAAAAGGGCTACAGCACCGAGGCCCTGGAAGGGCTGTCACGCCTGCTTGAGCTCAAGCTGAAAGAATTCAATATCGATGCCGAAGTGGTGGCGGTACAGCCCGGCCCGGTGATTACCCGTTTTGAAATCCAGCCGGCCCCCGGTGTGAAAGTGGCCCGCATCACCAATATCGCGAAGGATCTGGCGCGCTCGCTGGCCATGATTTCCGTACGCGTGGTGGAAGTGATTCCGGGCAAGTCCGTGGTGGGTATCGAAGTCCCGAATGAAGACCGCGAGATGGTGCGCCTCTCGGAAATCCTGTCTTCGCAAACCTATGAGAGCAAGGAGTCGCCGCTGACGCTGGCGCTGGGCAAGGATATTGCCGGCAAGCCGGTGGTGGCTGATCTGGCGCGTATGCCGCACCTGCTGGTGGCGGGTACCACGGGCTCGGGTAAATCCGTGGGCGTGAATGCCATGCTGCTCAGCATACTCTTCAAGGCCAAGCCGGAAGACGTGCGCCTCATCATGATCGATCCCAAGATGCTGGAGCTCTCGGTCTACGACAAGATTCCGCACCTGCTCACGCCTGTCGTCACCGACATGAAAGACGCTGCCAATGCGCTGCGCTGGTCGGTGGGGGAGATGGAGCGCCGCTACAAGCTCATGGCCGCCATGGGCGTGCGTAATCTCGCCGGCTTCAACAAGAAAATCGAAGATGCGGCAGAGAAGGGTGAGACCATTCCCAATCCGCTGTGGAAGCCGGGTGTAGATTCTGCCCTGCAGGAAACAGCACCGCCCTTGGAAAAGCTGCCTTATATCGTGGTGGTGGTGGACGAATTTGCCGACATGATGATGGTGGTCGGCAAAAAGGTGGAAGAACTGATTGCCCGTATTGCACAGAAAGCACGTGCGGCCGGCATACATCTCATTCTTGCCACACAGCGTCCCTCCGTGGATGTGATCACCGGCCTCATCAAGGCCAATGTGCCCACGCGTATTGCCTTCCAGGTCTCCAGCAAGATCGACTCGCGTACCATTCTCGATCAGGGTGGCGCTGATCAGCTGCTGGGTCATGGCGACATGCTTTATCTCGCGCCCGGCACCAGTCTGCCGGAGCGTGTGCACGGCGCTTTTGTCAGTGACGAGGAAGTGCATCGTGTGGCGGCCGACTGGCGTGCCCGTGGCGAGCCGGACTATATCGACGAAATCCTGGAAGGCTCGCTGGAAGTCACCGATGGTAGCAAGGGCTTTGGCGGCAATGACGATATGGGTGGCGATCCCGAAGCCGATCCCCTGTATGACGAAGCCGTCAACTTCGTGCTGGAAACCCGCCGGCCTTCCATTTCCTTTGTGCAGCGCAAATTCAAGATTGGCTACAACCGTGCGGCCCGCCTGATCGAAGCCATGGAAATGGCCGGCGTGGTCAGCCCCATGCAGACTAATGGCCAGCGCGAAGTTGTTGTGCCCAACCGGGAGTAATTCATGCGCCTGAAGATTTTTGTTTTTACCCTGCTCAGCTTTTTGGCCGTTGGCGTGGCACAAGCTGACGAAGCGTCTGCTGCTGCACTGACCAAAATATTGGGCAGTGTCACCAGCATGCAGGCCGACTTTGCCCAGCAGACCAGCGATGCCAAGGGCCGTCCGCAGCCCACACAAAGCGGCAAGCTGGCCGTGAAGCGCCCGGGCCTGTTCCGTTGGGAGGTGCAGAAGCCTTCACCGCAAATGGTGCTCACCAGCGGCAAGATGCTGTGGATTTATGATCCTGAGCTGATGCAGGCCACCAAGCAAAAGCTGGATGATCAGGTGGGCAATACACCGGCGCTTTTGCTTTCGGGTGATCCACGCAAACTGAACGAAGCCTTCGTGATTTCCCAGGAAGCCGGCAGCGCCGGTGAACAGGCCTTCCTGCTCAAGCCGCATGGCAAGGATGCAC
>JAVHYE010000033.1:0-6334 GCA_031119295.1 Pedobacter sp. | reverse complement strand
AGGATGCACTGTTCGAAACCCTGCGTGTGCGCTTCAAGGGCAACCAGCTGGTGCAGATGGTGCTGGTGGATGCTCTGGGCCAGAAAACCGATATCCGTTTCAGCAATGTGCAGGTGAATCCTGCAATCGCCGCTGCGCAATTCGAATTCACACCGCCCAAAGGTGTGGATGTCATCGACCAGCTTTGAGCTATTGATCATGGCCGACGCTCCCTACCAGCCCTTAGCCGCCCGCATGCGGCCGACACGGCTGGAAGACTATGTCGGCCAGCAGCACATACTGGCACCCGGCAAGCCGCTGCGCGAAGCCATTGATGCCGGCCATATCCACTCCATGGTCTTGTGGGGACCACCCGGTGTCGGTAAAACCACACTGGCACGCTTGATGGCCGGCGCTTCTGATGCGCGCTTCATTGCCATTTCTGCGGTGCTCTCCGGTGTGAAGGAAATCCGTGCCTCGATAGATGAAGCCCAGCTGCACAAGCAGATGGGCGAGAAGACTGTGCTCTTCGTGGATGAAGTACATCGCTTCAATAAATCACAGCAGGATGCCTTCTTGCCCTATGTGGAAGACGGCACGGTGATTTTCATTGGTGCGACCACGGAAAATCCTTCCTTCGAATTGAATAACGCCTTGCTCTCGCGCGCCCGTGTCTATGTCCTGCGCAGTCTGGAAGAAGACGATCTGCTGCGCCTGGTGCAGCAGGCACTGACGGATGAAAAGCGCGGACTGGGCACACAGAAGGTGAGGGCAGGTGAAGCCGCCCTGCGCCAGATTGCCCGCGCAGCTGATGGCGATGCCCGTCGCGCGCTCAATATCCTGGAGATTGCCGCCGATCTTTCCGAAGGTGGCGAAATCAGCGAGGCCGTGGTTTCCGAAAGCCTCTTGGGCAATGCCCGCCGTTTCGACAAGCAGGGCGAGTATTTCTACGACCAGATTTCTGCCCTGCACAAATCCGTACGTGGCAGTAATCCGGATGGCGCGCTCTACTGGCTGGCGCGCATGCTGGATGGCGGCTGTGATCCGCTTTATGTCGCGCGTCGTGTCGTACGCATGGCCAGTGAGGACATAGGCAATGCCGATCCGCGTGCGCTGCCGCTTTGTCTTAATGCCTGGGATGTGCAGGAGCGCCTGGGTTCGCCTGAAGGTGAGCTGGCTATTGCCCAGGCTGTTGCTTATCTCGCATCGGCCCCCAAGAGCAATGCCGTCTACAACGCCTGGAATACGATACGCAAACGTGTAACGGAAACCGGCTCGCTGGAAGTGCCCCTGCATCTGCGCAATGCCCCGACCAAACTGATGAAAGAACAGGGCTATGGTGCGGAATACCATTACGCCCATGATTTCCCCGAGGCTTATGTGGCCGGCGAATCCTACCTGCCGGAGTCCATTGCGCATGAGCGCTTTTACGAGCCAGTGCCGCGCGGGCTGGAAATAAAGATCGGGGAAAAGCTGAAATATCTGCGCGAGAAGGATACGGCCAGCGAATGGCAGCGTGTCCCGCGCCAGCCTGGGCAGAAAAAAGGGGGGCGCCCATGAATGCGTTGCTGCTGGTGGCATTGGGCGGGGCTTTCGGCTCCGTGGCGCGCTATGTCGCCAGCCTGGGCGTGAATCGCTGGACCCAGACGGCTTATCCGCAGGCGCCTGCCTTTCCCTGGGGCACACTGTTTGTAAATATCGTCGGCAGCTTTCTGATCGGCCTCATCATGGTCTGGGTGCTGAAGGCCGGGGAAGTGCGGGAGAACTATCGCCTCCTGCTGGTTACCGGCATCATGGGCGGCTTCACCACCTTTTCCAGCTTCAGCTGGGAAACCTGGAGGTTGATCGAGGAGGGCCGTCTGCCACTGGCGGCCGCCAATATATTCATGAGTGTGACGATCTGCCTGGTCGCCACACTGGCCGGCGCTCTGCTGGCCAAACAATTCACCTGACACTTTTCAAGAAGAGCCATCATGCTGGACCCGAAACTGCTGCGCACCGATATCGCCCTTGTGGCCCAACGTCTCGCTGTGCGCAATATCACGCTGGATACTGCTCCCATTCTTGCGCTGGAAGAAAAGCGCAAAGCCCTGCAGACGGAAACGGAAAAGCTGCAGGCCGAGCGTAATGCCGGTTCCAAGCGTATTGGTCAGGCGAAAGCCAAGGGCGAAGATGTGGCGGCCGTGATGGCCGAGATGAATGCCATTGGTGACAAGCTGAAAGCGGCCCAGACCGATCTTGAAGCCGTACAGGCAGAGTTTGAAAACCTGCAGCTCACCATCCCCAATCTGCCGCATGAGTCTGTTCCTGCCGGTAAGGGCGAGGAAGACAATGTCGAGTTGCGCCGTGTCGGCACACCCAAAGAGTTTTCTTTTACGCCAAAAGATCATGCCGATCTGGGTGAGGCTCTCGGCCTGCTGGACTTTGAAACGGCGGTAAAGATTGCCGGTAGCCGTTTCTCGGTGCTGAAAGGCCCGCTAGCTAAGCTGCAGCGCGCCCTGACGCAATTCATGCTGGATACGCATACCGAGCAGCATGGCTATCAGGAAGTCTATGTGCCCTATCTGGCCAATGCCGACAGCCTGCGTGGTACGGGTCAGCTGCCCAAGTTCGAGGAAGACCTGTTCAAGACCGGTGGTGAAAAGCCTTACTACCTGATTCCCACGGCCGAAGTGCCTGTTACCAATATCGTGCGTGATGAAATCATTGCCACGCTGCCTTTGAAATATGTCGCCCACACACCGTGCTTCCGTTCGGAAGCCGGCTCCTATGGCCGCGACACCCGCGGCTTGATCCGCCAGCACCAGTTCGAAAAAGTCGAGCTGGTGCAGATCGTGAAGCCGGAAGATTCGCATCGCGTGCTGGAAGAGCTGACCGGCCATGCCGAAGCCATCCTGAAAGCACTGGGTCTGCCGTATCGCGTTATCGTGCTCTGTGGTGGCGATATGGGCTTTTCTGCCGCCAAGACTTACGACATCGAAGTCTGGTTGCCGGGCCAGCAGAAATATCGCGAGATTTCTTCCTGCTCGAATTTCGAAGCCTTCCAGGCGCGTCGCCTGCAGGCCCGTTTCCGCAATGAAGCCGGCAAGCCTGAGCTCGTGCACACCCTGAATGGTTCCGGTCTTGCCGTGGGTCGTACGCTGGTGGCCGTGCTGGAAAATTACCAGAACGAAGATGGTAGTGTGACTGTGCCGGAAGTGCTGCGCGGCTATATGAACGGTCTCGAGAAAATCACACTCTGATTCACATCGGTAGAATGGCAGGCAAGCAAAGATGGATTACCTACCGATATTCCTGAACATCAATGACCAGCGAGCGCTGGTCGTGGGTGGCGGCGACGTCGCTACACGCAAGGCTTCCATGCTGTTGCGTGCAGGCGCACAAGTGCATGTAGTAGCGCCCGTTATCAATGCCGGCTTGCAAGAAAAGCTGGCGGCCGGGAAGGGCAGCTCCCGTATCGGGGATTACACCTCCAGCGATCTCGATGGCGTTTCTCTCGTGATTGCGGCCACGGATGACCAGGCCGTAAACCGGCAGGTGCATGTGGATTGCCGACTGCGTCAATTGCCCGTCAATGTGGTGGATAATCCCAAGCTCTGCACGTTCATTTTCCCCTCCATTGTTGATCGCTCGCCTTTGATCATTGCTGTGTCCAGTACCGGTAAAGCACCAGTGCTGGCGCGTCTGCTGCGTGCACGCCTGGAAAGTACGATTCCAGCCGCTTATGGCCGTCTTGCACAAATCTGTGGCGAGTTCCGCGATCTGGCCAAAAGCAGTCTGCCCTATACCAATGCCCGTCGTGCTTTCTGGGAAAAACATCTGCAAGGCCGCTTTGCCGAGCTGGTCCATGCGCATCGTGAAGATGAGGCACGTGCCTTTCTGAAACAGGAGTTTGCTGCTGCCGTGCCGTCACAGGTGGGTGAGGTGTACCTGGTGGGAGCAGGGCCGGGCGATCCTGATCTGCTGACTTTCCGTGCCCTGCGCCTCATGCAGCAGGCGGATGTGATTGTGCACGACAGGCTGGTGTCACCGCCCATTCTTGATCTTTGCCGTCGTGATGCCGATTTCATTTATGTCGGCAAGGCACGCGCCGATCATGCCGTACCGCAGGATGACATCAATCAATTGCTGGTGCGCCTGGCCAAAGAAGGCAAACGGGTTTGTCGTCTCAAAGGCGGCGACCCTTTCATCTTCGGTCGTGGCGGTGAGGAAATCGAAGAATTGGCCGAGGCGGGCGTACCGTTTCAGGTGGTGCCCGGCATTACCGCCGCCAATGGCTGCTCGGCCTATGCCGGCATTCCGCTCACGCATCGCGATTATGCGCAGTCCGTGCGTTTTGTGACGGGGCATCTGAAAGACGGCTCACCCGAATTGCCCTGGAATGAACTCATACACGAGCATCAGACCCTGGTGCTGTATATGGGCCTGACAGGTCTGGAAAAAATCAGCGAGCAGCTGATTGCCCATGGCATGGCAGCAGATATGCCGGTGGCCCTGGTGTCACAGGGCACCACGCCGCAGCAGAAGGTGGTGACGGGCACGCTCACCGATATCGCCAGCAAAGTGGCGGGCAGTGGCATACATGCCCCCACACTCACCATCGTTGGTCGTGTCGTTGAATTGCGCGACAAACTGAACTGGTTTGAAGTGACTGTCTGAAAAGCAGTGCATGAAAAAGCCCGCGACTACGCGGGCTTTTTTATTGGCATTGACGGACCGAGCTAAACCACCCGTCTTCCCTGGATCACGCGCAGCAGTATGACTACCACGGCGACAACCAACAGGATGTGTATCAGCCCACCCATGGTGTAGGAGCTGACCAGCCCCAGCAGCCACAGGATGATGAGCACAACAGCGATTGTCTCGAGCATGATGATCTCCTTTCCCGGAAGAAGTGCCGGCCAGAAAGCAGCCAGCACACGAAGTCCTTTCCCAATAAGTTGCTAAAGACTCAGCTTTTGCTGGAAATCTTGAGGGCAGAAGACTCCACGTTTTCTACGCCCTTGATGCTCTTGGCAATCTCCACGGCCTTGTCGGCTTCTGCCTGGCTGCCGGCATTGCCGCTCAGGATCACCACGCGATTCACCGTCTTCACACTGATCTTGGTGCCCTTGGTGGTGCCGTCAGCCAGCAGCGAGGATTTCACCTTGGTAGTGATCCAGCTATCGGACACGACCTGTTCGGATTTCTTGCCGGCCTGCTTGAGATCACTGCCCACGCTGCCGGGCACTTCCAGCAGATTATCGACATTACGCACGCCTTCCACTTCGCGAGTCAGGCTTTCGGCCTTGTCACGGGCATCAGAGGTTTTGGCTGTACCGGTGAGACTGACCACGCCATTGGCCGTGGTCACGCTGATATCGCTGCCCTTGAGGACTTCATCACCAACAAACTTTGATTTCACCTTGGCGGTGATACCGGTATCGCTGATGGCTGTGCTGACATCAGCGCTCTTGGGTTTGGCGGCACTCTCAGCAAATGCCATGGGAGCCGTGCCAAGCAGGGCGGCGAGGGAAGCAGCTGTAATCAGGTATTTGCTGTTCATGGGAATATCCTTTTCTGGGTTAAGTAGGAAAGCCAGCAAAGTGGCTAGACGTTTTATCCCAAAGACGAGGAAGCCCAGGCTGTTGCAGGAGTGTTGGAAAATGCGGGGGAGGCGTTGCTTTTGTAAGCGGAAGACTGGAAAAAACGACAGATGTAGCCGTTTCGTTATCGGGCGATGGGCGTTTTGTGTGGCTTCATGCCTGATTTAATGCGGAATAAAAGAGCTCCGCTCCATTATTTACCGATTGCGCAGCGGAATAAGAAGCAGATTGGCCACATGGCGCAAATCTTCTTCATTCTTTGAAGCCATGAGGCCGCCAGGCGTAAGCACGGCCGACTGGAGAAGGCGCACCAGAACTTCGGCCACCACCTTGACCGGCAAGGGTTGCAGCTGCCCTTGCTTCTGCAGATCGCTCAGGAAATTGCTGCAGTAGAGAATCGACATTTCAAACAGCTGCCCGCTTTTCACGGTGAGATGCGGCAGCAGCCACTCCGGTTCGGTTTCTAGCAGGCGCTTGATCAAGGGATGATTGCTGGCTGCTTGCGCGGTCAGCACAAAGCTTTCTACAAACAGCGCTTCCGGCTTGTCATGCAAGGGCGCCAGCTGCTGCTGGATATTACGCAGTGAACGCGAACCTTCGCGCAGGGCGACAGCCTGGAAGAGAGCGTCCTTGTCTTTGTAATGCCGGTAAATCGTGATGCGGCTGACACCGACACGACGAGCCACATCTTCCATGGTCATGCGCCGGAAGCCGAAATCCAGAAAGAGGGCATAGGCCGCATCCAGGATGCGGCGCGATGTTTCTCCTTG
>JAVHYE010000179.1 GCA_031119295.1 Pedobacter sp. | reverse complement strand
GAGCGCTACAATGGCATTGTAGAGGTCAGCGGTTCGATCCCGCTTAGCTCCACCAGGTTCTGGCCCCATCGTCTAACGGTTAGGACATCGCCCTTTCACGGCGGTAACCGGGGTTCGAATCCCCGTGGGGTCACCATATAAAAGCAAAAGGCCGGTCACGAAAGTGACCGGCCTTTTGCTTTTATATGGTGTTCACCCTTCATGATTTGAACGCATACGCCGGGTTCGACAAGTCCGCATAGCGGACTTGAACGCCAGCTACGCTGGCGGCCCGAAGGGTGAGCGCGCAGCGCGAATCATCCCCGTGGGGCAGCCTCGAACGAAGCAGGCTTTGCTGTTAAGAGACTTGAGCCCGAACCCCTTTCTTCCTGTCTTTAGCAGGCTCCCCCTTCAACAACCCCACCAGCCTTTCCCTCAGCCACCGGTTTGCCGGGTCGTTATCCCGGCTTTCATGCCAATAGAGATACACATCCAGTGGCGGCATGGTCATGGGCACTTCCAGCAGTTGTGTGGTCAGCCCGGCATGGGCCAGTTCCGCATATTGGGCCGGCATGGTGAGCAGATGATCGCTGGCCGCAGCGACACGGCAAGCCGCGAAATAATGCTGGCAGCGCAGCACGATGCGGCGCTCATGGCCGAGGCGGGCCAGCTCCTGATCCTCGAAACCGGGGCCGCGCCGGCGTGAGGAGACCAGGATATGGCTGGCCGCCAGATAGTCCTCCAGACTGATACGGCCGCGCTTCACGGCCGGATGCCCGGCCCGGGCCACCACCACGAAACGGTCATGGGAGACCGGCTCACGGCGTATATCTGGCGACAGTGGCAGCAGCACGTCTATGGCCACATCCAGACGACCATCCACCAGATCAGCCTCCAGCTCGCGGCGCTCGGCACGCACGCTGGCCAGCCTCACCTCGGGAGCAGAGACTGCCAGTTCAGCCAGCAGCCGGGGCAGGGTGGTGGCTTCGAAGACATCACGCAGGCCTAGCCGGAACTCCTGCCGTGAACGTGCTGCATCAAAACGTGCACCTTGCTGTATGCCCTCGGTGATCAGACCCAAGGCTTCATGTAATGGCCCCATGAGCCGCAAGGTGCGGGAGGTAGGCACCATACGGTTGCCCTGACGCAGGAACAGCGGATCGTCCAGCGCTTCACGCAGGCGGGCGAGGGCATGGCTGAGTGCGGGCTGGCTGAGATGCAGGCGTCGTGCAGCCCGGGTGAGATTGCCTTCGGCATGGATGGCGTCCAGCACCACCAGCAGGTTGAGGTCCAGCTTGCGGATATCCATAAAATGAATAGAGCTCTATGCAAACTATCGATTAGACGAATCATAGGGGCAGGGCTAGTCTCTCTGCCACTCATCTCTGCAGGAGGCCCGCCATGGATTTTTCCTATTCTCCCCGCTGCCAGGATTATCTGGCCCGTTTGCGCCAGTTCATGCAGGACGAAGTGGCCCCGCGTGAAGCGTCCTACCATCAGGCCCTGAAAGAAAATCCCTGGCAGCAGCCAGTGGTTATCGAAACTTTGAAACAGCGTGCACGTGAGGCCGGTCTCTGGAATCTTTTCCTGCCGGATACGGAATGGGCGCCCGGTCTCTCCAATCTGGATTACGCGCCGCTGGCCGAGGAAATGGGCCGTAATCCTTTCACGGCGGAAGTCTTCAATTGCAATGCGCCGGATACCGGCAATATGGAAGTGCTGGCCAAATACGGCAGCCCCGAGCAGCAGGAGCAATGGCTCAAGCCCATGCTGCGCGGCGAAATCCGCTCCGCTTTCTGCATGACCGAGCCCGATGTGGCCTCCAGCGATGCCACCAATATGGCCGCAACAGCCGTCGTGCAGGGCGATGAAATCGTTCTCAACGGCCGCAAATGGTGGAGCTCCGGCATAGGCCATCCCAACTGCAAATTCGTCATCTTCATGGGCCTCACCAATACCGATGCCGATGCGCCCAAGCATCAGCGTCACTCCATGGTGTTGGTGCCGCTGGATACACCCGGCATCAATATCGAACGCATGCTGCCGGTCTACGGCAAGCTGGACGAGCCCTTTGGCCACGGTGAAGTCACTTTCACCAATGTGCGTGTGCCGCTGGCGAATTTCATTGCCGGTCCCGGTCGCGGTTTTGAAGTGGCTCAGGGTCGTCTTGGCCCGGGTCGTATCCATCACTGCATGCGTGCCATAGGCGCGGCGGAAAAAGCGCTGGAACTGCTCTGCAAACGCGCCATCAGTCGCGTCGCTTTTGGCAAGCCGCTGGCTCTGCTGGGGGGTAACGGCGATGTCATCGCCAATGCACGCATGTCGATAGAACAGGCCCGTCTGCTCACGCTGAAAGCCGCCTGGATGATGGACGAAGTCGGCAACAAGGCCGCCATGAGCGAGATTTCCCAGATCAAGGTGGTGGCGCCCAATATGGCGCTGGACATCATCGATGCCGCCATACAGATGCATGGCGCTGCCGGTGTGTCGGATGATCTGCCGTTGACCGGCCTTTTCTCGTATTGTCGGGCTCTGCGTCTGGCGGATGGCCCGGATGAAGTGCATCGCCGCCTTATCGCCAAGCTGGAGCTTGGCCGGTATATGCAGCGCTAAAACAAATAAGGAAGTGAAATGAGCCTGATAGACGAAGCCCGCAAAGTGCGGCAGGGCGAAGAGCTGGATGTCGCCAAGGTTGATGCCTATCTCAAGCAGCAGTTGCCGGACTTGCAGGGCCTGCCTGAAATCCGCCAGTTCCCCGGTGGTGCTTCCAATCTCACTTATATGCTGCGCTACGAGAATCGCGATCTCATCCTGCGTCGCCCACCCTTCGGCAAAAAGGCCAAAAGTGCGCATGACATGGTGCGTGAAGCCAGCATCATGCAGCAGCTGAAGCCGGTGTATCCGGTTGTACCGGCCGTACTCGCCCTGTGTCAGGACGAGAGCGTGATGGGCTGCGATTTCTATGTCATGGAGCGCATCGTCGGCGTGATTCCGCGTCAGGATTTTCCGGAAGAGCTGCTGCTCACGCCGCAGAAAACGCGCGAGCTCTGCCAGGGCTTTCTCGACAAGCTCATCGAATTGCACAAGGTGGATATCAAGGCCGCCGGCCTCGACAGCCTGGGAAAAGGCGAGGGTTATATTGCCCGCCAGATCAGCGGCTGGAGCGAACGCTTCCGGCAAGCCCGTACACCGGATGTGAATGATTTCGAAGCAGTGATTGCCTGGCTGGAAGAAAAAAAACCGGAAAAGGAAATCGCCATCACCCTCATACACAATGACTGGCGTCTGGATAATGTGGTGCTGGATGCAGACAACCCCGCACACGTCATCGGTGTGCTGGATTGGGAAATGGCCACCCTGGGTGATCCGCTCATGGAACTGGGCTGCGTGCTCACCTACTGGATACAGTCTGATGATGATCCCGTGCTGCAGGGTATGCGCCGCCAGCCCAGCAATGCGGCCGGCATGATGACGCGTGACGAGGTCGTGGCCTATTACCTGGACAAGACCGGCTACAAGATACAGAGCGTGGATTTCTATTACATCTACGGCATTTTCCGTCTTGCCGTCATCGCCCAGCAAATCTGGTATCGCTATTACCACAAGCAGACCGACAACCCCGCTTTCGCGCAGTTCGGCTTCATGGTGAATTACCTGGAGCAGCGCTGCCTCAATCTTATCAAGGCATCGAAAATCTGATGGCAACGCTTTATCTCGTACGACATGGCCAGGCCTCTTTTGGCTCCGACAATTACGACGCACTGTCCGAATTGGGCATGCGCCAGTGCCAGCTGCTGGGGCAGTGGTGGAAAGAGCGCGGCATGGAACCCGGTCGCGTGATTTGCGGCCCCATGCGCCGCCATCGCGAAAGCCTGGAGTCTTTCAGTCGCGGTTTCGGCCGTGAATTCGAATATGAAACCCTGACCGGCATTGCCGAGTTCGACCACGAAAACGTGCTGGAAGTGTACTGGCCCCTGTTTGGCGACAAGGCTGCTCTGGCGAAATTCCTGGCCGAAACCCCGCGTCCGCGTCAGGCCTTCCACAAGATATTCATAGAAGCTGTAGCACGCTGGCATGAGGGCAAGCACGACAGCGAATACAACGAATCCTGGTCCGTCTTCCGCCAGCGGGTTCGGGATTCTTTTGAAAAACTGCGTGAGCCCGGCGGTGATGCCATTGTCTTCACCTCAGGCGGCGTCGTCAGTGTGATGGTGCAGGCCCTGCTGGATTTCTCCGATGCCAACAGCTTTGCCCTGAATGCCATCACCCTGAACAGCAGTGTGACGCGCGTGCTTTACCGTCAGGGCGAGGCCACGCTGCAATCCTTCAACGGCACGGCACATCTCGATGTGCATAACGATGCCTCTCTCATTACGTATCGATAAAGGAGACCGCCATGACTGAACTCTTCAATCTCAAGGGCAAGATTGCTCTCATCAGCGGTGCCAGTCGCGGCATAGGTGAAGGCATTTCCCGTCTGCTGGCCGGGCAGGGCGCACACGTGATTCTGGTCAGCCGCAAGGCCGAGGCCTGCGAGGAAGTCGCTGCCTCCATTCGTGAAGCAGGTGGCAGTGCCGAGGCCATGGGCTGCCATATCGGTGAAATGGACCAGATTGACGCGCTGTTTTCTGCTGTGCAGCAGAAGCATGGCCGCCTCGACATCCTGGTGAATAATGCCGCCACCAATCCTTATTTCGGTCCGATACAGGACACGGATCTTGGTGCTTATACCAAGACCGTGGATGTGAATATCCGCGGGTATTTCTTCATGTCGGCACGCGCCGTGAAGCTGATGGAAAAAGGCGGTGGCGGTGCCATCGTCAATGTGGCCTCGGTCAACGGCAAACTGCCGGGCTGGGGTCAGGGTATCTATTCCATCACCAAGGCCGCCGTGATTTCCATGACGCAATCTTTTGCCAAAGAAGTCGCGCCATTAGGCATTCGCGTGAATGCATTGCTGCCGGGCCCCACCGATACCAAGCTGGCTTCCGCCCTCATGAAAAATGACGGCATCCTGAAAGAGCTGCTCAAGCATGTGCCTATGGGCCGCGTTGCGCAGCCGGATGAAATGGCGGGTGCTGTGCTGTATCTGGTCTCGCCGGCTTCCAGCTATACCACCGGTATCTGCCTGACTGTTGATGGCGGCTATCTGCTGGGCTAATCAGGAAATAAAGAGCAAGGAGCAAGGTAATGGAAATTCTGGCAAACGTGCTGGTGGCTTTTGTGGCCTTGCTGCACTTGTGGTTCCTGATTCTGGAAATGTTTCTCTGGACCAAGCCCCTGGGTCGCAAGACTTTTGGTCTCAAAGAGGCTTATGCCAATGAGACCCGTGCCCTGGCCGCAAATCAGGGGCTTTATAACGGCTTTCTGGTCGCGGGCCTGATCTGGGGCCTACTGCTGGGGCCGGAAGGTTTCCCGCAAAAAGTCTTTTTCCTGTCCTGCGTGATTGTGGCCGGCATATTCGG
>JAVHYE010000178.1 GCA_031119295.1 Pedobacter sp. | reverse complement strand
TGCGTCTGGCCGAATCACTGGGGCTGGATACAGAAACGCAGGTCAATTCGATACGGGTCGGCGGCATTGTCGGCAAGCACGAAGTGATTTTCGGCTTCCCCTTCCAGACCCTGCGTCTTGTGCATGAGTCCATCAGCCGTAATGCTTTTGGTCAGGGAGCTCTCTATGCCCTCAAGCGCCTTTCCGGTGAAGAGGAGTGCGGCTACTACACCATGGAGCAATTGATACGCGAGGAATTCCGCGGCCTTGCTTGAGCTTCATCCGCGCCAAATAAAAAAAGCCGGGCAAGCCCGGCTTTTTTGTGCATTTTTTTCAGTAAGTCAGCGTCACCGTAATCGTGTCCGAATAAGTCCCGGAGGCCGTGGTCGCCTGCGCCGGCACGCGGCCATACACCGGCAGGGTGATGGCGGTATTCATTCCTGAACCGGTGCCATTGGAAGTGTCCGTGCCCAGACTCGTCCCCCAGCGCTGCGTGTGCCCACTGTCGCGATACAAATCATAACTGATGTAGTTGCTGCCCGACGCCATACGCCGCGTGGTACCGCTGGCATGGCTGCCGTTATTCAGGCCCACACGCCATGTCGTGCCGCTGGGGCAGCGCAGCATGATGGAAGAAGTTTGATTTATTGCTGTGCCGAGTCCGGCCACATTGCCGAAATCCATATCGGTGGCTGCGCTGATATTGCAGGTATTGGGAACGGTGGCCGTGGCGCTGCTGTAGAAATGCACGGCGCTGGCATTGCTGCTGGTGCAGCTCGTGGGTGGAGTGCCGGTGCTCCAGCTGTAATAGAGCGTGGAATTGGGCATCTGGCTTTGATAATTGCTGCCAGCCACCAGCGAGGTTTGTCCGCCGGGTATGCGCGCATACAGCGTGCGTGGAGTGGAGGTTTGCTGATAACCGCCGGGTACGGCAACACTCCAGGTCAGTGGTGGCAGGCCACTGCCTTCATAACCCAGTTTCTGTGTGCGTGCGGCATCACCATAAAGATCGAATTGCAGGGTGGAGCTGTTGTAGTTGGTCATATAGCGCGGATTCACGCCGGTAATGGGCGTGCCGTCGGCCATATAGAGGCAGAGCGCAAAATAGGTGGTGCTGGCATCGGACTGGCAGACATAGCCGAGGCTGGCCGTGGTGTCAGTGAGGCTGTCCAGATTCACATCGCTGAAAGTGAAAGTGGGATTGCCGCTGACCCAGCAGCTCGCCGCTTGCGCTGGTGCGGCGCTTAAAAAAAGCGAGCTGGCGAGTAGCAAGAGGGCGAGGAGTGAGCCGGTGCGATAAGTCGTCATGGCGTTCTCAGTAGCAGGTCTGTGCAGGCAGATTGATGGGGCCGGCAGCAGGCAGCGCTGGCAGCACGACACGGCAGCGGCCCGTGGGCAGGCTCACCCAGAGCGTGGCTTTTTCCGGCGGATTTTCCAGATAAACAAAACCCTCATGACCGACGACAGTCAGTGGCTCGGTATTGGCCGCGGGCAATTCATGGCCCAGCCACACAGGGCTGCCGGCCGGGAGCCACTGGCCGCGCGCATCTTTCAGATTGAGCTCAAGAATCTGTATACGGCGCATGGGGAAATGGGCGAGCACGGCACTGCGCGCTTCAGGCACGGCGTCCACACGCGTGGTTTCAATGGCGAGATCACCGGGCAGGGTGAGCGTGTCGATGCTGATCTGGTTGCGCTGGTAGCTGTTGAGATCGCGCATGAAGAACAGGCCGTCGGCATCAGTCTTGCCGACCAGGCGATTTTCCAGACGCACCGGTACATCGGGCACGCCATCGGTGCTGACCACGGCAAAAGCATCGCTGACCTGGCGCATGGCATGCACGCCCTGCGGCAAAAAGCTCACCGCGCCATTGGCGCTGGCATAGCCGGAGTTGCCGGCACTGCTGCCATAAACACCGGCGGCCCACTGGCCATAGCGACCGAGCTGATTGATTTCAGCCTGGCTGCGGTAATTAGTGCCGGGCGTGCTTTCCACACGCCAGCCCCAGCCGCCGTGGTCATAGGGCGCTGTTTGCGAAGCATCCAGCGTGAGGCGGCTTTCGCCATTGCTCTGGCGCAGGCTGGCGCCGACACGACGGTAGCGGTCCAACGGCAGCGTGAGCGAGAGAAAAGCAGAGTCGCGGCCGGTTTCTTTAAGATCATGCACAAGGGAAAAATTCACCGAGGCATTCCAGAGCAGCTGGCGCGACCAGTTCAGGGTGAAATAGCGCGATGACTCGGCATCGAAATAGTCCTGCGCAACCACGCCCATGCCGAAGCTGCCGAGTTCATCGTCATTGATGCCGGCATAAACGGCGAAACTGCTTTTGCTGAGCAGGCTGCCGTTAAGGCTGGCGACATCGCGAAAGCCGCTGCTGCGTTGTTCGGTTGTCACGCCGAGAGAAAGATCACGACGGTTCCACTGATAGCCCAGGCCCAGCTGCTGGCCGCTATCGCTGACAAAATCGTTATCGGCATGGCTGGCCGCCAGATTGGCACTGGCCACGCCGGCCGTTTCGCCCAGACGCCAGAGTCCGCCACCACCGGCCATTTGCAGTCCTTCGCCGAATTCGCCATGGCCCTCCAGCGTGAGCGTGTTATTCCAGCCATAACGGCCGGTGGCGCTGCTCATGGGACGATCGGCGTAATCGAAAGAGCGCAGGCCGTAGTTCTGGCGCACAAAGCCCAAATCCAGTGACCAGTCGCTGAGGCCGGCTTGCAATAAATTCGGCGCGCCATAAAACGGCAGATTCACGGTCTGGCTGCGGCCTGTCATATCCGTCACCACAACCTGTGCAGAACCAAGGCCTGTCGTGGTCGGCACGGTATTGAGCACGAATTGTCCCGGCGGCACCGGCTGGCTGAGCTGGCGCAGGCCATTGATATAAAGATCCACGGTGGAAGGCAGTGCGGCCTCGCCGGTGAAAACCGCCAGCGGTGCCGTGGTGCGATACGGTTGCAGACTGAAATCGCGACCGAAATGCAGGCCGCCGATGCGTGTGCTGCGCGACCAGGAAAGTGAGCCGGTGAGCGTGTCTCCCACCGTGAGCGAGGTCATGCTGTCGGGCTGGTCCCAGCGCCAGCTGGTATCGAGGCGCAGATTGTCTGTTGCCGCGCTGCCGCCGGGAGTGTCACTGCTGCTGTAGCGATTGAGCAGGCTATTGCTCCAGAGGCCGGGACCCAAGCCGAAAAAACGCAGCTCGCTGTAAGCGCTGAACTGGCTGAGCTCATCCGAGCGCTGGCCGTAGAGATCGTAATTGAGGACGGCGCCGGGCTGGCGCAAGACCGGATCGGCCTGTGGCGAATCACGGCGTTCATTCAGCGTGGTGCTGCGCTCCAGCATGTCGACGGGCGCGGTGAGAGTCATGCGTTGCAAGCCGGCGTCGTAATGTAGGCGCAGGGCGGGCCATTGCGACAAATCCTGCAGGCCTTGCGCGGATTCGCTGCCGGGCCAGCGCAGGCCAAGGGTGCGCAAGGTGGCAGCGCTGGCGAGAAATTTTTCATCACGGCGAATAAAGCGCGCAAGCTGGCGATTGTTTTCGCCATTCAGCACGACTTCGAGATAAAGCTCTTCGTCGTGGCTTTTTTCTTGATCAAGGTCGACACCTGCTGCTGACGCCGGGTTCTCCCGCTCTTGCGTGCTCGAAGCCAATACCCAGCTGCCAGCTGCAAATGAAGCAGCCGGAAGCAGGAGACCGGACAGGCTAGCCAGCAGGGCGGGCCAGAGGTAATTCCTGGCTGTCGGCATCATCATTGAAACGGATTTTGAAAACGCCACCGGCACGGAAAACTTCCGGCGAGAGCGAGAGTGGCCACTGCATGCGATTGCCGCTCAGCACATAACCCAGCAGACCGGCTTCCAGCATGTGCGTTTTTCCGCTCTTGTCGATAAACACCAGCTGACTCAGGCGCAGGCGCTGACGGCCTGTATTGCTGATGGCCAGTACTACTTTGTCGTCTTGCACAAGCGCTTCTGCATTCAGGCCTGTCGGCATGCTGCGCTTGAGATTACGGCCTGATGCAGGAGCAAGACCCTGCGGCGTGATGAAAACCGGCAGGGAATAACTGAGCAGGAATTGCAGGCCGGACGCAGGCTTGCCTTCGGTAGCCGGTAATTCGTCGATCAGCAGGCGATAGCTGGCCTCTGTATCGGATTTATCAATTTGCGGGCGAATGATGCGCACCAGCTGTTTTTGTCCCGGCTGTATCAGCAGCATGGGTGGGCTGGCGACGAGATTGCGGCTGGCCTGCAACTGATCGCCATCGGCATTTTGCGTCCACTGCATCACACGCACTTGCGCGCGCAATGCTTCCTTGCCGCTATTGCTCAGCCACAGGGCCTGCGCCGGTTCATCCGCCTTGAATTCCAGCGAAATGGGCGAGACCTGCAGACTGGCTGCTTGCGCAGACGGCAGCAGCAGGCACAAGGCGAACAGCAGGAAAAACGGGGCCAGCCCGCGGCGCAAGGCCGCAGGACGGCCCGGTTGCAGGCAACCGGGCATGGGAGACTCCGATGGGATTTATCAGTAGGTGACGGTGGCGGTCACTATGTCGTTGTACGTGCCAGCGGGCACGTTGACGCTGGTGACAAGGCCGTAGACCGGAATGTTCTGGTCAGTGCCATCACCGGTGCCGCTCAGCAGGTCGGTGGTATTGCCCCAGGGATTGCTGTGGGCGTTGTCGCGGAAGAGGCCGTAGCTCACGAAGTTCGTGCCATCGGTCATGCGGCGGCTGCCGGAATAATTGCCGCCATTATTGAGGCCGATGGTGTAAGGCGTGCCATCGCTGCAATTCACCACGAGATTGCCGCTAGCACTTTCGCTGACGGCGGCACTGCTGCGCACCACGCTGCCGAAATCCACATCGGTGGCGGCAACGGTGTGGATATCACAGGACTCGGTGATGGTGATGGTGACGTTGAAGGTAGTGGTGTCGGTGGCAGCGTGAGCGTTACCGAGCAGGCCAAGGGAAGCGAGGGGCAGGAGAGCAACAAGACTGCGTTTCATGAAGCGGAACTCCGGATGATGGTTGGGATACTGCGGCGAACATCCGGTCCGCGTGCGAGGCAAATCTGTCCTTGGTGCATGCTGCAGTGATGGCTTGAAATGCAGCCTGCATGCCAGCGCTTGATGACGCTTTGCATCCTAGGGACAGTTTTATTGAATGAAAATGACAAGTTCGGCGTGACTGATCGCATGAATATCCAGTCATGCACTTTTTGCGGCCGTTCAGGGCGGAAAACTGCTGACTGGCGGGTATGCTGCTTTTTGTAAATGCGTGGCGCCCAGCATTCATGAGCAGGCTTGTCCTGCCCATAAATGCCAAGTGCCTCACATTCTTGTCACAGGATGAAGCGGCTCAGGTCTTCGTCCTGCACGAGATTGCCCAGATGCTTCTGCACATCATCGGCCGTGATTTGCAGGACGGCGCCGTGAACTTCGGCCGCCAGATCAGAGGCATTGAAGGAAATATCCTCCAGCAATTTCTCCA
>JAVHYE010000177.1 GCA_031119295.1 Pedobacter sp. | reverse complement strand
TGTTTCATGAAGCGGTGAGGATAACGGCTGCATGATTGGCGGTATAGCTGGCACAAGACTCCAGTGGGGCTTCAAGTGTATTGACACAATTCTCCATACGGACTCACCGGAATTTCCGAAGCAAGTGCCAGTGCTGAGGGCAAGCGTAGCGAGTCCGCTGCCAGCGGCATGCTCTACCTACGGCCCGGGCG
Source organism: Pedobacter sp. (assembly GCA_031119295.1). GTDB lineage: Bacteria > Pseudomonadota > Gammaproteobacteria > Pseudomonadales > Moraxellaceae > UBA2031. Next base: position 5,281 of record JAVHYE010000177.1, on the reverse strand, counting down.
TAATAAAAAGCACAGAAGCTGATTGCGAGTCGCGAATGCGCGAGCACCACCCGGATGTCCTCGGCTATAGCAATGAACAGAACCCGTTGAAGGGCACTCCGCAGGAGTCGCATTTCCTTTGCTTACTTTCCTTTGGCGAGACAAAGGAAAGTGAGGCCCCGCCGGCAGGGCGCAACGGCCTCGCAGAGAAACAGCCGGTGCAACCATGTCGGAGAACTTCACCGAATCCCCGACGATGCAACAATCCCGCACTCCCGGGCCACGCAAAAGCAAAGCCCAGCACGCGTATACAGGGACAGAGAAAAGACATCCAAAAAAAAGCCCGGCATCGTGCCGGGCCAAGATCTCTCAGGGGTAGAGAGACACCATGAAGTTGTTACAAGAGCGATATGGGGTCAGCGGGTCTCGGCATCAAGGCTGAGCCGACCAGCGCCAAACACCGTGAAAGCGAGCAGGCCGCCGGCCATGGCCAGATTCTTCATGAACATGATCTGCTGCATCTGGTCCGGTGCGCTGTGGAAGATGAAGGCCGAGATGATGCTGAAGCCGGCCTGCGCCAGCGCGGCCAGACGCGTCTGGAAGCCCACGATCAGGGCGAGGCCGCCGCCGATTTCCAGCAATATCACCAGCGGCAGCAGGAAGGTGGGCAGGCCTACCGAGGCCATATAGCCGGCGGTGCCGGCATAACCCGCGCCCAGCTTGCTGAGACCGGCCGTGATGAAAATGGCGGCCATGAGTACGCGCGCGGCGAGTATGAACACGCTGTTGACGGCGGGATTGGCGACGATTTCTGCCACTTTGTTATTGATGCTGCGGAAGAATTCCATGGTCTTGCTCCTCAGGGCGGAATGAACAGTGCTGTTGCTTGTCAGTAAAACGCTTTAAAGAATTTTGGCGAAATCCGCAAAATCAGGACGCGGGCTGCGCGGGAAAAGCTTGGCGACATCACCGTAGCCCAGATTCACGAGGAAGTTGGACTTGATAGCGGTGCCGGCAAAAAATTCCTTGTCCACACCGGCATTGTCGAAGCCGGACATGGGACCGGTATCCAGGCCCAGGGCACGTGCGGCCAGGATGAAATAACCACCCTGCAGTGAGCCATTGCGGAAAGCAGATGTATCAATCAAAGGCTGGTTGCCTACGAACCACGACTTGGCATCGGCATGCGGAAACAGCGTGGGCAATTGCTCATAGAAGGCGTAGTCACTGGCGATGATGGCGGTGACGGGAGCGCTCATGGTCTTGTCGAGATTGCCGGCCGAAAGATGCGGCTTGAGTCGGGCTTTGGCCTCGGCGCTTTTCACGAACACCACGCGCAGGGGCTGCGAGTTGGCGGCTGTCGGGCCCATCACGGTGAGCTGGTAAAGCTGTTTCAGCAGCTCATCGCTGACAGGCTTGTCCAGCCAGCCGTTATGCGTGCGGGCCTCGGTGAAGAGTTGCTTGAGGGCGGCATCATTCAGGGCAGTATTCATTTCAGACTCCACTTCGTTATTCGGTGTTTTCAGGGTTCTTTGAAAAAACGGCCACAGCTTTCACTGTGGCCGTTTGCTTTCACGGCAGATCGAAGAGCAGGAATTCGCTGTCGCGGTTGGCGCGCAGGGTGACGAGGGTTTCGCCATCAACAGCGGCGCCGTCACCGTCCTGCAGGATGCTGTCGTTGGCCACGACTTCACCCTTGATTACCTGTATCCAGGCCCGTTTGCCGGCCAGGGTGAGTGCTTCTTCCTGAGCGGCATCGAAGCGGCCGTGGTAGATGCGCGCCTGCTGACGGATCAGCAGCGAATCGTTTTCGCCATCAGGCGAGACCACCAGCTGCAGGCCCTTTACTTCCGGGAAACGCTTCTGCTGGTAACGCGGCTCGGCATTTTCCACATCCGGATACAGCCAGATCTGCAGCAGCTCTAGAGTGTCGCCATCGCGGTTGTACTCGCTGTGCGTCACACCGGTACCGGCACTCATGAGCTGGAACTCACCGGCAGGCAGACGGGCTTCGTTGCCCATGCTGTCGCGGTGGGTGATGGCGCCGCGCAGCACCAGAGTCAGGATTTCCATATTGTCGTGACCGTGGGGCGGGAAGCCGGTGCCAGCCTTCACGATGTCCTGGTTGATCACCCGCAGGGCGGAGACGCCCATATGGCGCGGGTCATGGTAGGAACCGAAGGAAAAGGAATGCTTGGCATTGAGCCAGCCAAAGCTGACGTGGCCACGGTCTGCACTCTTGCGGACGTTGATCATGATGCGCCCTCCTTATGGGTTGGTCGGGGCTAGCTGTTTCTGGCCGCACCCGGGATGAGCAAAGATTAGTATTGTTCCCTTCTGGTGATTAGTCTGGCCTTTCGGAATAGACTGTTGCCTCATTGGTAACAATGTCGGATGCGGGGGTGTAAGGTGGATCTGAACGATGTGGCGGTCTTCGAGCGAGTGGTCAGCGAGGGCAGCCTGACGGCGGCTGCAGCCCGGCTGAACCAGCCCAAGTCCTCGGTCAGCCGGTCCTTGTCCCGTCTTGAAGCTGATCTGGGGGTGCGCCTGCTGCAGCGCACCACGCGCAAGCTGCATCTCACCGAGGCCGGTCAGGTCTTCTTCGATCGTACCCGCCGCGTGCTGGGCGAGCTGCGCGATGCCGAGCAGGCCGTGACGCAGCTGCAGGAAAGCCCGCGCGGCAATCTGCGCATCACCATGCCGGTGGAGCTGGGCATGAAATTCATGGGCCGTGTTGTTGCCGAATTCATGCAGCGCTATCCGGAAGTGAGCATGGAGGTGGAGCTCTCCGGGCGTGTGGTGAATCTGGTGGATGAAGGTTTTGATCTCGGCCTGCGTATAGGCGAGTTCCGCGACTCTTCACTGGTGGCGCGTAAGCTGGGCAATCTGTCAGCACGTTTTTATGCCAGCCCGGCTTATCTCGGTCGCCACGGCATTCCGAAAAAACCGGAAGACATGACGTCGCATGAAGTGATTCTTTTCATGCAGACCAAGGAAAATACGGTACAGCTTTTCAAGGAAACGCTTCGTGATGGCGGTCAGGCCGCCTGCAAGCTTACGCTCACCGGACGTTTTACTGTGAACAATGTCAGCATGGCCTGCGATGCCGCCGTAAGTGGTCTCGGCATTGCACTGGCGCCACCGTTTTTGTGTGCGGATGCTGTCGCCAGCGGGCAGTTGTTACCGGTGCTGCCGGAATATCGTGTCTGCAATGGTGGGCTCTATGCCATGTATCCAAGTCGCGAACATATGCCGATTGCCTTGCGTGCCTTTCTGGATTTTGTCAGCGAGCGCATGAGTGATCATCCCTGGTTTGAATGATGCGAGCTTGAATAATGGCTCTCGATTATTGGCGGCAGATTGCCGGCAGCGAGCGCAGTCCGCGGCGCAATTACCAGCTCGGTCTGAATCTGGCTTTCATTGCCGGCGCCGCCAATGCCGGTGGTTTTCTGGCCGTGGCGGAATACACCTCGCATATGACCGGCATAGTCTCCGCCGTGGCAGACAATCTGGTGCTGGGGCAGTTCGTGATGGCGCTGGCCGGCCTGGTTTCTGTGCTGAGTTTTGTACTGGGCGCCGCTGTGTGTGCCTGGCTGGTGAACTGGGGGCGCAATCGGGCACTGAAAAGTGAATACGCGCTGCCGCTTATGCTGGAGGCTGTGCTCATGTTGCTGTTCGGCATGCTGGGCGCACGTATACAGGCGCATGTCGCGTTTTATGTGCCTTATACCGTGCTGCTGCTCTGCTTCATGATGGGCCTGCAGAACGCCATCATCACCAAGATTTCCCGCGCAGAAATCCGCACTACCCATGTCACGGGCCTGATCACCGATGTCGGCATAGAAATCGGGCGCTGGCTGTTCTGGCGAGGTCATGCCGTTGCTGCGGAAACCGAGGCTGATAACCGTCAGCGCCTGCGTTTGCATGCGGCGCTGGTGCTGTTCTTTTTTACGGGAGCATTGACGGGAGCACTGGGCTTCAAGCACTTCGGCTTTGCGGCCAGCATGGCGCTGGCGGCCTGGCTCATGCTGCTGTCGGCATTACCGCTGCTTGATGATGTGAGGCCGCGGCGCTCAGGCGGGAATCTGCAGCCCTGATGCCGGCAGATTGTGCCCCGGAATCTTTTCCATGCCGGCATGCTGCAGGAAAGGCGTGGAGCTCACCACGGGCTCCGGCACTTCCTGCGGATAGCCGAGATAAAAGCCCTGCAGATTGCTGATGCCCAGGCCGTGCAGCGTGAGGTATTCGCTGGCGCTTTCTATGCCCTCGGCAATCACATGGCAGCCTATGCGGCTGGAAATATCGCGTATGAAGCGCACGAACTCGCGCTTGATGCGGTCGTTCTGGATATTGGCCACGAAGTGCCGGTCTATCTTCACGTAGTCCGGGCGGATTTCCGACCAGAGGCGCAGTCCGGAATAGCCAGAGCCCAGATCATCAATCGCAATCTGGAAGCCCATGCCGGCATAATGCCGCGTCGCACGTGCCAGCAGCTCTATGTCCTGCGTGGGATAGTGTTCGGAGAGCTCTATCACCACACGTGATGGCGCCAGACCAACACGTTCCAATATGCGCAGGGTTTCGCCTTGTGGATGCTGCGGATCGGTGAGGGCCATGGGGCTGACATTGAGAAAGAGCTTGCCCGGCAGATTGAGCTCGACAAAACGCTGGCAGGCCATCTCGCGGCAGATGAGTTCCAGTGCCGCCAGTGAGCCTTGTTCCTGTGCGGTGGCAAAAAGATCCGTAGCCGAATGCAGCAGGGAATTTTCCGGTCCGCGGACCAGGGCTTCATAACCGAGAACGGTGCGTTCGCGGGTGTTGACGATGGGCTGGAAACGCATGCGCAGATCGCGTTGCAGCAAAAGGCGCTGCAGTTCGATGGCGGGCAGGGACATGAAGGCTTCCTTGGCAAAGCTACGGTCTTCCAGACTGTAATGTTTGCCTTGATATGATGCGGCGCAGCTGCCGCTGCCAGGTCCGGTGGCGGCAGCCTAGATTATTGGGCTGATATGGTGTTTTCGTGGCTGCATCATGACGTTTTTATGACTTGCTGCGACGGCTAACGGGGGATATTGCGGTGAGGCGCTTTTTGAAAAATGCAGGCCTGTCATTGCTGGCTGTGATGGTTTTTTCCTTGCCAGCACAGGCTGAAGAATTGAAATGGAATATTGGTCTGGGTGGCGATGCTTACTGGTTTGACTGGCGTGAATATAGCGATGGCGAGGAGTTGTTGCTGGAGTCAGGCCCCATGCTGTTGGGGCGAGCTGATGTGAGTTTGCAGACCGGTGCTTTCTACGGCAGT
>JAVHYE010000032.1:11854-24789 GCA_031119295.1 Pedobacter sp. | reverse complement strand
ACGGGCGTAGATTCCGCGGCCTGAGCCCCATCCTCACTCTGGCCGGATTCCCCTGATGAGCAGTTACCAGAAAGCCGCGCACACCACCTCCCATACGGGCACTCGTCCCAGCCTGCGCCAGCGCGCCAGCCACGTGCTGGGTAATGCCCGTGATCGACTGCTGCATGCCAAGGAAATTTCCCAGGCCGGTCTCACGCCTTATGACGTGATCCACGATAACGGTCTGGTCTCGCTGCGCCACTACCGCCCCTTGCATGAGGACGTGATCATCGTCGATGGCGAAACGCTGCGTGTGAGCCGCAAGCGACATCGCGTGCCGCTGGTGATCGTGCCGCCGCTGGCGGTGAATATGCTGATCTACGATCTCTTCCCCGAGCGCAGCCTGGTGAAATACCTGCTGGCGCGCGGCTTTGATGTTTATCTCATCGACTGGGGCATACCCGGCTTCAAGCAGACGCATTACAACCTGCACACCTATGCCGCCGAATTGTTGCCGGAATATCTGCACAAGGTCCGCACGCATAGCGGTGAAGAAGAACTTTCCCTGCATGGCTGGAGCATGGGCGGCATCATCACCCTGTGTTATGGTGGACTGGGCCACGACAAGCGCATACGCAATCAGGTGGTGCTGGGTTCGCCCATCAACTCGCATGCTTCCGGCCAGCTCGGCAAGGTTTACCAGTTCATCAGTGCGCGCGCGGAATGGGTGCGCGAGAACACCGGCTTTCGCATACATAATGTGAGCCCGCGCCTGCTGCATACGCCGGGCTGGATCAATACCGTCGGCTTCAAGCTCACCAATCCGGTAGGCAGCGTGATGGGTTACTGGGATCTGCTGAAGAACCTAGGTGATAGAGAATTCGTGGTGGACCACGCCACCAACGCCTCCTTCCTCGATCACATGGTGGCCTACACCGGCGGCATCATCCAGGACATGATGGTGCGCATCTGGATAGACAATGAAATGGCCGATGGCCGCATGCCGATCGGCAATGAAGAAGCGCGACTGGATCGCATCACTGCAAACCTTCTGGCTTTTGCCGGCAAGAGCGACACCATGGTGACGCGCGATGCCGTGGTCACGCTCATGGATCTGGTGAGCTCGCCGGATCGCAGTTTCAATGTGGTGCCCGGCGGCCATATGGGCATTCTTTCCGGCAGCAAGGCTTCCAGCACGGCATGGAAGCAGACCGCGGACTGGCTGGCTGAGCGCTCGGATTAAACTCCCCGTTTTCCGGGCTTCACGCCCGTGCAGGCATGCGGCAGGATAGGCGCAATCCCCTGCCGGCCCCGGATATGTCACTGCTCACGGATGATGTTGCCCGCTTCATGCAAAGCGGAATTTCCATCAGCGTCGCCTCGCGCGATGTACGACGCGTGCCCTCACTGGCGCGCTCGGCCGGCTGCCATGTGGCGGCTGGTCACGAGCAGGTGACACTGCTGCTCCATCCCTCGCAGGCCCGGCAGTTGCTGACCGATCTGGCCGCCACCGCTGCACTGGCCGTGGTGTTTTCCTCGCCCAGCACCAACCGCACACTGCAGGTCAAAGGCCGTGTTCTGGAGATACGAGCAGCCGGCACCGACGATGTCGCCACGGCCGTGCAACAGCGTGAGGCGTTTGCCAACACGCTTATCCCACTGGGCTATGCGCATGACCTTGCCTATTCCGTGCACTGCCGTGACATGGCCGACATGATGGCCGTGGTCTTTGCACCCACCGATATTTTTGAACAGACGCCGGGCCCAAAAGCCGGCACAAGGCTGAGCGCATGAGCACGGTCAGCCTGGAAGACATACGTCCCTGCCTGGAGGGTGAAATTCCTGCTGCCGTGGCCACCTGCAGCGCGGACGGCACGCCCAATGTCACCTATGTCTCACAGGTGCATTTCGTGGATGGGGCGCATGTCGCCCTCTCCTTCCAGTTTTTCAACAAGACTCGTGAAAACATCCTGGCCAACCCGCAGGTGACAGTCATCGTGCTGCATCCGGAAACCGGTGCACGCTTCCGTCTTGCGTTGCTTTACCGGCACACGGAAATGGAAGGCCCCGTGTTTGAAAGCATGAAGGCCAAGCTGGCCGGCATAGCCTCGCAAACCGGCATGAGTGGAATTTTCCATTTGCGCGGTGCCGATATTTATCAGGTGCTGGATATCGAGCATGTGCCCGGCGATGAAGCCGCCCCACCAACAGGGATACTGAATCGTCTGGCCGCACAACGTCGTCTCACTGCCGGCATTTCACTCTGCTCCGATCTCGCGTCCCTGCTGGAAAAAACCCTCGAAGGGCTGGAGGCATTTTTCCATATCCGCCACGCCATGATTCTTTTCCTGGATGCCGGTGGCCGCAAACTCTATACCGTGGCCAGCCGGGGCTATGCCGAGTCCGGCATAGGCTCGGAATTTCCGGTAGGGCGCGGCATCATCGGCATGGCCGCAGAAGTGCGCACACCCATACGCATTGCGCATATGGCCTCGGAATATATCTACAGCCGCGCCATACGCGAACATGCGACTGAAGCCGGCATGAGCAATCTTTTTGAAACGGAAATTCCTTTTCCGGGGCTGCGCGAACCGAACAGCCAGCTGGCTGTGCCACTACTGGCCGGGGGACGCCTTCTCGGCGTGCTGCATGTGGAAAGCCCGGAGTCGCGACGCTTCAGTCACGAAGATGAAGATGCTCTCATGGCCATAGGCTCGCTGCTGGCCGCCTGCACGCAGTCGCTGCAACAAGCAGCCGAATGCACTGAAGATGAAACAGAAGGCGACATAGCACCAGCACCGATGGGCACATCGCTGGCTGTGCGTTATTACCCGGCCAATGACAGCATTTTTCTGGGTGAGGACTATCTGATCAAGGGCGTAGCCGGCGCCATTTTCTGGCGGCTTTTGCAGTTGCATCACAGCGAAGGCCGCAACGAGTTCAGCAATCGCGAACTGCGTCTTGACCCCGCCCTCAAGTTGCCCGACATCGATGACAATCTCGAAGCTCGCCTTATCCTTCTGCAACGCCGCCTGAACGAGCGCGGCAATATCATTGCCCTGGAAAAAACCGGGCGCGGGCGTTTTCGTCTGCGCCTGTCGCGCCCCGTCCTTCTGCAAGAAATGCCGGCTCGTTAGAGCCGGCTTTCTCTCAAGCCCGCTTTACCAGCACATTTCCGGCAAACAGAAATACCGACACCAATATCACAATGGACGTGATGCCTATGACAGGCTCAGCGCCCGTACTACCTTTAAGCAAAAAGGCCAGCGCCAGCATCATTGGCGGCAGGGCCACGTTATGCAGCCAGAACTGCACGGTAGCGAGACGGCTTTCACCGGCCCTGGGAAAGAGGTGGTAAATCACGCCAATAAGCGTCAGTGACACCCAGCCCAGCAGATTGAGATGGGCATGTACGGACATCAGGCTGTGGTCATGGCTGGCCCCCATGAAAACCCCCAAGCAAACGGCGATGAGGAAATACGCGATAGCAGCAAATATCCAGCGGCTGGCCTTGGCTTGCATGGTCAAACTCCTTTTCATTAGTGAATGATAGAAATAAGAATGGCGCTCAGATAACACCAACAAAATCCATGGGGCGGCGGCTGATGCACAAGCCAGCCTCCAGTTTTCGTAGATCATGGCTACGCAGATGCGGGCGCAGCGCAGTGATGACAGACTCCACCGTACCTTCCGGCGCCACCTCACGCATTTTCCCCATGAAGCGCAAGCGCTCCTGCGCACTCATGGCCGGCAACATCCAGCGCAGGGTTTTTCCTGCCTCTTCCTGCGTCTGCGAGGCAACAATCACGCCCTCTATAGCCATGATTTCCTCATCGGAATGGGTTTCCCAGAGGGCGCGATTATTCTCGCTTTCTTCTTCGGCCATATGCGCCAGATTGTCCGCCACGAAACGGGCGAGGTGCCGGTAGAGATCCTGTATCACGCTCTCGCGGCGCAGGGCCGGTATATGGCGTATGGTGAAAGCCAGTGCGGCAAGACCGGCAATATCACGCTCGTGGTGTTCGTGGTCTGCCACAATGGCAGCGGTAACCCCGGGGCGGCGTGATTCCAGTGCCGGATGCACATAGCCGTTTTCCTTGGCCAGATGGCGTCGGCAGAAATCCAGCAGCTCTTCCATCTCGGCCATGACCGCAGCCACTTCTTCGTTGTCCTCCCCGTCCAGACGCCCTACGGCCACCAGCATATGGGCGAAGAAGGCGCGCATGCCTTTATGTATGGGTGCATAAATATCGAAACGTTGTGCTTGCATGACTCATCCTCCTGAACGCTTTTCTCAAGGCTCTTTCCCGGAAGAGCAGCGACAGGAGCATGCTAGGGAGAAGCGGAAAACGGCGTTGCGAAATAGGACCTAAGAAAATCCTAAATCTTCCCTAAACAAGAGCCGGGTGTAGCATGCGCATAAAGAACGAGGGCGCGACATGAACCTATTTGAGCTCTGGCCACAGGCCGCCGGGGGCGCGGCCATAGGCGCCGCCGTGGCTCTGCTGCTGCTTTTTACCGGAGAGATTGCCGGCATCAGTGGCATACATGCCGGCCTGCTGCGGGGCGATAGCGGCCGCAGCCACTGGCGCGCGGCCTTTCTGGCCGGACTGGTTTTACCCGGCTTTTATCTGGCGGCCAAAGGCGCCACGCCAGCCACCGTGGCCTGGCCGCTGCTGATTATTGCGGGGCTGCTGGTGGGCTTTGGTACACGCACTGGTGGTGGCTGCACCAGTGGCCATGGTGTTTGCGGCATCGCCAATCTCTCGCGACGTTCGATTTTCGCCACGCTGGTTTTCATGGCTACAGCCATGCTCACAGTATTCATCACGAGGCATCTGCTGTGAAAAAACCGGATCGCATCACTCTCATTGCTTTTGCTGCCGGCCTGCTTTTCGGTATCGGCCTTGTGCTGTCCGGCATGACTACGCCTGCCAATATCACCGCCTTTCTGGATATTGCCGGCGACTGGGACCCTGCGCTGGCCGTGGTCATGGCCAGCGCCATTACTGTGGCGGCGCCGGCATTTTTCTGGATGCGCAAAAAGCAGCAGACGCTGCTGGGTGCTGCCTGCCCCCTCGACAACAAACGACCGCTGGATCGCCGCCTCCTTATCGGCAGTGCGGTTTTCGGCGTGGGCTGGGGACTGTCCGGCATCTGCCCGGGGCCCGGGCTCATCATGCTGGCCAGCGGCAGCACGGGCGCCCTGCTCTTTGTGCTGGCCATGAGTCTAGGTATGTGGATAGCCGCCAGACTGCAAAGCCTCGCCTGACCAAGCAGACAAACAGCGCAGGAACTTGAGCAACACATTTTCCTCAAACAGAACGCGGCGTATGCTGCGCCGCCTGCGTTCTCCTGCCCCGGATTTTTCATGAGTAGCAAGAGCACCGAAGCCCGCCCCGGCTTTTTCATCAATCGCGATTTTTCCTTCTACTGGTGCATACGTGTCGCCGCCATGATGGCCTTCCAGATGCTGGCCGTGGCCGTGGGCTGGCAGGTTTACGACATGACCGGCAGCGCCATGGCGCTGGGCTATGTCGGCCTCGCCGGCTTTATTCCGGCGGTACTGCTGGTGCTGGTGACAGGGCAGGTGGCCGACCGTTTCGACCGCCGCCGTGTAGTGCAGGCCGGCCACATCCTCGAAGGCTCGGTGGCTGCCGTACTGGCGCTGGGCAGCTGGCAGGGCTGGCTCAGCGTGGAAGGCATTTTCATTGCGGTGTTTTTGCTGGGTGTGGGCAAATCCTTTTCCTCCCCCTCACTCGCCGCCCTGCTGCCCTCGCTGGTGAAAACGAACGAGCTGCCGCGCGCCATCAGCGCGGCCAGTGCCGCCATGCAAACCGCCATCATCGTCGGGCCGGCACTGGGCGGCTTCATCTATGTGGCCGGCCCCGCCGTGCTTTACGGCACCGGCACCACGCTTTTCCTGCTCTGCGTCATCCTGCTCGGCCTGATAAAAAAACCGGCAGCACCGGAAAAGCCTGTCATCAGCAATCCGGAAGACAAATCCGTATTCGCCGGTTTCCGCTATATCCGTAGCCAGCCCGTGGTGCTGGGCGCCATTTCGCTGGACCTGTTTGCCGTGCTGCTGGGCGGCGCCACCGCCATGCTGCCCATCATCGCCAAGGACCTGCTGCATGCCGGCCCGACAGCGCTGGGCTTTTTGCGTTCGGCGCCGGCGGCCGGCGCCCTGCTGGTGTCCTTCTGGCTGACGCGCAATCCCATAGAACGCCGTGCCGGCCATGTGATGTTTGCCGGCGTCGCCGTTTTCGGCATTGCCACCATCGTGCTGGGTCTTTCCACATCCTTCTGGCTGTCCATGGCCAGTCTGGCCGTGCTGGGCGGCGCCGACATGCTTTCCGTGGTCATACGCTCCTCGCTCATACAGCTGGAAACGCCGGACGCCATGCGCGGCCGCGTGAACGCCGTGAACTTCGTCTTCATAGGGGCATCGAACCAGCTCGGTGAATTCCGCTCCGGCGCCACTGCTGCCCTTATGGGCCTCGTGCCCTCCATCATCCTGGGCGGCGTAGGCACACTGGCCGTGGTGGGCCTGTGGATGTGGTGGTTCCCGCAGTTGGCCAAGCGCGACAAGCTGGTGGAGAAGGCCGCGGATTGAGCCTGTCTTTGTCGAACAATTACATCGACCAATGGCATTGACTGGAAAGAGACTCGTCGCCAGCATGTGAACACTTGTTCACAGATGCTTGGTCATGACTGAATCCTCTACAGAACTTCGCCTGGATAACCGCAGCGCCCTAGTCACCACCGGCCGCTACGGCACCGCCCTTGCCCATCTTGCCCTGTTGGGCGCTAGCGGCCTCACGCAACTGGTGGCCAGCACCCACGCCACCATCGCCCGCCGCCCGCATCCCCTGCAGGGCGATAGCGCCACGGCACAAGATGCTCCCCTGGCCTACCAGTTCGTCACGCGCAGCTTTCTCTGGCTGGCTGCACTCTCTGCCCGTCTGCATGGCCAGCTGCCGGCACAAAATCGCAACGGCCGTTTTCACAGTGCCATCAACGGCGTGCTGGGTGACACCCTGGCCGCCCACGGCAATCCCCTGCATCAGGGCATGAGCCTGCGCAATGAATTCGGCGAGGAGGTTTCCGCTGGCGCATGGCAAGCAGATGCACGCCGTGGTCTTGTCGTATTCGTGCACGGCCTTTGCCTTTCCGAGCGTGAATGGCAGAACCACGAGCACGCCAATTTCGTGCGCGAGCTGCGTGAGTTTGGTTATGGCGTCGCCTGGCTGCGCTACAACACCGGCCGCGCGATTCATGAAAACGGTGCCGACCTGAGCCTGCTGCTGGAAGAGACGAATCCCGAAAAACTGCCGCTGACTTTGATAGGCCACAGCATGGGCGGTCTCGTGATACGCGCCGCCAGCCATCACGCCGAAAATTACGCCATGCAATGGCAGCAGCAGCTGCGTCACGCCGCCTATCTCGGCACACCGCATCAGGGCGCACCGCTGGAACGCTTGGGTGAAAGCGCCAACCGTCTGCTGGGCCTCACGCCCTATACCAAACCTTTCATGCAAATCGGCGGCCTGCGCAGCAATGGCATACAGGACCTGCGTCGTGGCCGTATTGCCGCAATTGGAAAGCCTGTGCAACTCAGCGCCGGCGCGCGCCACCTGCTGATTGCCGGTCATCTCGGCAATGAACGCAAAATGGATTTGCTGGGCGATGGTCTCGTGCCGGTACGCAGCGCACTGGGCCAGCATCTGGAACCGGAAAAAGCCTTGCAGGGTGCGGACATCACCCGCCGTGAGTTTCCAGCACTGGGCCATATGGCCTTGCTGAAAGATGCCCGCGTTTATTCAGCGCTGATGGAATGGCTGAAACCCTGACGGGCATGTCCGCCCCATAAAAAAGCCCGGCAATGCCGGGCTTTTTTATGGGGAAGGCATTCAGGCCTGCGCCGCTTCACTCACATCTTTTGCACATCGCTCAGGACGCAGGCTGAAAGCCGGAATCACCGAAGGATCTTTGGACTCGTGCAAATCTTTTCTCGCCAACCACACCGCGCGATAACGATAAAAGGGCACTGTGGGATAAAGATGATGCACCAGATGATAGTTCTGGCAGACCAGCAGCGGTGACAGCAACCACTCCCAGCCCTTGCGTATGGCCGTGGCTTTATACGGATCCTGCGTAGTCGGCACATCATGCGGCACATGCGGCAGATACATGAAAGTGAAGCAGATCATCCACGCCGAAATTCGCGTGGGAATCAGCCAGAGGAAAACCGTTTCCCAGGGAAAGAACCAGTACAGCAGGGCCAGCACGGCATAGTGTCCCGCCATATCCAGATAAAACTGTTTACGTGCCGACACCGGCAACTCTTCGCGGTGCTTGATGAAGTGCACCAGATACCACCAGTCCCAGACAAACCACCAGGTGAAAGCGTGCTTCCAGTTGGCGGCAATGAAGTGGTCCGGGTCCTGATCGTGATCATTGGCAAAGCGGTGATGCTGCATATGCATGATGCGGAAAGCACGGCCGGCCGTACCGGGCGCACCGGGCTGTGCGGAAAGGAAAAGCAGAAAGTTGTTCAGGCGTTCATTGCTGGAGAGTGCGCGATGCATGCTGTCATGCGCCGGGCTGAACATGAGATACATGGCGATGCCATTCAGGATCATGCCCTGCCATAGCGGCATCTGCTTGGTGAGGCAGAGATACCAGACCACGGCCACGGTGGTGAAACTGAACACCAGCAGCAGAAAAGTCGGCCAGGCAATGAAGGGAACCTGGCGCAGTTCCTTGAAAGCGGCTTCGTCGTTGATACGGAATGTCATGCCTGTCTCCGTCTTAGGGGATGGGTGGACGCTGGCGCTGGGCAAGCTGACTAATGGGTCGATGCGCCGGACTGTAGCCCCGGCCCGGCCGGAAAGCAGTAACCACTCCTGACGGTTGTATGCCCCTGGCGCTCTGACACGGTCGCCAGAGACTCAGCTTGACAGCTCTATGCCACATCGTTACAAATTAACCAACTTTGTAACGATGTCAGCCCGGAGCTTGCCATGGAAACCGCCGCCCGCCCAGCCCCATCCGCAGCTGATGCTCCGGCCAAGCCCATCCCCAAGGCCCTGGGCCCGGACTCCCTGGCCTGGCAGCATGCCGGCGACAATCTGCAACTGCTCATGGCCGGCACCACCCTGGTCCTGCAGGTGGCGCACCCGGTCGTGGGGGCTGGCGTCGGCGATCACTCCGTCTTCAAGAAAGATCCCTGGGGCCGCCTCAAGCGCACCACGGACTGGGGCCTGCGCCTGCTTTACGGCGGCCCCGTAAAAGCGCCCATTGCCGGCCAGGCCCTGCGCGATATGCATCGCAATATCAAAGGCCAGGACGACAAGGGCCGCCGCTATTTCGCCCTGGACCCCGAGGCCTATGCCTGGGTGCATATGACTACCTACTACGCCATGATCACCACGCAAAAACTCTTTGCCAAACAGCCCTTCACTGCACTGGAAGAAATCCAGCTCTATGAAGAATGGCTGCAACAGGGCCGCGTACTGGGCATACGCGATGCCGATATGCCGGCCGATGTGAGTGCCTTCTGGGACTACTTCGACAATATGGTGCGCAATCGTCTGGAAGACACGGACACCGCGCGCTATCTGCTGGATGTCAGCCTCACGAAAGTGAAAAAGCCGCCGCAACTGAAACTGTTACCGACCTCAATCTGGGATGCGGCCTATGCCGCCGGCGGCAGTTTTGCCAAACTCGCCTGCTACGCGACCATGCCCGATGCCCTGCGTGCAAAATACGGTGTGGTCTGGGATGAAAAAGCGCAGAAGCGTTTCCGCCGCATGCAGCGCGTGGTGAAAGCCGGTTTGCCGCTGCTGCCGGACAAAATACGTTATATGCTGCCGGCCTATGAGGCCCTGAAAGGAATTCCCCCGCACTATGAGCGCAAACAGCATGAACGAACCGGTCTGGCTGCATGAGCTGACCGGCCCTGCTGACGAGGCCGGCGACGACACGCATACCCGCATACTCGACGCGGCCTACGAGCTGTTTCTCACTTTCGGCCTGCGCCGCACCACCATAGAAGATATTGCCAAGCGCGCCGGCATAGGCCGGCCTACCCTGTATCGTCGCTTTGGTGACAAGGATGCCGTGATGCAGGCTGTCATCATGCGCGAATCCCGCCGCCTCACCACCAGTGTGTGGAAACAGGTGCAAGACATACGTGATCCGGCAGAAATGCTGGCCCGCGCTTTTGTCGTGGCCACGCGCACCGTGGCAACGCATCCTCTCACACAACGCCTGCTGCAAACCGAACCGGAATTCATACTGCCGCATATGACGCTGAAAGCCGGCCCCTTTATCGATATCGGTCATGTGCTGATAGGTCCGGGCGTGAAAAAGCTGCAAGCCGACGGCAAGCTTTCCGGCATTGATACGGATTATCTGCTGGAAGCACTGGCCCGGCTTTTCATTTCCATCGTGCTCACCCCCAGCAATCTGGTGGACGCCGGCGATGAAAAGAAACTGGAGAAAATGGCCGCAGCGCTCATCCTGCCGCTGCTGCAAAAACCTGGCTGAAGTGGCGTGAAAAATCAGGATCAAAAAAAGCCCGCACGATGCGGGCTTTTTTATGCGACAGGCAGAGAGCCCCTGAGAGTTTTTTCTTGGGCAGCAGGTCATGGCATGGCACACGCGCCCCCTTGCGCACGGCTTGTCCCGCCTCCGCGTATCGGGCAGGCTTCGCAAAATACGGGATTGAATGTGATGCAGGGAAAATCATGAGTCTGACAAAGCGCTGTATCGCGGGCCTTGCCGCCCTGCTGCTGGCCACGCAGGCATTGGCCCAGTCTGCTCCGCTTCCCTATGAGGTCTATGTCGAGGCCCACAGGCCCAGGATGGCCGTGCGCGCCCTTTCCCCTGATGACGCAGCACAGGCCAAGACCGCGATCAAGGCCTGGAGGCGCGATAAAACCGAGGCCAATCTGCTGGCCGTAAAGCCCTGGGCCGAGGCCGGTTATGCGGACGCGCTGGAGACCATGGTGGAGGGCTATCAGCGCCTGCAGAAATCGGCAAAAGATCGCAGCCCACAAACCGCAGCGATGGCAAAGCCGGAAAACGGATTGATCCCGCTGACGGGCCTCTGGGCCATACATGCCTGGCGGCAGACCGGCTGGGACAAAACTTATGGCAAGGCAGTTCAGCCTTGCTTGAAAAGCGCTGATTATGATTGCGGCATGGATGTCGACCGCAAGACCGTAGCGCTGCTAGAGGCAAAGCTGGACGGAATGATGACAGCCTATTCAGAAGTGCTGTTCACCGAACGGCCCGTCAGGTCAGAGCAGGCCGTGAAAATGGCCAGGCTTGAAGCCGATCTCGGCAAGTGGCTCTGGGCTTTCAAGGAGTCGCGTGGTTATGGCCTGCCGCTAGATGAGCAGAAGTGGATGCTGGACTTCGTGGCTTCCAATCCCGAGGCCAAAGCCGCCCATGACGCCGCGCAGTTCAAAAACTATGTCTGGGCCGCCAACAGCGGCAACGAGATGCGTATAGACAAGGCATGGGTCAACGCCTATATCGCCGGTGACCCGGAGCGACAGCGGCGCTACGCGCTCGCGTCCATCTACTATCGCCAGGAAACCGCCAAAGCAGCCGCCAATTTCGACAGCGATCTGGCCAAGGCCAGCACATCACAGCAACTGGAATCGCTGCGCGATACGGCTTTGCGCGAAGGCGGTCCAAAAGCCGCGGCGCTCTGGAAAAAACTGCGTGCCGCCAACGGCCTCTCCGGAACAGACAAGCAACGCTTCTGCCAGGCTGGCGTGCAGCAAGCATGCTCAGACGCACAATTTGTCTCCGACCTTGATGCGCGCGAGGCACAGCAAAAACAGGCCGCGCAGGCCGCAGGCATGTCCGGTCTCGCCTCACCAGAGGAAATCACCCAAGCCCTGAAAGATCAGAACAAGCGCGTGAACACCGAAAACTGCGCACGCGCCGACCTGGGTGCCAGCATCGCCTGCAAGCGCGACTGACTTCAGGGCAGCACAGGGCTCGCCACTCTGCGGCTTACTGACCCTATCGCACCCATAAAAAAAGCCCGCAGACAGCGGGCTTTTTTATTTTCAGCAATATGCCATTTTATTTCTGGCGCAGGGCCTTCTTGTCTATCTTGCCCACCGAGGTCAGCGGAATGGCCGGAATGAAAAAGATTTCCTTGGGCACTTTATACGGCGCGGTATTGGCACGGCAGAAAGCGGTGATCTGCTCGCGCAAGGCGTCTTCGCCGTCCGTCACACCGGGCTTGAGCTGCACATAGAGCTGGGCCACTTCATTGCCGGGGCGGTCGGTATCCGGGCGGCCCACCATGGCGCTCATGGCCACAAAAGGCAGGCTGGCAATCTTGCCTTCCACTTCTACCGAGAAGACCTTGTAGCCGCCGACGATCAGCATGTCCTTGCTGCGATCGCAGATGCGCAGATAGCCGTCTTCATCCATCACGCCGATATCGCCCGTCATCATCCAGCGCAGGCCGTCGATATCACGCAGGGCATCGGCACCCACATCACCGAAATAACCCTTCATCACCTGCGGACCGGAGACCATGATTTCACCCGGTTCGCCCAGCGGCACCTGCTCCAGCGGATTTTCCGGATTGACGAGGCGCAGCTCGGTGCCGGGAATGGGAAAGCCGACATAGCCGAGGCGATAGGCCTGTGGCGGATTGCAGGTTTGCACCGGGCCGGTTTCGGTCATGCCGTAGACTTCACTCATCTTGCCGGCACCGATAACCGCTTCCACTTTTTTCAGCTCTTCCACCGCAAACGGTGCAGCGGCTGTCACCGCCATTTTCAGCTTGGAAAAATCCAGTGCGCGAAAATCCGGATTGGCCAGCATCATCTGGTAGAGCGCCGGTACCGCCATGAGTGCGGTGGGATTGTGGCGTTTCATTTCCGCCACGAAGTGATCCACATTGCGCGGATCGGGAA
>JAVHYE010000032.1:0-11844 GCA_031119295.1 Pedobacter sp. | reverse complement strand
ATATAGGTCGCACCGCAGCGCAGGGCATTGAAGGTGATGGCTGTGCCGCCCACATGAAACATGGGAAAGGCCGAAGCAAACACTTCCTTGCCGGTTTCATAGCGGTTGAAAATATCCACCTGCAGATTATTGCCGATGATATTGCGCAGGGTGAGCTGGGCGCCCTTGGGCTTGCCCGTGGTACCGCCGGTGTATTGCAGGAAAATCACATCATCCGTATCCGCCGGCGTGTGCAGGCGTTCGGCAGAAGCTGCAGCGAGTGCAGCAGCCAGGCCCTGCACTTTCACACCGCCCTCTTCGGCATTGGCAATTTGTGCGACCGGCATATTCGGCAGCAGCTCGGTGGCACTGGAGACCAGTGCCAGTTTGAGCGAGGCAATCTGGCCCAGCACCGGCTTCACCGCGGCATTGAAGAGCAGATCCAGCGAGAGCAGCACTTTCACCTTGGCATCATTGGCCTGATAGGCGATTTCCGGCGGCGTCAGCAGGGCGGAAATACTGGTGATGACCATGCCCAGCTTGGCAGCGGCGGCAAAACCGAGGATGTACTGCGGTGTATTGGGCAGATGTATGCCCAGCACATCACCCTTGCCACAACCTGCTGCCTTCAGCACATGCGCCAGGCGATTGGCTTGCTCATCCAGCGTGCGATAGCTGATTTCCTGACCGAGATAGACCAGCGCCGTACGCTCCGGAAAAGCGGCCACATGCTCTTCGATATAGTCGGCCAGGCTCTTTTTCGGCAGGGCCGGTGTGTGATCCCAGGAGAGGCCCAGCTCTTTGTAGGTCTTGAGCCAGGGGCGATCGGCAGTTGTGCGAGTGGTCATGGGACTCTCCTTGAGCAGGCTTTTCTTGTATTGAGGCGGGCTTTTTAGCGTGGCCGGGAAGCCCGGGGCAATGGTCACAACTGACGCTTTTGCAGGCCGGATAAGGCGCAATCGGCCAATATCTGGCCACTTTTACGACGCTGACAGGCCCGGGGCAGACTGACATAATCCGCGCTCTTGTGACTATGGAGTCTTATCGTGTCTGTCCGTGAAGCCGTCATCATCGATGCAGTTCGTTCCCCTATCGGCCGCGGCCATGCTGAAAAGGGCGCGCTGCGTGCCTGGGAGCCCACCGAGCTCTATGCCCATGTCATCAATACCCTGCTGAGCCGCACGAAAATTGCCCCGGAAAAAATCAGCGAGCTGGTCACCGGCTGCGTCACCGTGCGTGGCGAACAGGGCAATAACGTTTCCCGCCTTGCCGGCCTGCTTTCCGGCCTCAGCATCAACACCAATGCATTCACCGTGCAACGCGCCTGCGGTTCCTCGCAAGAAGCCGTGCATCTGGCCGCGCTGAAAGTGCTGGGTGGCGATGCTGACTACGCCCTCGCCGGCGGCATCGAATCCATGGGTCGTGTGCCCATGTTTTCCGACATCGGCCATTTCTCCAATGTGAACGCCAAGCTGAAAGAGAAATACGAAATCATCCATCAGGGTGAATCGGCCGAGCGTCTGGCTGACATTCATGGCCTCTCGCAGACACAGCTGGATGAATTCTCCATCGAATCGCACCGCCGTGGCTGGGCCGCGCAGAGCGAAGGCTGGTTTAAGAGCCAGATTGCTGCACTCGACGGGCTCGACGCCAATGGCGGCAGCGTGCGTATCGATTTCGACGAAACCATACGTGAAAAGCTGGATCTCGCGAAAATGGCCACGCTGCCCAAGCCCTTCCGCCCGGAAACCGGCAAGATTTCTGCCGGCAATGCCTCCACCATTGCGGATGGTGCCGGCGTGTTGCTGATTGCTGATCGTGCCACCGCCGAACGCGACGGTTTCCGCCCGCGTGCACGTATTCTTTCCCGCGTCTGTGTGGCCGGTGATCCCACGCTCGCGCTGATGGAAGTGATTCCCGCCACCGTGCAGGCGGTGGCCCGTGCCGGTCTCAAGCTGGACGACATCGACATCTTCGAAGTGAACGAAGCCTTTGCCCCCGTGCCCCTGATCTGGATGAAGGAGCTGGGCATAGAACATTCACGTCTGAACGTGAATGGCGGCGCCATTGCCCACGGCCACCCGCTGGGTGCCACCGGCTCCATTCTCATGACCAAGATGGTCAACGAGCTGGAACGCCGCGGAGCCCGCTACGGCCTGCAGACCATGTGTATTGCCCAGGGCATGGCTACCGCCACGGTGATTGAGCGCCTGTAATTTGCGCTTATTTCCCTGCATAAAAAAGCCCGCTACTGCGGGCTTTTTTATTGTTTTGTTTTTTATCTGTAGGTCGGGCTTTAGCCCGACATAGGCTCTGATTTATGCGCAGCTGTCGGGCTAAAGCCCGACCTACGACCAAAGGAAGTCCCTGTGGGACAAAAGAACATCATAAAAAAGGCCCGCAAGCGCGGGCCTTTTTTGGTGAAAGCAAAAGCGAATTACAAGCGCTCCAGCTTTACCGGCAGCTTGTCCTTGGGCACCGGCAGCGAGGTGTAGTCCACGGGCATTTCATAATTTTCCGCCACGCTCCAGCGATAATTCAGCAGCACATGATGCAGCACGGCCTTGACCTGCATTTCGGCAAAGTGCAGGCCTATGCACATATGCGCACCGCCACCGAAGGGCAGGTACTGGTACATATGTTTCTTGTGCTCCATACGGCTCTCGCTGAAACGCTCCGGATCAAAGGTCTCCGGGTCTTTCCACCACTCTTTCAGGCGGTGTGTGAGCATGGGCGAGACGGTGAGCATGGTGCCGGCAGGAATGTGATAGCCCTTGAAATCCACATCCTTCACGGTCTTGCGCGGAATGCCGGGCACCGGCGGAATCAGGCGCAGGCATTCTTTCATCACGAGGCCGGCATCATTCAGCTTGTCCAGATCTTCATGCGTCACATCATTCTTGCCGAGACGCAGTGACTCTTCGCGCAACCTGTCCTGCCAGCCCTGATTCTTGGCGAGCTGGTAGAACATGGTGGTGAGCGTGATGGTGGACGTGTCGTGCGCGGCCATCATCAGGAAGATCATGTGATTGACCACATCATCGTCGCTGAATTTGCGGCCCAGCTCGTCTTCGGCCTGGCACAGGCGCGAGAAAAGATCCTCGCCAGGATTGCGACGCTTTTCCGCAATGCGCGCATGGAAGAAGTCTTCCAGTACCTTGCGGCCATCCAGACCTTTCTTCCAGCGGCCACCCGGCAGCGGGAAACGGGCGATGGCAGTACCGGCGCGTACGCAGTCCACAAAAGCCTGATTGATCTTGTCGGCCTCGGGGCCCAGCTGTTCACCCATGAAAATATCGGTGGCGATATCCAGGGTGAGCTGCTTGATGGAAGTCAGCACTTCGAAATTGCGGCCGGTCTTCCACTTCTTGATGCCGTTTTCTATGGCGGGATTCATGCGCTCCAGATACTGCACCAGCACCTGACGCTTGAAGGCGGCCTGCATGATACCGCGGTGATGACGGTGCTCTTCGAAATCCAGCAGCATGATGCCGCGGTTGAAGAATTTGCCGATATAGAAATCCCAGCCCTTGTGGTTGGAGAAAATATCGCCCTGATTGCGCAACACGAGCTGGTTGGCTTCCGGCCCCACCAGATTCACGAAAGTGCGGCCGAAAGCATCCACCCAGTACGCCGGGCCCATTTCATTCACCATGCGCAGGCCGTTGGTGACAGGGTCGCCCAGCATGTCGAAGGTGTGGCCCACGATGGGAAGACCGGCGCTGCCGGGCATGGATTGCTTGATGTGGCGGACGTGTGCAGGAGCCAGGGAGAGCACTGCCATTTTCTTATTCTCCAGACCGCAGAAGCGGCCGCGCAGAAGGCGGAACCGGGAAGTACGCCGGTACTTGTGACAGAGCCCACCTTAATGCGAATATGTATTCGTATTCAATTCGCATTTTCCCCTCCAGGGAGGGAGGGGACGACTGGTGCGTCAGGAACGCACCAGTCGCACGGCCTCTGCTTCAAAGGCAGATCAGAAATGAGCTCAAGGACACAAGAAAAGGGATCACGCATCCCCGGAAACCAGCATGCGCAAAAAGCCCCAGCAAGAACGTTCCCGCCAGATGGTGGAAGCCCTGGTTGAAGCCACCGCCAAGGTCATCGCCCAGCGCGGCCTGGACGGCACCACCACGCCCGCCATTGCCGAGGCAGCCGGAGTAAGCGTGGGCTCACTCTACCAATACTTCGACGACAAGGACGCGCTCATAGGCGCCCTGCTGGAAAAGCTGATCGGTGATCTCACCCATATCCTGGACCAGCAGGCAGCGCTGGCGCCCACGCTCAATCTGCGTGAAACCACCAAGATTGCCCTCACGCTTACCGCCAACTTCATGCACAGCAATGAGGGCCTCTATCTCGAGCTGGCGCGCAACTGGCACCGCCTGCCGGTGAACCGCATTGCCGATGTGCTGGAGCAGTATTTCTTTGAAACCGGGCGCATGTACTTCCTTCAGCATCAGCTGGAATACCCGGTACGCGACCTGCCCGTGCGCCTCTACATCACCTACAACAGCGCCCTCTTCACCCTGATACGCACCGTCAGCCAGCAGGGCAGCCGCATCAATACCGAGGCGGTGATTGATGGCCTGGCCGACATGATTACGGCCTATATGACCCTTGGCGCCACACCGGCCGCCGAGGTAAAAACGCCCGCCTCCTAGGCCGGCCTTATAAGCTGATCCACATCAATTCATAAGCAATATGTATTTGTACTGATAAGTCAGCCTTGGTAAAAAGCGCATCCTGTCAGACACGAACTGAACCAAAACACCCTTAGCGAGATCCGTCATGGCCGCCTTTGCCGAAGAAAAAGTCCTGAGTGTCCACCACTGGAACGACACGCTGTTCAGCTTCACCACCACGCGCGATCCTGCCCTGCGCTTCAAGACAGGCCAGTTCGTGATGATAGGCCTCATGGTGGATGGCAAGCCGCTGATGCGTGCCTACTCCGTGGTCTCGGCACACTACGAAGACCACCTCGAGTTCTATTCCATCAAGGTGCAGGACGGCCCCCTGACATCGCGCCTGCAGCACCTGAAAGTGGGCGACACCCTGCTGGTGGGCCGCAAGCCCACGGGCTCGCTCATCATGGATAACCTGCTGCCCGGCAAGAATCTTTATCTGCTCTCCACCGGCACCGGCCTGGCGCCCTTCATGAGCGTGATCCGTGATCCCGAGTTCTATGAAGCCTTCGAAAAAATCGTGCTCACGCACGGTGTGCGCTGGAAGAGCGAGCTCGGCTATATGGAGCACATCCGCGAAGACATGCCGGACAATGAATTTTTCGGCGAACTGGTGAAGAACCAGCTGATTTATTACCCCACGGTGACGCGTGAAGACTTCCACAACCAGGGTCGCCTCACCGATCTCATGCGCAGTGGCAAGCTGTACAGCGATATCGGCCTGCCGCCGCTGAATCCGGAAACGGATCGCGTGATGATTTGCGGTAGCCCGGCCATGCTGAAAGAGCTGGTGGAGATTCTGGATGAGGCCGGTTTTACGGAAGGCACCAGCCATGCTCCCGGCAATTATGTGATCGAGCGTGCTTTCGTCGAGAAGTGAGTGCGTCTTGCTGAAATGCGTTTGTGAAAAAGCCCGGCATTGCCGGGCTTTTTTATTTCCAGCCTGTTTGTAGGTCGGGCATCAGCCCGACATTTTTCTGATTCCACTTACCCGTTGCATGTCTAATAACCTTGTTTACGCACGCTGGGCTTTGCTTTTGCGTGGCCCGGGAGTGCGGGGATTTTTGCGTTATCGGGGATTCGGTGAGGTGCTCCGACTGGGTTGCACCGGCTGTTTCTCTGCGAGGCCGTTGCGCCCTGCCGGCGGGGCCTCACTTTCTTTTGGTTATTCGGCCTGCGGCCTCACCCTTCGGGCCGCCCAACAATACGGGCGTTCACCTCACTGCGTGAGGATGTCGCCAAAGGAAAGTAAGCAAAGGAAATGCGACTCCTGCGGAGGGCCCTTTAACTGGCTCTGTTCATTGCTATAGCTGAGGGCATCCGGGTGGGGCTCGCGCGTTCGCGACTCGCAATCACCTTCGGCTTTTCTTTAATTGGCGGAGGCGCAGGTAAAGCAGGCTTTCGCTTGGTCAGCAGGCAGAGCTCTGCACTGCTCTTCTGTGCTTCTCTCTGGATGCCTGCTGCTTTGGCTTGCTTGCCTTTCTTACGCCTTTGCGTGCTCGCTGATGTACTTCAGGGTGAAGTCGTGGTCTTCCTGCAGGGCTTCTCTTATTTTGCCGGCGAAGAGTTCGGCGACTTTTTTGCCGACGATGGGCAGGGAGCACTCCACGTCGAACTCCAGGGCGAGGCGACACTGGCCGGGGCTGACCTCATTGAGACTGCCTTTGGCATTGATAGTGACGGGTGAGCCCAGCGGCGTGATGGAAAGATTCACGGCTGAAGACTGAGGGGAAAGACGGCGGCAGCGGTTTTCGTGGCGCATGACATAGTCGCGGCCGACCAGCTTGCGCGCCCAGTCGGGCACGCCCTTGAGATCGGGGGCGATGGTGCGTTCCAGCAGTACGAAAATGGCCTGCTCATCCGTCGTCGCTTCCTTGATGTCTATGCGGTGGGCACCCAAGGCGCGGTATTTGGCGTCGAGATAAGGCGGAGCGCCATAAACCGGCCAGAGCACATCAAGGCCGACGGGGAAATCCTGGGCGAGATTGAATTTCACGTGCGTGTACTTCTTTGTTTTTGTTGTTCTTCATTGCGGGAAAGCGCAGCCATGATGGCATGACCGCAGCAAGGAAGCATTGACCGCAGTAAAAGCGCCCCACTGTCCCGGGTCAAGCCGGGCAGGACAGGCCTGCGCTGCGCCGGCTGACCGGGCGGCCCGCTTCTTGCTCCTTGAATCGCGCCTGTCCACACCCGCAGCCTCTTGCCGGGCGCTGGCAGGCATGGACAAGGCCGGCCGCTTCTTGCAGGATGCGCGCCGGACTGAACACAACGATTCAGGGCGGAACCCGGGGCCAAAAACCCGGGTCTCACGAAGACCAACAAGAGCCGCATGGCTCACCTATCCCCATCAGGAGCCGGCTGATGCTGATCTGGTTTGTCCTTCTTTACTGGGTGCTTTCCGTGGCACTGGGCCTCTGGGCCGCCAAGCGTGTGCGCAATACCTCGGACTATGCCGTGGCCGGCCGCAGCCTGCCGCTGGTGATGATCACCACCATGGTGTTCGCCACCTGGTTCGGCTCCGAAGCAGTGCTTGGCATTCCCGCCACCTTCATGTCCGAAGGTTTCAGCGGCATCGTGGCCGATCCCTTCGGCGCCGGCCTCTGCCTCATCCTCGTCGGCCTCTTTTTCGCCATCCCGCTCTACCGCATGCGCCTGCTCACCATTGGTGACTATTACAAGCTGCGTTACGGCCGCATCGTGGAAGTGGTCACCTCGATCTGCGTGGTGATTTCCTATCTCGGCTGGGTGGCCGCGCAGCTCACTGCACTCGGTCTCGTTTTCAATGTCGTGTCCGACGGCTATCTCAGCCGCGAGACCGGCATGTTCATCGGCGCCTTCTCCATCCTGCTTTACACCTTGGTGGGCGGCATGTGGTCCGTGGCCGTCACCGATTTCGTGCAGATGATCATCATCATCATCGGCATGGTGTATATCGCTTTCGCCGTGGCTGCCCAGGTTGATGGCGGCGCGGCTGCCGTGATCGCGCATGCCAGCGCGGCGGGTAAATTCAATTTCCTGCCAGCACTGGAGCCGGGCGCTCTGCTCGCCTTCATTGGCGCTGGCGTCACGCTCATGCTGGGCTCGATTCCGCAGCAGGACGTGTTCCAGCGTGTGGCGTCCTCCAAGAATGAAAAAGTCGCGCGTGCCGGCTCGGTGCTGGGCGGCTCCTTCTACATCCTCTTCGCCTTCATCCCCATCTTCCTCGCCTATTCCGCCTCGCTGATTGATCCGGCCATGGTGACGAAGCTGATGGACGAAGACACCCAGATGATCCTGCCCACGCTGGTGATGCAGCATGTGGGTGTGGTCGCGCAGATCCTTTTCTTCGGCGCCCTGCTCTCCGCCATCAAGAGCTGCGCCTCCGCTACCCTGCTCGCTCCCTCGGTGACTTTTGCCGAAAACATCCTGCGTGATCTTTTCCCGCGCAAATTGAGCGACAAGGAAAACCTGTTGCTGATGCGTGTGGTGGTACTGAACTTCACGGCACTGGTCACCGCCTATGCCTGGTACTCCATGCAGGAAGGCGTGACGATTTATTCCATGGTGGAAAACGCCTACAAAATCACCCTGGTCGCCTGCTTCGTGCCGCTGGCCTTCGGCCTGTACTGGAAGCGCGCCACCAATATCGGCGCCATCACCTCCATCGTCTTCGGTCTCACCACCTGGATCACCCTGGAACTGGTGGCTCCCGAAGGCATGTGGCCACCCCAGCTGGCCGGCCTGCTCGCCGCCATCTTCGGCATGATCGTGGGCTCGCTGGTGAGCGAAGCCGATGCCGATCCGCTCACGCATCACCACGCCAAGCGTCACGGTGAGCGTATCGAAAAACAGCAGCAGGGCAGCCAGCCCGTGGGGCATTAAGCTCTTGTTGCGAATAAAAAAGCCCGGCCATGCCGGGCTTTTTTATTACTTCAGACTCCGCGTGGCTTGGGGTGTTTTACGCCACGCTGCGCCACGGCCGTGAAAGGATCTTCCGGCCAGGGATGTTTGGGATAACGGCCCCGCAAATCCTTGCGCACATCGGCGTAGGCGTTTTTCCAGAAACTGGCCAGGTCTTGTGTGACAGCCACCGGACGCTGCGCCGGCGACAGCAAATGAATGGTGAGCGGTACACGGCCACCAGCCAGACGCGGCGTTTCCAGCTGCCCGAACATTTCCTGCAGCTTTACCGCCAACACCGGATGATGTTCGCTGCTGTAGTCGATACGGATTTCCGAACCGGTGGGCACTGTCAGTCTTGTGGGCAACTGCTTTTCCAGTTCCTGCTGCTTGTTCCAGTCCAGCAAGGCATTCAGGGCATCGTGCAGGGGGAATTTGGCGAGATGGGAAAAACGGGTGACGCCATCGAGAAAAGGGCCGGCCCAATCACCCAGTGTTTTCTGCAAGCCGGCCTCACTCACATCCGGCCAGTCTTCCGGTGCCAGCCCATGCATGATCTGCACGCGCGCCTGCCATTGCCGTAATTCATCTGTCCACGGCAATACGGAAAGGCCGGCAGCACGGATGGCCTCGCACAACACGGCTTTGATTTTTTCAGGAGCCGCAGAAGCCAGTGCCTTGTCTTCCAGCACCAGTGCACCAAGGCGACGCTGACGCCGCGCCAGCACCGCCTGTGTCACTGCATCCCAGCTGACGAACTCGGCATCCTCAATCACATCGGCGGCAATTTCTTCCAGCGCGGCCGGTGATACCGGTGCCGCCAGGAAAACGCGGGCCTCACGGGCCTTGCCATCCATATCAGCGGCCACTATCCAGCTTTCACGCGCAAGGCGATCTTCTGCCGGCAAAAAGACACCACTGCCATTGCTCAGCAGGAAACGGGCATCGGCACCATTACGGCGCTGTGCAATATGATCGGGATAGGCCAGCGCCAATAACAAACCGGCACTGTCATGATTTTCCGGCACCGGATTTTTCTGTCTTTCTTCCAGCCGCCGCGCACCTTCACGCACCAGACGCAGGCGGCCTTTGTCCACGCCCCGCACATCCAGCTCACCGCGCAACAAGGCAATACGATCATGGATATCACTGCCATGTGCATGCGGCAGCAAATCGCGCTCGGACAGCAGTGCGGCAATTTCACCCGCCAGTTTGCCAAGGCCACGTTCGCGGCCACGCAGCACCATATGGCCAAGGCGCGGTGGCAGGCCCAGCTTGAGCATGTTTTTGCCATGCGCCGTAATATGGCCTTTGTCATCCAGCGCACGCAACTGCTGTAACAGCTCGCGCGCCTGCGACCAGTTGGCTGCAGGCGGATTATCCAGCCAGGCAAGAGCCGCCGGATCATTCACGCCCCACTGCGCCAGCTCCAGCACCGTGCCAGTAAGATCGGCCTGCAGGATTTCCGGCGGTGCAAAAGGCTGCAGCCTTTGCTGCTCGTCTTCACTCCACAAGCGGAAACAGACACCGGGCTCCAGGCGACCTGCACGACCACGGCGCTGTTCGGCATTTGCTGCCGAGACTTTCTGCGTAGCCAGCCGTGTCATGGCGGAATTGGGATCGTAAAGCGGCACACGCAACTGCCCCGCGTCTATCACCACGCGTATGCCTTCAATGGTGAGGCTGGTTTCGGCAATGGAGGTGGCCAGCACCACTTTGCGCATGCCGGGCGCACAGGGACTGATGGCCATATCCTGCGCTTCGGCCGAAAGCTGGCCATAAAGCGGCGCCAGCAACACGCCGGACGGCAAGGTATTTTCCAGCGCCTCGGAAACGCGGCGTATCTCGCCTTCGCCCGGCAGGAAAACCAGCAGCGAACCGGTCTCTGTCTGGAGGGCTTCACGTATCACCGTGACCACATGATCGTTAAGCCATGCACCGCGCGGCAGCGGGCGATAGCGTGTCTCCACCGGAAACATGCGACCTTCACCACGCAGCACCGGCGCATCACCCAGCACGCGCGCCATACCGGCCGCATCCAGCGTGGCAGACATGACGACAAGGCGCAGGTCTTCGCGCAGTACCTGCTGGCACTCGCGTGTGAGCGCAAGACCGAGATCAGCCTGCAGGGAACGCTCGTGGAATTCATCGAAGATGACGACGCCGTAAGACTCCAGCGTGGCATCGTCCTGCAAGAGACGGGTGAGTATGCCCTCCGTCACCACTTCAATACGCGTAGTGGAACTGACTTTGGTATCCAGACGGGTGCGATAACCCACCGTCTGCCCGGCTTCTTCGCCGAGCAGGGTTGCCATGAAACGTGCGGCTGATCGCGCGGCCAGACGCCGCGGCTCCAGCATCACGATTTTTTTGCCCGCCAGAAAATCCGCTTTCAGCAACTCCAGCGGCACACGCGTGGTTTTGCCGGAGCCGGGCGGCGCCTGCAGCACCAGCGCCGTTTGCGTCGCCAGTGTATTCAGCAGATCGGGGAGGATGGCATCGATGGGAAGAGACATGGCCGGCAGTTTACCGGAAGCACTGCCTTAATCGGTATCCGCGTCGTCTTTGGCCAGCAGGGTTTTCAGCATGCGCTCGGGATTGGTGAGGAAATCGCGTGTCACCCGGAAATGTTCCGTCTCCTGATAGGCCACTTCCTCTATGCCATCAGGGCCGCAGTGATAGATACGTGCATCGGGATAGGCCATGAGTATGGGTGAGTGCGTGGCGATGATGAATTGCGAATCGTCCTGCACCAGATCATGGATGCGTGCCAGTACGGCCAATTGCCGCTGCGGCGACAGCGCCGCCTCGGGCTCGTCCAGCACATACAGGCCCTGACCGCCGAAACGGTTCATCATCAGGGCGAGAAAAGACTCACCATGCGACTGCTCATGCAGGGACTGATAGCCATAGGAGTTAATGATGGGAGGGCCTCCAGGCCCTTCATCGAGACGCTCTATTTCAGTGGCAACGTTGAAAAAACTTTCAGCACGCAAAAAGAAACCGTCTTTCGGTCGCCGTACACCTCTGGCGATACGCAGGTACTCATACAGCTCAGAGTGAGAGCGCCGTGTACCAAAATTGAAATTGCGCGTCCCACCTTCGGCATTGAACCCAAGACTGACAGCAATCGCCTCCAGCAAGGTGGATTTTCCAGAACCGTTTTCGCCCACCAGGAAAGTGACCTTGGGATGCAGCTCCAGACGTTCAAGATTCTTTACGGCGGGCAAGCAGAAAGGGTAGCGCGAGAAAGAATCCACTTTCTCGCGCTTGAGTTGCAGGGAGTGCAAATAAGGTGAGG
>JAVHYE010000176.1 GCA_031119295.1 Pedobacter sp. | reverse complement strand
GCCGAGGTGGAAGCGTGAGCAGCAGCGCCAGCAGTCTGCGCGAACTCATGCGCGTAGCCGCTGCGCGTCTGCATGCCGCCGGCAGCACAAGCCCGCGCGTGGATGCCGAATATCTTTTGCTGCATGTGCTGAAGAAAACTCCGGTGTGGCTGCGCACGCATGATGAAGTGCGCCTGCATGCGCAGGAGGAAGAGCGCTTCGAGTCCTTGCTGCGGCGACGACTGCAGGGTGAGCCCGTGGCCTATATCACCGGTACGCGCGGTTTCTGGTCGCTGGATCTTGCCGTGAATGCCAGTACGCTGATTCCGCGCCCGGACACGGAATTGCTGGTGGAATTCGCGCTGGAAAAGCTGCCGCTGCAGCAGCCGGCGCGTGTGCTTGATCTGGGCACCGGCAGTGGCGCCATTGCACTGGCGGTAAAAACGGAAAGGCCGGTCAGTGAAGTGACGGCGCTGGATGTTTCTGCGGCAGCACTGGAAGTGGCGCAGGGCAATGCACGGCGTCTCGATCTTGATGTGGAGTTTCTGCTCAGCAACTGGTTTGCCGCTGTTGAAGGTCGGCGCTTCGATCTGCTGCTGGCCAATCCACCCTATATCGATCCGGATGATGAACATCTGGGCCAGGGTGATCTGCGTTTCGAGCCCCTGAATGCACTCGTCTCTTCTGCACAGGGGCTGCAGGACCTGCGGCGCATCATTACGGCGGCTCCCGCTTATTTGCTGCCCGGCGGCTGGTTGGCGCTGGAGCATGGCTATGACCAGGGCGCGGCCGTGCGTGCCCTGCTCGAGCAGAATGGTTTTATCGAAGTCGGCACGCAGCAGGACCTCGGTGGTCAGGATCGCATCAGTGTCGGTTGCTTGCCGGAGACGCCGCATGCTGAGTGATGAAGAGCTGTTGCGTTATTCGCGCCAGATCATGCTGCCCGGTTTCGATATTGCGGCGCAGGAAAAGTTGAAAGCCTCGCGCGTGTTGCTGGTGGGACTGGGAGGCATAGGTTGTCCGGTAGCGACCTATCTTGCTGCGGCCGGTGTGGGCGAGTTGTGGCTGGCGGACTTCGACACCGTGGATGCCAGCAATCTGCAACGCCAGTTCCTTTTCAGCGATGCTGATGTCGGTCGCCCCAAGGCCATCGTTGCTGCGGCAAAACTTCAGCAACAGAATCCCCATATCGTGCTGCGGGCGATTACCGCGACACTGGATGCCGACAGCCTGCCAGCCTTGCTGGCCGGTGTGGATCTCGTGATTGATGGTTGCGACAACTTCACCACGCGCGACGCCGTGAATGCGGCCTGTGTGGCTGCAGCAACGCCGCTGATCAGCGCTGCGGCCATAGGCATGGCGGCCCAGCTTGCGGTATTTGATGCACGCAGCGCGGAATCACCCTGCTATCGCTGTCTGTATCCGGATGCCGATGAAGCCGCCGCGGCCTGTGCCGAGTCTGGCGTGTTGGCGACCGTTGTCGGTGTGGTTGGCACGCTGGCTGCTACAGAAGCCCTGAAAGTGCTGACAGGCACAGGGAGACCACTGGTCGGGCGGCTGTGGCTATGGGAGGCCGACGCCGCGATCATGCGCACCCTCGTGGTGCGGCGTGATCCGCACTGCAAGGTGTGCGCGGGCAGATAGCGCCGCGCCGAGAGTCCTTGCTGGCAGGCCTGAGTGGTCGGGTTTGATTGGCAGCGCTGTATTAAAGCGTCTGTAAACATGGAGAAGTAAAGGCATGAACCGTTATGCAAATCTCGGCAATGCTCTCAAGGGATTGTTGCGTATTGCCCAGACCGGCACGGTGCTGGCAGGTGTTGGAGTGGACTGGTTGCGTGGCGACCGCAAGCCGACGCCGCAGCTCTTGCGCACGACATTTGAAAAACTCGGCGCCACGTATGTGAAGCTGGGCCAGTTCATCGCCAGCTCCCCCTCGCTGTTTCCCGAAGCCTATGTGAATGAATTCCAGCACTGCCTGGACAAGACCACGCCGCTGCCGTTTGACGTGATACGCGGCGTGCTGGAAGGCGAGCTCAAGCGTCCGCTGGGCGAAATCTTTGCCGAAATCGATGAAACCCCGCTGGCTTCCGCCTCCATTGCCCAGGTGCATGCCGCCAGGCTGGTCACCGGTGAGCCTGTCGTCATCAAGATACAGAAGCCGGGCGTGGGCAATATCCTGCTAACCGATCTCAATTTCCTTTATTTTGCAGCGCGCGCCGTGGAGCTTTCTTTCCCCAAGCTCAAGTTTGCTTCGCTCTCGGCCATCGTGGCGGAAATCCAGGCTTGCATGATGGAGGAAATCGATTTCTACAAAGAGGCAAAGAATATTGCCGAGTTCAACGATTTCCTGGAACGCACCGGTAATACCATGGCCATAGCCCCCAAGGTCTATGAGCAGGCTTCCGGCCTGCGCGTGCTGACCATGGAGCGCTTTTATGGTGTGCCGCTGACGGATCTCGACACCATCAAGAAATACACGCGCGATCCGGCTGGTACGCTGGTGGCCGCCATGAATACCTGGTTTGCCAGTCTCATGTTCTGCGAGAGCTTCCATGCCGATCTGCACGCCGGCAATCTCATGGTGCTCACCGATGGCCGCCTCGGCTTTATCGATTTCGGCATTGTCGGTCGCATCGCACCGGAAACCTGGGAGGCCACCAATGCTTTTGTGGAATCCCTCACCGATGGTGATTTCCGCAAGATGGCCGGCGCCATGACCCGTATCGGCATGACCAAGCGGGCCGTGGATGTGGATGCACTGACGCGTGATCTGGAAGAACTCTATAGCGCTTTCACCACGGTGGACCCCGAGCATGTGCTCAATGGCGCCGTGAATGATGGCGAGATCAACCGCATCATGCTGGACATCGTTGCCGTGGGTGAGCGCCATGGCATCCACTTCCCGCGTGCCTTTGCGCTGCTGCTCAAGCAGATCCTCTATTTCGACCGTTACGTGAAAATTCTCGCGCCGGACATGAATGTGTTTGCGGATGAACGCATAGAGTTCGTGAGCGAGAGGAACGCACCGCGCCTGCTGCATTAAGCAGCATCCTGTTTCTTGCGCAGGCTACACGGGGCGGCACGGCTT
Organism: Pedobacter sp.; assembly: GCA_031119295.1. Taxonomy (GTDB): domain Bacteria; phylum Pseudomonadota; class Gammaproteobacteria; order Pseudomonadales; family Moraxellaceae; genus UBA2031. The sequence goes on along the minus strand of JAVHYE010000176.1, from coordinate 2,414 downwards.
TGCTGGTGCCGCCATCATGTTGCATGTCCACGGAGCAGGATCATGAATGCAAAAGTCAAAGCAATCCCCGAGGGTTATGACAGCGTCACGCCCTATCTCATCGTGCGTGGCGCCGCCAAGGCCATCTCATTCTACGAAAAAGCCTTTGGCGCCGAAGAGCGCATGCGCCTGCCTGCACCCGGCGGTGGCATAGGCCATGCCGAGCTGAAAATCGGCAACAGCATCATCATGCTGGCGGATGAATTTCCGGATATGGGTGCGCGCGGCCCCAAGACCATAGGCGGTTCCCCGGTAAGCCTGCTCATCTATGTTGAAAAGGTGGATGATGTGTTTGCCGGTGCACTGGCTGCCGGTGCGCGCGAGCTACGCCCGCTGGAAAACAAATTCTATGGTGACAGGGCGGGGCAGCTGGAAGATCCCTTCGGCCATATCTGGGCCCTGGCCTCGCATATCGAGGATGTTACTGCCGAGCAGCTGCAGCAGCGTATGGAAGAGACCTTCGCTTCCATCGTGCCGACCTGAGTCCTGGCGATCACAACGGTCAAATAAAAAGCCCCGCATCGCGGGGTTTTTTATTTGAAGCTGTTGTTTCTGGAAGATCAGCCCAACTTCTTTTGCAGCAGCTCGTTGAGCTGGGCTGGATTGGCCTTGCCCTGCGAGAGTTTCATGGCCTGGCCGACAAAGAAGCCGAACATTTTTGGGCGCTTTTCTTCGGTGGCGGCGCGGTAGTTCTCCACTTGCTGCGGATTATCGGTCAGCACCTTGTCGATGATGGCTTCAAGGGCACCGGAATCGGATTCCTGTTTCAGGCCTTTTTTCGCGATGACTTCATCGGCTGTTGCACCTTCGCCATCCCACAGTGCCTGGAAAACCTGTTTGCCGATTTTGCCGGAGATGGTGTTGTCGTTGATGCGCAGGATGAGGCCGCCCAGCTGGGCCGGCGACACCGGGGATGCATTGATATCGGTTTCCGTGCGGTTGAGCGCGCCCAGAATATCCATCATCACCCAGTTGGAGGCCTGTTTGGCGGCGCCATTTGCAGCGCTTACCGTGGCCTCGAAGAAATCAGCGAGCACACGGTCGGCAGACAGGATGCCGGCATCGTATTCCGGCAGGCTGTATTGCGCGATGAAGCGTTCGCGTTTGGCGCCGGGCAGTTCCGGCAGGCTGGCGCGTATTTCTTCGATCAGGGCTTCGTCCAGCACCACGGGCAGCAGATCGGGATCGGGGAAGTAGCGGTAGTCGTTCGCTTCTTCCTTGCTGCGCATGGCGCGGGTCTTGTTGGTGTCCGGATTGTAGAGAACAGTAGCCTGTTCGATCTTGCGCCCGGATTCGATTTCATCAATCTGCCATTCGATTTCGCTATTGATGGCTTTTTCAATGAACTTGAAAGAATTCACGTTCTTGATTTCACGGCGTGTGCCGAATTTCTCTTCGCCCTTCTGGCGTATGGAGACATTGCAATCGCAGCGCATGGAGCCTTCGGCCATATTTCCGTCGGAAATGTCCAGATAACGGATCAGCGCATGTATGGCCTTGGCATAGGCCACGGCTTCCTTGGCGGAACGCATATCCGGTTCGGAGACAATTTCCAGCAAAGGTGTGCCGGCACGGTTGAGATCAATGCCGGTCATGCCGGAGAAATCTTCATGCAGGGATTTGCCGGCATCCTCTTCCAGGTGTGCACGCGTGATGTTCACGCGCTTGATCTTTACGTCACCGGCCTTCTCGCCTTCCAGTTCGATATCGATAAAGCCCTTGCCGACGATGGGCAGCTCCATCTGCGAAATCTGGTAGCCCTTGGGCAGATCGGGATAGAAGTAGTTCTTGCGCGCAAACACATTCTTGCGGCCCAGTTCGGCATTGATGCCGAGACCGAACTTCACGGCATTGCGCACGGCGCCCTTGTTGAGCACGGGCAGTACGCCGGGCATGCCGAGATCGATCAGCGAAGCCTGGGTATTGGGCTCGGCACCGAAGGTGGTGTCGGAGCCGGAGAAAATCTTGGATTTGGTATTGAGCTGGACGTGGATTTCCAGACCGATGACAACTTCCCAGGTCATGTTTTCGTCCTCACGCAAATGCCGCAGGCAGACGGCGATGCCAGTCTGTGACTTGCTGGTAGCGATGCGCCACATTGAGCAGACGGCCTTCGCTCCAGAAATTACCAATCAGCTGCAGGCCTACGGGCAGATTCTTTTCAAAACCGGCCGGCAGGCTCATGCCGGGCAGGCCGGCCAGATTGGTGGCGATGGTGTAGATATCGGAGAGATACATGGCGATGGGATTGGCCTGTTTCTCACCAAGGCCGAAAGCCACGGAAGGTGAAGTCGGGCCGGCAATCACATCGCATTTTTCGAAGGCGCGGGCGAAATCTTCCTTGATCAGGCGGCGCACCTTTTGCGCCTGTAAAT
>JAVHYE010000031.1:4515-24965 GCA_031119295.1 Pedobacter sp. | reverse complement strand
GCGGTTTTTTCCATCACGGCATAGTCGATGGAGTCGGATGGACTGGCTTCAAAGGCCCTGGCATCCACGCGCACAAAGTCGAGATCGTTCTGTGGTGCAGCCAGGGACTTCTTGCAGGCATCCAAAATATCGGGGCGATGCGCTTGCAGTTCTTGCAGATAGACGCTGGCACGGAACAGGAACATGCCGCTATTCCAGTCGTACTCACCCGAGGCCACATAACTTTCTGCGGTCTTGAGGTCAGGCTTTTCTACAAAGGCCGCAACCGCATAAGCACCATCTGCCAGCTGCGCGCCACGACGGATATAGCCGTAACCGGTTTCGGCGGCGGTAGGCACGATGCCGAAGGTGACGAGCTTGCCAGCTTCGGCCAGGGGAAGGGCTTTTTTCACGGCTGCCTGAAAGGCAGCCGTGTCATTGATGACGTGATCGGCCGCAAGCACGAGCAAGACAGGATCAGCCCCGTCACGGGTGGCTGTCAGGGCTGCCAATGCAATGGCAGGTGCGGTATTCCGGCCCACCGGTTCCAGCAGGATATTGCCCTTGAGCTTGCCGAGCTGCCGCAGCTGTTCGGCAGCAATAAAGCGGTGTGCTTCATTGCTGATGACCAGCGGGAAGGCATCACTCAGACCTTTCAGCCGTGCGACAGTTGTCTGCAGCATGGATTGTTTCTGCCCCGGCAGGGTCAGGAACTGTTTTGGGTGCAGCTCACGCGACAATGGCCACAAGCGGGTGCCGGAGCCCCCAGCCATGATGACAGGAAGAATGCTCATTGACGCAGGTCCTTGCCATGGTCGAGGAACCACGCATAGGTGCTGCGCAGTCCCTCATCAAGTGAAATGGAGGCTGTCCAGCCCATGCGTGCCAGGCGTGATACATCCATTAGTTTGCGTGGCGTGCCATCGGGCTTGCTGGTGTCGAATTCGATACGACCCGTAAAGCCTGTAACGGCAGCAATTTTTTCCGCCAGCTCGCGTATGGTGACATCACTGCCAGTGCCGACATTGATATGCGAGAGCATGGGCTCGGTATTGGCAGCATAGGTCGCACTGTCGAGACCTAGCACGAAGAGCGAAGCGGCTGCCATATCGTCCACATGCAGGAATTCACGCATGGGCGTACCGGTGCCCCAGATGGTTACAACTTCGGAGCCGCTTTCTACTGCTTCATGGAAGCGACGCATCTGTGCCGGCAACACATGACTGTTTTGCGGATGGAAATTGTCGTTGGTGCCGTAAAGATTAGTGGGCATCACTGAGCGGTAATCACGACCGTACTGACGGTTATAGGATTCGCAGAGCTTGATGCCGGCAATCTTGGCAATGGCATAGGGCTCGTTGGTGGACTCCAGCGTTCCTGTCAGCAGGCAGTTTTCCGGCATGGGCTGTGGTGCCAGGCGCGGGTAAATGCAGGAGCTGCCAAGGAAAAGCAGTTGCTGCACGCCGTTGGCGTGAGCCTGATGGATGATATTGGCCTCCATCATCAGGTTTTCGTAGATGAACTCGGCCGGATAGGTATTGTTGGCATGGATGCCGCCTACCTTGGCTGCCGCCAAGATCACGACATCCGGTTTTTCTGCCGACATGAAATCACGCACGGCCTGTTGACTGGTTAGATCCAGTTCAGCATGTGTACGCGTGATGATGTTACGGCAGCCTTGGGCTTCAAGCTGGCGCACGATGGCCGAGCCCACCATCCCACGATGGCCGGCAACATAGTATTTGGCCTGGGTATTGAGAGGAGTATCCAGAGAAGACGTAGCGGACATGCCGGCCTCAGTTCTCGCGACTTACGGCCACATCGTAGCCATGGTTTTTCAGCAGGGCATGACGGCAAGCCTTTTCAAAGTCGTGCGCCACCATTTCGCGGACCATTTCATCCAGGGTGATTTCCGGAATCCAACCCAGCTTGTCCTTGGCTTTGGTCGGATCGCCCAGCAGGGTTTCCACTTCGGCCGGACGGAAATAACGCGGATCAACCTTCACAATGACATCGCCGATCTTCAAGGCTGGCGCCTTGTCACCAGAAATGGCGGTGATCACAGCCTGCTCATCCACTCCCTTCCCCTGGAAGTCGACAGTGATACCGAGTTCGGCGGCGCTCTTGCGTATGAATTCACGCACCGAGTACTGCACGCCGGTAGCGATGACGAAGTCTTCCGGCTGGTCCTGCTGCAGCATCATCCACTGCATGCGCACATAGTCCTTGGCATGGCCCCAGTCGCGCAGTGCATCCATATTGCCCATATACAGGCACTTTTCGAGGCCCTGAGCGATATTGGCTAGGCCGCGTGTAATCTTGCGTGTCACGAAGGTTTCGCCGCGACGCGGGGACTCGTGGTTGAAGAGGATGCCGTTACAGGCATACATGCCATAGGACTCGCGGTAATTCACCGTGATCCAGTAGGCGTAAAGCTTGGCCACAGCATAGGGGCTGCGCGGATAGAAGGGTGTGGTTTCCTTTTGTGGAATTTCCTGCACCAGACCGTACAGCTCGGAGGTGGAGGCCTGATAGAAGCGGGTTTTCTTTTCCAGGCCCAGGAGGCGTATGGCTTCCAGCAGGCGCAGGGTGCCCATGCCGTCTACATCAGCCGTGTATTCCGGAGACTCGAAGGACACAGCCACATGCGACTGGGCACCTAGGTTGTAAACCTCATCCGGCTGCACTTCCTGCAGGATGCGGGTCAGGTTGGACGAATCGGCCAGGTCGCCGTAGTGCAGGACCAACTTGCGGTTGTCAATATGCGGGTCCTGATAGAGGTGATCAATACGCTCGGTATTGAACAGGGAGGCGCGGCGTTTGATGCCGTGGACTTCATAACCCTTCTCGAGCAGAAACTCAGCCAGGTAGGAGCCGTCTTGGCCGGTAATGCCAGTGATAAGCGCCTTTTTCATGCCAGATATCCAAGTGCAGTGTTTAAATGAGGACAGATTCTACTGGGTTTTTCAGGCGGAAGGTCGCCTAGTAGGCTCCTTCCTTGCCCAGAACGACCCTGACGGTCTTGAGAAGGATGACGATGTCATTCCAGAGTGACCAATTGCGCACATACCAGGCATCCAGGGCCACACGGGTGTCGTAGTCGACATTATTACGGCCGCTAACCTGCCAGAGGCCGGTCATGCCGGGTCGTACCTGCAGGTAATAGCTGACATCTTCGGCATACTTTTCCAGCTCATCACGGATGACCGGACGGGGGCCCACCAGACTCATATCGCCTTTAAGGACATTCCAGAGCTGGGGCAGTTCATCCAGGCTGGTGCGGCGTAGAAGGTCACCTATTGCCGTGATGCGCGGGTCATTGCGGAGCTTGAATTCCAGCTCCCACTCCTGACGGGCTGCAAGATCGTTTTGCAGCAATTGCTCCAGTACCTCTGCCGCGTTCGGCACCATGGTGCGGAACTTGTAGCAGGGGAAGGGCTGGCCGTTGTGGCCGATACGGCCATGTCCGAAAAAGGCTGGCCCGCCGGATTTTCTGACCTTCCAGATCAGGAGGGCGAAGAGAGGACTGAGCAAAAGCAGTAGCAACAGGGACATCACGATGTCAAAGCTGCGCTTGGTGAAGGCGGCCAGTGGCCGCTGCAACTGATTTTCGGCGCGCAGGAATAGGGTTTCATGCGAGAAAACATGCAGGGGCTGCATGCCTAGCAGAGGCAGTCGGCGCGCCGGGGGCACCACCAATACATCCAGGGTGGAGCGTGACAGTGAGCGCAGGGCATGGTCTTGCGTCTCTTGTTCGTCTGACTCCAGCGCGACGATGACCAGATTGCCGGCAAAGCTGTGGGGCTGGCCGGGCGTCAGTGTGCGAACGGGTACCGTGACCCAGTCTTGCGCGGACTGCCCGGCGGGCAGTAACACCTCGGCCAGCCGCGCCCCCATCAGGCTTTCACTTTGCAGTGCCTTCCATGCTTCCTGGGCGTTGGCGCCACCACCAATCATCGATACCGGTATCTGCCACCAGCCCTGACGCAGCAGGACGGCCTTGATGGCATAGCGAAATAGGGGCAGGAGCAGGAGCAGGCTGAGCCACTGGCCGGCAAAGGCCATACGCGAGAACTGCCACTTGTTGAAATACATGAAGGCGCCATCAACGATGAAGCCTATGCACACGGCTTTGACCAAGCCCGCTACTTCGTCCCAGAAGGGCTGGCGCCTGAAGTAGTGTTGTTTTTGCCAGCCGAGATAAATAAGCACGACGAGAGCAGCAGCCAGGGTGGCCTGTACCCGGAACTGGCCTTCCTGCAGCCACCAGGCAGAAAAAGGCTGATCGGCAAAGTCCCCGGCAAAACGCATGGCCTGTCCCAGAGCAAACGCCAGGCAGAGGGCAAGCGCATCCACGATTAGCAGGACCAGGTTTTTCATGAGGGTGATTGTTCTTCTAGGGCTATGTCGGGCGGCTGCCGGCGGCATGGCGCGCGATTCTACTGAGGCGGGGGCAGTCGGTACAGATTGCTGCGGTTACTACTTTGTCGTTAAGTCTGTGCCGGCAAGGCTTTGATAGAGGGCAAGCGTTTCATCGCACATGGTGCTGAGCAGAAAGGCGGTGCTGGGTGGTGGTACATCGGGAGCCTGTAGCCAGGCACTGACCTGTGAGAGCAGGGCGCTTTCATCTTCTGGTGTGACACGGCCACGCGGGTAGCAGGTGGCCAGGATGTCGCCCACGCCACCACGGTCCCAGCCCATCACGGGCTTGCCCAGGCGTATGGCTTCCAGCACGGTGCGGCCAAAGGTTTCGGCCTGGGTGGACAGGGAGAAGACCAGATCGCACTGTGACAGCACATCCTGCATATCGCTGCGGTGACCGGTAAAGCTGATGTGATCCTTCAGGCCAGTCTTGGAGACAGCAGCTTTCAGTTCTTCCGCATAGGCGGCTTTTTTGGCTTCTGCACCCCCTACGATCAAGCCGTGGATTTGCGGGAACTCGGTTTTCAGGGCGGCAATCAGGCGCAGGAAGGTATCGTGTCCCTTGAGCCGGGTCAGGCGACCGGGCAGGGCCAGTACCGTCTTGTCGGCGAGCTCGGGAAAGTCATTCCGCCACTGCTGCAGCCATGCCGGGGAGGGCTGGTGGCCATAGGGGAACTCGGTCGGGTCCACGCCTTCCGGTATCAGGTGGATGCGCTCGGGCGGGCACTGCGGGTAATTGTCCGTGATGTAGCGGCGCACGGTTTCCGAGCCGGCGATGACGGCTTCGCCTTTGACCATGATGGCGCTATAGGGGCTGACCGAATGCAGGCCATGTACGGTGGTGATAAAACGCGGTCGCGTTGCCACATCCATTTTCCGCCATGCCAGCCATGCCAGCCAGGCCGGCATGCGCGATCTGGCGTGCAGGATGTCGGGCCGGATGTTTTCCAGCAGGCGTCGCAAGGGCGCTACCTGCAACAGACTCAGCAGGGATTTGCGCTTCACAGGCAGCAGGATGTGCTCACTGCCTTCGCGCACCAATTGCTCGACAAGACGTCCGCCGCTGGAGATCACAATGGAGCGGTGGCCGGCAGCAACCAGGGCGCGGGCTGTTTCCAGGGTGCAGCGTTCGACGCCGCCAGACTCCAGCGCCGGCAGCGTCTGCACGACAGTCAGGGGGCTCATGCCTTGTCCTGCTCAGCAGCAAGAACAGCAGCGCGTTGACGGCGCAACTCCTTGGGCTTGGGCGGATACGGCGGTTTTTGCCCCGGGGGCTGGGTCTTGAAGCGGCGGTGGAACCACATGTATTGCGTGGGCGCCTGTCGCACCAGTTTTTCCACTTCCAGATTGACGCGCGTGGTATCGCTTACGTCATCACCGGAGGGGAAGTTTTCCAGCAGTGATGTAAAGGTGAGATGGTATTGCTGGCGATCGCCTTCACGGCGACAGCCTATGAAAAATACCGGTAGCTTGTGCGCAGTCGCCAGCCGCGAGACTGTGGTCAGGGTGGCGGCCGGCACGCCGAAGAAGGGAACGAAAACGGCTTGCTGCGCGCCGTAGTCCTGGTCGATGGCATACCAGACATTATGGCCATCCCGTATGCGCCGCAGCAGCAGACGCATGTCACGGTGGGAAATCATGCTGCCCTGGCTGCTGCTGCGGCCACGGGTCATGATGTATTCCATCACCGGATTGGTTTGCGGGCGGTAAACCATGTCCACGCAGATATAGCTGGAGGCCAGCGTGCCGTATAAATCCAGCGTAGTGAAATGCGGGCCGACGAGGAAGTAGCTGCGGCCGGCGGCTAGTGCGGCTTTTATATTTTCTTCGCCATGCACGGTCACTTTGTCGCGGAAATAATCCACACCCAGAAACCAGGCACCCAGCGTTTCAAAAATGCTGATGCCGGTATTGCGAAACACATCCTTCACCATGGCTTCGCGCTCGGCTTCACCTTTTTCCGGAAAGCAGAGGCCGATATTGATGCGGGTGTCGCTGACGCGTTGTGGCCCGAGGCGATAAAACAATCGGCCTATGCCGGCGCCAATGCGCAGCTGTATGGCCCAGGGCAGATGCGCAAGCAGCCACAGCAGGCCGATACCTGTCCAGGTGAGCCAGTGCTTCGGAGCGAGAAGTTTCTTATCGAAGCGAGATGTGTTGTTCTTGCTCATCAGCTGAATACATTTTCCCAGACGGGCAGACCCATTTCGGGATAGAGGAGGGGCAGGGCTTCAGTGGGCTGTGCATGTTCGGGCTTGATGCCGTCGGCCTGCAGCTGCGCCAATACTTGCCGGCCAAGATTGGGGGCCAGTGTGATCTTGCAGGGCCAGGTCACGATGTTGTTGCCTATGCTTTCCACAAAGGCATTGTCGGGACGGAACAAGCCGCGTTCACCGGCGGGCAGGATGCGATCGATTTTCACGGTCTTGTAGCGTGCGCCGCGCAAGTCCACCCAGGGCAGCAATTCTTTCAGTTCGCGTTGTGCATGCTCTATCTGCACTCGCTCGTCACGCAGGGCGCCTTCTTCCGCCAGCTCGCCACCCACATACCAGATTTTCTCGCCGTCACGCGTCGGGTGAGTGGTAATGGTGAGGCGCGGGTTGCGGCTGGTGCCCACGCAATGGGCATAGAAGTCCGGCAGCTCGGCGCGCTTGAGCATGGTCATGTGTACCGTGCGCCGCTCCATTTCAGGCAGGCGTCGGCCCAGATCCTCAAGCAATGCTTCATTGCCTTGGCCGCCGGCCAGTAGCACGCGAGTGGGATGTATGCGTAGCGGTTCGACGCCAGCGGCGGTGATGAAGACGGCCGAGGTGTTATGCCTGTCATCCGTTTCCACATGGCAGGTTTGCGGCGTGACTTTATAGATGCAGCTCTTGTAGTTGCTGGCGAGTTTCTGGACGAGTGAGGGGATGTCCAGCACCAGATCGGAAAGCTGGTAGGCGTTACCACTGAAAGCGGCATCCTGCAGCACACTCGGCCGGGCAGCACCTTCGACGGCCTCCACCTGCCCGGTAATGAGACGGGAAGCAAAGAAGGTAGTGGCGCGTGCAGCCAGATTGGCTTCGGACCAGATGTATTGATGCTCGGCCAGCACTTTGACGCCACTGAGGTTGAGGTCGCCCTTGCCGGCCAGGCAGTCGCGCCAGAGCGCCGGCATATCGTCCAGATCTTCCACATCGCGCAACATGGCAGAGAGGCCGAATTTGAGGCCGCCATGGATGATGCCGTTGGCATTGATGCTTTCGTGGCCGCCTAGCCGCTCCTGTTCGAGCAGGATGGCGCTGTAACCCGCGTTGCGCAGGCGGTTGAGCAGCCAGAGGCCGGCAATGCCGCCGCCAAAAATCAGGATATCGGTTTTGATGGTTTGCATGGCGCGAGTGTATGCGAGAAGAAACGGCCGGGCCATGCCGGGCCCGGGCGGCTTCAGGCGTATTTATGAGCAGGAACTGTGATGGGGGTCTCCGGTCGGGAGTGCGCTTCCGCTACAATCAGCGGGCATTTTTTGATCAGAATGCGCCTGCGCCGGGCCGGAGTGGCTGTACTGGCGCCCGCCCGCCTGTAAAGGCACACTTTGTGCAGCCGGGCGAGGGGTGGTTTCGGGGCCTTTGTCTCCGTGCCGGCAGGGACAAGAGGGTCCCGCATCGTCCTGCTACGGCAGATTTTTCATACAGAACATAAAAGGCCTTGGCCGTGGCACGCATTTTCTACTCCCTTCTTTTTCACCTGCTGCTGCCGCTGGTATTGCTGCGTCTGTTGTGGCGTGCCCGTCATGCGCCTGATTACCTGCGCCGGATTTACGAACGTTTCGGTTTCGGCATTCCGGCCATGCAGGGCGGACTCTGGGTGCATGCCGTTTCCGTGGGCGAGACGCTGGCCGCGGCACCGTTGATCAATGCCTGGCGCCGGGCTCATCCCGGGCAGCCGGTTTTCGTCAGCACCATGACGCCGACAGGATCGGCACGTGTACATGCCCTCTGGGGCGAAGCGGTGCAGCATGCCTATGCGCCGTATGATCTGCCCTGGGCCTGGGCACTGTTCCTGCGTCGCGTGCGCCCGCAAACACTGGTGATCATGGAAACCGAGCTCTGGCCGAACATGATCCATGCCGCACGCCAGCGCGGTATTCCGGTGCTGCTGGCCAATGCGCGACTTTCGGAGCGCTCTGCACGCGGCTATGCCCGTGCTGGCTGGCTGGCGCGCCCCATGCTTGCCGAGCTGTCCCATATTGCGGCACAGGATGAAGCGACGGCCGAGCGCTTTCGCGGCCTTGGCGTGTCGGAAGCGCGCATCAGCACCACCGGCAGCCTCAAATTCGACATTACGCCGCCGCCGGATATCGAGGCGCGTGCGCATCAGCTGCATATCGACTGGCATCTGGCACATCGTCTCGTGATCGTTGCGGCCAGCACGCACTCCGGTGAAGACATTCCCGTGCTCACGGCGTTTGCAGCCATACGGGCGCGCCACAAGCATGCCCTGCTGATTCTGGTGCCGCGTCATCCCGAGCGTTTTGAAAATGTCGCCATGCTGGTGCGCCAGAAGAAATTTTCCCTCGCCCGCCGCAGCCGCGGCGAGCCGGTGACGGATGACGTGTCCGTAGTGCTGGGCGATACCATGGGCGAGCTCATGCTCTGGTATGCGCTGGCTGATATTGCTTTTGTCGGTGGCTCACTGGTGCCGGTGGGCGGGCACAATGTACTGGAGCCCATGGCGCTGGATGTGCCCACCCTGTCTGGTCCGCATGTGTTCAATTTCCAGAGCATTACCGATGAGCTGGTCGCTGCTGGTGCGCTGCAACTGGTGGAGGCCGGTGATATTTCCCGCGTCTGCAATGTGCTGCTGGATCATCCCGAGCTTGCCAATACCCAGGTGGTGGCGGCGCGTGCCGTCTTGCAGGGGAATCGCGGTGCCTTGCAGCGCCAGCTGGACCTGATTGTCGGCCTGTGCGCCCATGAATCTGCTCCTGCTCACGCCTGAAGACTGCCATGAGCCGGGCATGGCCCGGCTGGATGGCCGCCGACTTCGTCATGTCCTCGATGTGCATCGTGCCCGCGCCGGAGAAACCCTGCGCGTGGGCCTGCTCGGCGGCTTGATGGGTGAGGCGCGTATCGAGTCGCTGGCGCCGGAAGCAATGCTGTTGCAGTTCACGCTGGATACGCCGCCACCGCCCAAGCTCCCGCTCACGCTTTTGCTCAGCCTGCCGCGTCCGAAAATGCTCAAGCGCATTTTCCAGACGGTGGCTGCCATGGGTGTGGAGCGACTCGTGCTGATGAACAGTTTCCGTGTCGAGAAAAGTTTCTGGACCTCGCCCTGGCTGGAGGCTGATGCCATACGCGATCAGCTTTTGCTGGGGCTGGAGCAGTCGCGCGATACGGTCCTGCCGGAAATCATCATCGAGCCTTTGTTCAAGCCCTTCGTGGAGGATCGGCTGCCGGCGCTGGTGCGGAACACACGCGCACTCGTTGCTCATCCCGGCGCCGGCCAGCCTTGTCCGGTGGCTCTGAACCAGCCCCTTACTTTGGCCATAGGGCCTGAGGGCGGCTTCATTCCTTATGAAGTGGAAAAATTCGTGGAGGCAGGTTTCGAGCCCGTGCATCTGGGCGCACGCATCCTGCGGGTGGAGACTGCGGTCACGGCGCTGACAGCGCGGCTGTTTGCTTGAGTCGGGACAATAAAAAAGGCCGTCATTCGACGGCCTTTTTTATTGCAGCAGGATGATTCATTTCTTCTTCGGTGCAGCCTTGGGAGCAGCAGGTGCTATATCTTCCACCGGCTTTTCCGGAGCGCTGACGATGCTGGCATTGATATCCAGCCAGTTGTTGAGCTCCTTGATGTCCACTTCGGACAGCTGGCCGGAGGCGGCTTTCAGTTGCAGGGTATTGATGACGTAGTCATAGCGGGCAGAGGCATAGTCGCGCTTGGCAGCGTACATATTCCGCTGCGCCAGCAGCACGTCGACGATATTACGTGTTCCCACTTCATAGCCGGCCTGCGTGGCAGCCAGTGAAGATTCGCTGGAAGCAACAGCCTGCTTGCGGGCATCCACACGGTAGGAGTCGGCAGAGACATTGAGGAAGGCGGTGCGGGTGTTGTTAACCACCAGCTTTTCCGTTCCCGTCACATTGTCCTGCGCGGCTGCAGCCCGGTAATTTGCCTGTTTGCTGGAGGCATAGGTGCCGCCACCGGAGAAGATAGCCCAGTTGGCTTCCAGGCCGTAGCTGGTGGTTTTGCCATTCTGCGTCGTGAAGGAGCTGCCCGTCGGCCCGCCTTTGAGGTCGCGATCAAGGTCGCTGTAGCTGGCAAAGGCATCCACGGTGGGCAGGAAGCCGGAACGGCTTTGCTTGGTGGCAGCACGTGCAGAGGCATAGCTTTGTTCGGCGGCCTTGATGTCCGGGTTACGTTCACGTGCCAGCTTCACCCACTCTTCGGGATCGGTAGGTACGGGTTTGACCATGGGCGCATCGGGCTTGAGTGCAGCCAGTTTGCCCGGGGCTTCGCCAATAATGGCCGACAGGTTTTCCTGGGCTGTGCTGACATTGGCTTCGGCCAGAATACGATTGGCGCGGGAGCCGTCAAAAGAAGCACGGGCTTCCAGCACATCAGTAATGGCAATCAGGCCGACATCAAAACGCTGCTGGGCCTGGTCCAGCTGACGCGCCAGTGCAGCTTCTTCGGCTTCGGAGTAGGCCAGGGTTTCCTGGGCCTCCAGTACGGCGAAATAAGCCTGCGATACGCGCAGGGCCAGATCCTGTTCGGCACTGCGATACGCGGCTTCAGCCTGTGAGCCTACGGCCTTGGCGCTCTGGTAGTTGTACCAGGCCGTGGCATTGAACAGCGGCTGTGTAGCCTTGGCCGACCACTGCGTGGCGTCGTAGTCGAAGCTGTTGATGCCGCCGGCATCGGCTTCGAATTCATTTTTGGAAATGGAGCCGGTGGCGACAACGCTGGGCAGCAGGCCGGCACGCGCCACATCCGAGGTGGCATCATCAGCCAGATAGGTGTTGCGAGCCGCCGACCAGCGCGGATCATTGGTCTGGGCCTTGGTATAGGCCTCGTGCAGGTCCAGGGCGTGGGCGGAGTTTGCCAGAGCCATGGCGATTGCCAGCGAGGTCAGAGCGGGACGGGCGATGCGCATAAAATACTCATCCGGGTGCCAAAAAAGAGGAGCCAGCCTAGGCAAAGCCCCGATTTAATGCAAGAACGCAACTGTGGCAGGGATTGACGCCAGAGTCGCTCCGGCTTTTTATCTTTTCCTGTTTGATTTTTTATCCGGAACCTTATGAAAAATAAGGAATTTCAAAGAATTTTCCGGAAGTGTTTTCCTTGCCCGCAACCCGGGGCCTCGTTATAGTGGCCGCATGACTTTGCAGTGCCGGCCACGGCACTTTTCACCGCCTACAGCCGGCTTCACTACTGACCTCTTTGCCGACTTCATTGCCGAGAAAAACCGCCATGAATGCCCCTGAAAAAATCCTCAGCGAATCTGCCGAGGCCGACCGTGCCGCGCTTGCGCCTTTTCCTGCCTCCCGCAAGGTTTATGTGGAGGGCTCGCGCCCGGATATCCGTGTGCCCATGCGCGAAGTCACGCTGACGGATACGCCGACCGGTTTTGGCGGGGAAAAGAATGCGCCGGTACTGATTTACGACACCTCCGGCCCCTATACCGATCCGGCCGTGAAAATCGATATACGCCGCGGTCTGCCGTCCGTGCGCGAGCAGTGGATTGTTGATCGTGCTGATACCGAAGTGCTTGATCGTCTGAGCTCGGCCTATGGCAATGAGCGTCTGGCTGATGCCGGTCTTTCTTCCTTGCGCTTTGCGCATCTGCGTCAGCCCCGTCGCGCGAAGGCCGGCAGCAATGTCTCGCAGATGCATTACGCCAAGCGCGGCATCATTACGCCGGAAATGGAATACATCGCCCTGCGTGAAAATCTGAAGTTGCAGGAAGCGCGTGCCGCCGGCCTGCTGGCTCAGCAGCATCCGGGACAGAGTTTCGGTGCTGCGATACCGAAAGAGATCACGCCGGAATTCGTGCGCAGCGAAGTGGCGCGTGGTCGCGCCATCATTCCAGCCAATATCAATCATGTGGAGCTGGAGCCCATGATTATCGGCCGTAATTTTCTTGTGAAGATCAACGGCAATATCGGTAATTCGGCACTGGCTTCCAGTATTGAAGAAGAAGTGGAAAAGATGACCTGGTCCATACGCTGGGGTGCGGACACAGTGATGGATCTTTCCACCGGCAAGAATATTCATGAAACCCGCGAATGGATCCTGCGTAACTCGCCTGTACCCATCGGTACCGTGCCGGTGTATCAGGCGCTGGAAAAAGTCGGTGGTGTGGCGGAAGACCTGACTTGGGAAATTTTCCGTGACACGCTCATCGAGCAGGCCGAGCAGGGTGTGGACTATTTCACCATTCATGCCGGTGTGCTGCTGCGCCATGTTCCGCTCACTGCCAAGCGCGTGACCGGCATTGTTTCGCGTGGTGGCTCCATCATGGCCAAGTGGTGTCTGGCGCATCACAAGGAAAATTTCCTCTACACGCACTTCGAAGACATCTGCGAAATCATGAAGGCCTATGACGTGTCCTTCAGTCTTGGCGATGGCCTGCGTCCGGGTTCGATTGCCGATGCCAATGACGAAGCACAGTTCGGTGAGCTGGAAGCCTTGGGCGAGCTGACCAAGATTGCCTGGAAGCATGATGTGCAAACCATGATCGAAGGTCCGGGCCATGTGCCCATGCACCTCATCAAGGAAAACATGGACAAGCAGCTAGCCTGCTGTGATGAAGCGCCGTTTTATACGCTGGGTCCGCTGACCACCGATATCGCGCCGGGTTATGACCACATCACCTCCGGCATCGGGGCGGCCATGATCGGCTGGTTCGGTTGCGCCATGCTTTGCTATGTCACGCCGAAAGAGCATCTGGGCCTGCCCAACAAGAAAGATGTGAAAGACGGCATCATCACTTACAAGATTGCCGCGCACGCAGCCGATCTGGCCAAGGGCCATCCGGGTGCGCAGATTCGTGACAATGCCCTGTCAAAGGCGCGTTTCGAATTCCGTTGGGACGACCAGTTCAATCTGGCG
Organism: Pedobacter sp.; assembly: GCA_031119295.1. Classification (GTDB taxonomy): domain Bacteria; phylum Pseudomonadota; class Gammaproteobacteria; order Pseudomonadales; family Moraxellaceae; genus UBA2031. The sequence goes on along the minus strand of JAVHYE010000031.1, from coordinate 11,471 downwards.
CTGGATCCGGATACGGCGCGTGAATACCACGATGAAACCTTGCCCAAGGAAGCGCATAAGCTGGCGCATTTCTGTTCCATGTGCGGCCCGAAATTCTGCTCCATGAAAATCACCCAGGAAGTGCGCGAGTACGCGGCGCAGAAAGGGGTGGAAGAAAAGGCAGCGGTGGATGCTGGCATGGAAGAGCAGTCCATACGCTTCCGTGAAGCTGGTGCGCAGGTCTATCACGAAATATGAGTGCCGGCCGCGTTGTGCTCCTGCTGGTCGTGCTGAGCGGATTTTATGCCTGGCAGCATCAGTACGAGCTCAAGCGCTGGTGGCGTGTGCAGTCAGGGAGCGTTCCGGCTACTTCAGCCGGTATCAGCGTCTATACGGCGCAAGGCTGTGGTCCTTGCGAGGATGCCATCCATCTTCTGCAGGGGACGGGTCGTCCGGTGCTGGTGCGCAATATCGATGAGGATGCGGTTGCGCGCGATGAGTTCGAGAGCGCTGGCGGTGGCTCCATGCCTCTAATCGTGGATGGCCGGCGTGAAATGCGCGGCTTCAATCCCGAGTTGCTGCAAGCTTGGTATGTCGACAGGCCGCACACCGCCAGCCGGCTGGATCAGGTGGGCGTCTATCGTGGTGGCGAGGCCCGCATCCCCATTCTTTATGGCACGACATGGTGCCCGTATTGCGCGCAGGCGCGCCAGTATTTTGACAGCAAGAGCATACGGTTCCGTGATCTTGATATCGAGCACGATGCTGAAGCCAAACGACAATACGATGCCCTGGGTTTGAGCGGTATTCCTGTCATGGTGTATGAAGACATGATCTGGAATGGTTTCAGCGCACAGGGCATGGACGAAAAAAGGAAGTGGGTGGGCGATGGCCACTGGTGATTTCAGAAAGGGTGATTTCAGCAAGACTGATGTGCAGGTGGAAAAGCGCGATACGCTTTTCCAGGGCTTTTATCGTGTCGACAAATTCTGGCTGCGGCATAAGCAGTTTGCTGGCGGGCAGGGGCCTGTCATCAATCGCGAGATGTTCGTGCGGCCGCCGGCTGTGGGCGTGCTGATTTACGATGCCAATGCTGACGAGGTGCTCCTGATCGAGCAGTTCCGTGTGGGGGCTCTGGATAATGCCCATCCCTGGCAGATGGAAATCGTTGCCGGTCTTATCGAGCCGGGCGAGGCGCTGGAAGAAGTGGCGCGTCGCGAGGCACTGGAAGAGGCGGGCGTGACGGTGGGCGCCATGGAAAAAGTCATGGACTTCCTGCCCAGTCCCGGTGGCTCGGATGAGCACTTCACGCTGTATGTGGGTTCGGCTGATCTTTCAGTGGCTGGCGGCATACACGGCCTTCCCGAGGAAGGTGAAGACATCCGTGTTAATGTCATGAGCGTGAATCAGGCTCTGGCCCAGCTGGCCAATGGCCGTATCAACAATGCGCCCTGCATCATCGCCTTGCAGTGGCTGGCCCTGAACAAAACGCGCCTGCAGTCGCGCTGGAAGAAGTAATGAAGCTGCTCCGCGAAGCTCGTCCTCTGCGCTACACCGTAGACCTGCAGCATCTGCAGACGGTCTGTGCGCTGAACTACGGGCGTTTGCGGCGTTTGCTGCCGGAGCTGATCCAGGACGAGTACCGTTTCCACTGGGAGCAGCCGGGCAGCGAGCCGGCGGTCATGGAGATTACGGTGCTGGAGCGCTCGGCCTATACCGATACCTTGCAGCTGCGCCAGAGCGTTCTGCCTGAGGATGGCCGTCTGCCCTGGTACCCGCGTCTGGATATGGAAGTGCGCATTTATCACGATGCCGAGCTGGCCGAGGTCCTGCGCTTCCAGGCCGCCCGCCGCATTCCGGCGCGCAACCGCTACCCCAATCCGGCCATGCATGCCCGGGATGAGAAAACCCAGGTTAACGAGTTTCTGGCGGAGTGCCTGGAGCACTGCCTGCGTGAAGGCTATGCCGACTGGCAGCTGCCCGTCGGACTGAGAGGCTCGGCCAGCTCCGCGGTGTGACCGGATTCTGGAAAAAAACGCCGCAGATGCGTTACATTCGGCGCGAACGATACGTTCTAGGGATGGTACCTTGACGCAGACCGACCAGAGACCACAGCGAGTGGTCCAGATTTCCGACTGCCACCTCTTTGCCAGTACGGATGGCCGGCTCTTGGGGCTCAACACGGAAGACAGCCTGAAGCTTGTCCTGGACCGTGTTGCACGCGAGCAGCCGAACATGGATGTGATTCTGGCCACCGGGGATCTTTCCCAGGATGGCTCTGTCACTGCCTATGACCGTTTCCGCCAGCATCTTGAGCGTTTCAAGACGCCGAGCTACTGGCTGCAGGGCAATCACGATCTCACCCAGCCCATGCTCAATACCCTGGGCGGCAAGAGCCATCTCAGCCCCTGCCTTATCGAGCAGGGTGCCTGGCGCATCATCATGCTCAATTCGGCGGTGGAGCATGAAGTGCCGGGTTACTTCCAGCCCTCCGAACTCGACTTCCTGCGCGAAGCGCTGGAAAAGTCGCGAGGCCACCACACCATGGTCTGCCTGCACCACCATCCCCTGCCCATGGGCTGTGCCTGGCTGGATACGCAGGTGGTGAAGAATGCGGCGGAGTTCTGGAAGGTGATAGACAGCGTTGATCATGTGCGCGCCATCATCTGGGGCCATGTGCATCAGGAGTCGGATCAGGAGCGCAAAGGCGTACGCCTCATGTCGGTGCCTTCTACCTGTGTGCAGTTCAAACCTCAAAGCCGGGACTTTGCCGTGGATACGGTGGCGCCTGGCTATCGCTGGTTCGATCTGCACGCCGATGGCCGCATAGACACGCAAGTATCACGCGTGGAGGGGGTCAAATTCACGGTGGATATGTCGGTCAAAGGCTACTGATATCCCATCATCTCCGGTCGCTGGCCGACCAGTCCCGGAAACAAGAGTGCGCGCAAGCGCATTTTTTGTTTCAGGCAGAGACGTTTTCATGCAGCACATCCTCTATATCCACGGCTTCCTGAGCTCGCCGCAGTCCGCCAAGGCGCAGCAGATGCAGGCTTTTGCCCGTCAGCACCCGGACTTGCAGCTCATGGTGCCGGCCCTGCCGGTAGATCCGGCTCAGGCCCTGGCCATTCTTGAGGAGTGCATTGCGGCCTCCCCTCAATTACCTGTACTTATAGGCAGCTCTTTGGGCGGCTTTTATGCGAATATCCTTGCCGCACGTCATGGCCTGCGGGCCGTGCTGATCAACCCGGCGGTGCATCCACACAAGCTGCTGTCAGCTTATGTAGGTGAGCAGCGTAACTACCACACCGGCATCGCCAGTGAGGTCAAACCCGAGCACTTTGCCTTGCTGGAGTCACTGGAAGTGGCGCCCGTACATCCTTCAAGGCTCTGGGTGCTGCTGGAAGCCGGTGATGAAACCCTGGATTACCGTCAGGCTGAGTCCTTTTATTCATCCTGCCGTATCGATGTAACAGTCGGTGGCTCGCATACCTATGAAGGGTTTGCGGACAAGCTGCCGGCGATTGTGGAATTTTTGAGTCAGTAAAAGCATGGCGAACAATTACACCGCAGAAGCCATTGAGGTGCTGTCCGGGTTGGACCCGGTGAAAAAGCGCCCCGGCATGTATACCGATACCCAGCGCCCCAATCATCTGGCGCAGGAAGTCATAGACAACTCCGTAGACGAAGCGCTGGCAGGGCATGCCACCCGCATTGAAGTGAGTCTGCATGCGGACGGCTCCCTGTCTGTCGTGGATGATGGTCGCGGCATGCCCGTGGACATTCATCCCGAGCACAAGGTCTCCGGCGTCGAACTCATTCTCACACGCCTGCATGCCGGCGGTAAATTTTCCAACAAGAATTACCAGTTCTCCGGCGGTTTGCACGGGGTGGGTATCTCAGTGGTGAATGCGCTGTCCAAACACCTGATTGTGACGGTGAGGCGCGATGGCAATGTTTACCAGCAAGAGTTCCGCGACGGTGATGCCTCCACGCAGCTGACGGTGATTGATTCCGCACCGAAAAAGCAGAGCGGCACCACGGTGCATTTCTGGGCCGATCCCAAATATTTCGACAGCCCGAAATTTTCGGTGTCACGCCTCAAGCATGTGCTGAAAGCCAAGGCCGTGCTTTGTCCCAAGCTGACCATGGTCTTCACAGATCACAGCAGTGGTGAAAGCATCACCTGGTATTACGAGGATGGCCTTACTGATTACCTGAAGGAATCCACGCGCGAATTCATTACACTGCCGGAAGAGCCTTTTGTCGGTGCCCTGGCCGCGCAAAAAGAAGCGGTGGACTGGGCGGTGCAGTGGTTGCCGGAAGGTGGCGAGCTGATCCAGGAATCCTACGTCAACCTGATCCCCACTGCGCAGGGCGGCACGCATGTGAATGGTCTGCGCACCGGCTTGCTGGATGCGCTGCGTGAGTTCTGCGAATTCCGCAATCTGCTGCCTCGTGGCATCAAGCTGTCGCCGGAGGATGTCTGGGATCGCTGCGCCTTCGTGATTTCCTTGAAGATGCAGGATCCGCAATTCTCCGGACAGACCAAAGAGCGTTTGTCCTCACGCGAATCAGCGAGCTTTGTTGCTGGTGTAGTGAAGGATGCTTTCTCGCTCTATCTGAACCAGCACACCGATGTGGCTGAGCAGCTGGCCGAGCTGGCCATCAATAATGCGCAAAAGCGTTTGCGGCAGAGCAAACAGGTCGCGCGCAAGAAAATCACCTCCGGTCCGGCGTTGCCGGGCAAGCTTGCTGATTGCTCGCTCTCAGACATCACCCGTTCCGAGCTTTTTCTGGTGGAAGGTGACTCCGCCGGTGGTTCGGCCAAGCAGGCGCGTGATCGCCAGTTCCAGGCGGTGATGCCGCTGCGCGGAAAAATCCTGAATACCTGGGAGGTGGATTCCGGTGAGATTCTGGCTTCGCAGGAAGTGCACGATATTGCCGTGGCGATTGGTGTTGATCCGGCCTCGGATAATCTTGAAGGTCTGCGTTACGGCAAGATCTGCATTCTTGCCGACGCCGACTCCGACGGCCTGCATATTGCCACCTTGCTATGCGCACTTTTCGTGAAGCATTTCCGCCCGCTGGTGGAGCAGGGCCACATCTTTGTCGCCATGCCGCCGCTGTATCGCATAGACCTCGGAAAAGAGGTTTATTACGCGCTGGATGAAGATGAAAAGCGCGGCATTCTGGACAGGCTTGAGGCAGAAAAGAAAAAGGGCAAGCCCAATGTGCAGCGCTTCAAAGGTCTGGGTGAAATGAATCCGCTGCAGCTGCGCGAAACCACCATGGCGCCGGATACACGTCGCTTGGTGAAGCTGGCACTGGATGATCTGGCCAGCACTACTGAAATGATGGACATGCTCTTGGGCAAGAAGCGTGCGGGCGACCGCAAGAGCTGGCTTGAGGCCAAGGGCAATCTTGCCGAAGTCGAACTCTGATGAGGCCTGAGCGAATTTCCGGAAATAGAAAATGACTGACTCCATGAATCTGGATTTCGACGATACTGAACGTCGACAGATGTCTGCCTTTACCGAGCAGGCCTACCTCAATTACTCCATGTACGTGATCATGGATCGCGCGTTGCCACATATCGGCGATGGCCTGAAGCCGGTGCAGCGCCGTATTGTTTATGCCATGAGCGAGCTGGGCCTCAAGAACACGGCCAAGTACAAGAAATCAGCGCGTACCGTGGGTGATGTGCTGGGTAAATTCCATCCGCATGGCGACTCGGCCTGCTATGAAGCCATGGTGCTGATGGCCCAGCCCTTCAGCTATCGCTATCCGCTGGTGGACGGGCAGGGTAACTGGGGCTCACCGGATGATCCCAAGTCCTTCGCCGCCATGCGTTATACCGAGTCGCGTCTTTCGCCCTATGCCGAAGTGCTGCTTGCCGAGCTGGATCAGGGCACGGTGGACTGGCAGCCGAATTTCGACGGCACCATGGAAGAGCCCAAGGTTCTGCCGGCACGTCTGCCGAATCTTTTGCTGAACGGCACAACAGGTATTGCCGTGGGTATGGCCACCGATGTGCCGCCGCATAATCTGAAAGAAGTCACGCGCGCCTGTATCGCGCTTTTGCAGGACCCGGGCATTTCTCTGGATGAGCTCTGTGAAATCGTGCCGGGCCCGGATTTTCCGACCCGTGCGGAAATCATCACGCCGCGTCATGAGCTCATCAATATGTATGCAACAGGCAAGGGCAGCCTGCGCATGCGCGCCATCTATGAACTGGAAGATGGCGATATCGTGGTGACGGCACTGCCGCATCAGGTGTCCGGTGCCAAGGTGCTGACCCAGATTGCCGAGCAGATGCAGGCCAAGAAACTGCCGCTGGTGGCAGATTTGCGTGATGAATCCGATCACGAAAATCCCACGCGCCTCGTCATCGTGCCGCGCTCCAATCGTGTCGATGTCGAGCAGCTGATGAATCATCTGTTTGCCACCACGGATCTGGAAACAACCTATCGCGTGAATATGAATGTGATAGGTCTGGATGGCCGTCCGCAGGTCAAGCCGCTGATGGACTTTCTCACCGAGTGGCTGGAGTTCCGTCATCTCACGGTGCGGCGTCGTCTGCAGCATCGCCTCGACAAGGTGATGGATCGTTTGCATATCCTGGATGGCTTGCTGATTGCCTTCCTCAATATTGATGAAGTCATACGCATCATCCGCGAGGAAGACAAACCCAAGCCGGCGCTGATCGATCGCTTCGGTATTACGGATATCCAGGCCGAAGCCATCCTCGAGCTCAAGCTGCGTCATCTGGCCAAGCTCGAAGAAATGAAGATTCGTGGTGAGCAGGACGAACTGGCAGCCGAGCGCAAGGAACTGGACAAGATTCTTGGCTCTTATGCGGAAATGAAAAAGCTGCTGGTGCGCGAATTCACTGAAGACATGGAGAAGTATGGTGATGAGCGCCGCTCGCCCATTGTCTCGCGCAAAGAAGCACAGGCGTTGTCCGAGAGTGAGCT
>JAVHYE010000031.1:0-4415 GCA_031119295.1 Pedobacter sp. | reverse complement strand
TGAATCCGCCACCGGGTGCCAGTTTCCGTGGCCTGCTAATGGGTGAAAACCATCAGGCCGTGATTCTGGCGACCAGTGCAGGCTATGGTTTTGTTGCCACGCTGGGTGATCTTGAAGCAGGTAACAAGAATGGCAAGGCTGTGCTCAATGTGTCTGACGGCGCCTCGGTCTTGGCGCCGGCCCCGGTCAAATTATTGACTGCTGATGTGCTGGCGGTGCTGAGTACGGAAGGACGTTTGCTGGTCTTCCCGGTAAAGGATCTGCCGCAATTGGCCAAGGGCAAAGGCAACAAGCTCATGAATATTGCTGCCGATGAAAATGAAACTGTACTGTCTGTGCTGGCACTCTCGGAAGGGCAGAAGCTCACGGTGCAGGCGGGCAGCCGTCACATCACGCTGAAGTGGGCTGATCTGGATGTTTATCGTGGCGAGCGTGGCCGTCGGGGTGCCAAGCTGCCGCGCGGCTTCCAGAAAGTGGATGGCATGCGTATCGGTGAATGAATCACGAATAAATGGATGCAATAAAAAAGCCGGCATTACGCCGGCTTTTTTATTGCGGATATCAGGCAGCTTCTGTCGGCCCCAGTATTTGCAGGCTCTGGTTATTGATGAGCTGCTGGTATTCCGCAGCAAAATTCTCCACCAGTACCACCTGCACGGTTTCGGCCTGGCCGAGATCGAGGCGGTGGCTGGCGCTGAAGCGGCAGTGTGCGCTCAGGCTGCTATCGGGCAGACTGCTGAGTATGCGTTCAGCCGGGGCCATCTGCGCGAGCATGGCGACCAGTTCTTCATCGCCGCTTGTGTGCAGTACACCGGCCTTGGCGCCCAGGCAGAGGCGGCCATGTTGACGTCGCTCTTCCAGTGAGTCGGCAATGAGCTGGAGGAAAAGCTGGGCAGCAGCGAGGGCGTGGAACTCCCTTTCCTGCACTGTGCTCTGGTGGAAACGGACCAGCACACCTTGCGGGCTGAAAGGGCTGGCGACTTCACCACCATAAAGCAATGCAGAGCGATCAATAAACTGGTCGAGCAGCGACAGCAATTCATCGGCCATACCGGCGCTGACACGGGTGAGCAGGCCGTTGGGATCATCCAGGGAAAGATGTAGCAGTGTGGTTTCCGCTTCCGTTCCGGCTTTTGCTACCACTGGCAGCGGCTCGGTTTCTTTGCGAGGCGCTGATGCGTGCAAGGGCGTGGCGCCTTGCCGCACTTCTGCCGGCTGTTTGCGCAGGAAAAGACCGGCCATGAAAATCAGGCTGTGCAAAAGTGCAGAAAGCAGAAGATTGCCCATGCTGTGGCGAATGATCTCGCCCCGGGACGGGCTCTGCAGGCGCAGTTCCACTTCGCCCAGCGCCTGTTGTTGCAGGCGTACATGGGCGGAGAACAGACGACCGTCATTGCCGGTGCTGCCGGTTTCAGCGATCAGCTCATGCAGGGTGTTGTAAAGGCGTACGCTGGCAATGCCGGGATGATCTTCATAGCGGCTGACGAGTACGCTGAGGCTGACCATGTCGCGCGACAGTGCCAGCGGGGCAGCGGCATCGGCCAGTTGCTGGGCCAGCAAGCCGCCTTCCTGGCCCTGGGCATTCCAGAGGGCGGAGTCTGTGCTGTTCACGGTGAGCGCCGTATGCGCCACGAAGCTCGCTGCCAGCAGTACTGCCCAACGCCCGGTTCCCTTGCCTGCCATCTTCTGTCCGACTCCCCTGAAAGTGCGCCGATTATAGCGGTCCGGACCCCGTGCCGCAGTAGGCCAATCCGATAGAGCTTGCGTTACAATTGCGCAAATTCACGGAAACGCTTGCATGCGCGAAATCATCCTCATCACCGTGGCCGGCCCTGACCGGCCTGGCATCAGTGCCCGTCTTACCCGCATCCTGGCGGATCATGCCGTCAATATCCTGGACATCAGCCAGGCGGTCATTCATGACCATCTTTCGCTGGGCATGTTGATAGAAACACCTTCGGAGCAAGAGTCGGCCCTGCTGATGAAGGCCGTACTGTTTGCGGCCCACGATATCGGGCTCACCGCCCGCTTTACGCCCATTACGGCGGAGAGTTATCAGCATTGGGTCGCCGGGCAGGGCAAGCCCCGTCATATCGTCACCCTGCTGGCGCGCAAGATCACGGCCGGGCATATCGCTGCAGTGTCGGCGCTGGTGGCGGATAACGGCCTCAATATCGATGGTCTGCAGCGTCTTTCCGGTCGTGTGCCGCTGGGTGATGAAACCGATCTGGCGGCGCGCAAGGCTTGCGTGGAGTTTTCCGTACGTGGCGAGCCGCGCGACATCCAGGGCATGAATGCGGCCTTCCTGCGTCTGGCTAATGAGCAGAATGTGGATATCGCCTTCCAGAAGGACAATGCCTATCGCCGAAATCGCCGTGTGGTCTGCTTCGATATGGACTCCACACTCATCCAGCATGAGGTGATAGACGAGCTGGCCAAGGCAGCCGGTGTCGGCGAGCAGGTGGCAGCCATTACCGAGCGTGCCATGAATGGCGAGCTGGATTTCACGGAAAGCTTCAAGGCACGTGTGGCCCTGCTCAAGGGGCTGGATGAGTCTGTGCTGGCTGGCATTGCTACGCATCTGAAGCTCAGCGAGGGTGCAGAGCATCTGATTCGTACGCTTAAGGCCCTGGGCTACAAGACAGCCATCCTCTCCGGTGGCTTCACCTATTTCGGTGAATATCTGCAGCAAAAGCTGGGCATAGACTATGTGCATGCCAATGAGCTGGAAATTCGCGATGGCAAGGTCACTGGCAATGTTGTGGGCCGCGTGGTGGATGGCCAGCGCAAGGCTGAGCTTTTGCGTGAAATTGCGCAGAAGGAAGGCGTGAATCTGGAGCAGGTGATTGCCGTGGGTGATGGTGCCAATGATCTGCCCATGTTGAGTATTGCCGGCTTGGGCATTGCGTTCCGTGCCAAGCCGCTGGTGAAGCAGAATGCCAAGCAGGCCATTTCCACATTGGGCCTGGACGGGATTCTTTATTTGTTGGGCGTGCGCGATCGTGATCTGGAGAGCGCGCGCTGAAACAGACTCAGGCTGGCAGGGAGCGCATGTCATGCAGCTGTTGATCGGTAATCGCAATTATTCCAGCTGGTCCTTGCGGCCCTGGCTTTTCCTGCGCATGAGCGGTGTGGCTTTTGATACGCGCCGCATTCCGCTTTATGCCGAAGGCAGCAAAGCAGAAATCCTGAAGTATTCGCCCTCAGGCAAAGTGCCCTTGCTGATTGATGGTGATCTGCATGTCTGGGATTCGCTGGCTATCTGCGAGTACGCGATTGATCGCTTCAGTCTGTCGCGCGCCTGGCCGGAAGACCGCGCTGAACGTGCCGAGGCGCGCTCCATAGTGGCAGAAATGCATAGCGGCTTTACTGCCCTGCGCAGTCAATTATCAATGAATTGCCGCCGGGTGCCGGCGGTGGCGAAATTTGATGAGGCTGCAGCGGCGGATATAGAGCGCATTGATGCTATCTGGACGACGTGCCGGCATCGGTTTTCCAAACGAGGTCCGGGGCTTTTTGGTGAGTGGTCGCTGGTAGATGCTTTTTATGCGCCGGTGGTCCTGCGCTTTGATCGTTACCGGCTGCCTTGCTCCCAGCTGGCCCGTGATTATCAGGATAATGTGCTGGCCTTGCCGGCGATGCAGGAATGGATTGAAGCGGCCCGCCTGGAAAAGGAAATATTGCCGCAGTTCGAGGTATGACGACGCTGCATGTGCAGCAATAAAAAAACCGGCAGTTGCCGGTTTTTTTATGAGTGCTCAGCCCTGAGACTCGTAATGCATGGTGTCGCCCGGTGGTTGCAGATAGTAGCCCTGCAGGTATTGCACACCCAGCGTCCAGAGTTTGGAGAGGGTCTGGGCATTTTCCACGAAGGAAACGACGACCTGCTTGTCGAATGAGCGCAGCTCGGCCGTCAGCTTCTTGATGGCGCCCATGTTTTCCTCATTGCTGAGGTCTTGGGTAAAGGAGCGATCCAGTTTGATATGCGAAACGGCCACATGCTTGAGCGTATTCAGGGGATTCAGCGAGGTGCCGAAGTGGCTGATGGAGACCGGGCAGCCGGCCTGGGTCAGCGCATTGGTTTGTTCGCCGGCAGCTTTGAGATAAGAAACCATATCACTTTCGGCAAACTGCAAAACTAGCGGGCTACCTTGCGGGTCTATGGCTTTGGATAGCTTGCCTATCCAGGCGGCCAGTGTCATGTCCTGCAAGGATTCAGCGGTCAGATTGAGCAGCATGCGTGAGCCGGGCGCCTTCTTGGAGTGCTCCTTCAGTTGCTTGGCGGCATTGAGCATGACCCAGCGATCTATCTTGGCACCCAGCTGATGTTTCATGGCGATGGGCATGAAGTCATCGGGTGTCATCATCTTGCCGTCGGCCAGAGGCAGACGTACAAACACTTCGTAGAATTCGCC
>JAVHYE010000030.1:13859-24979 GCA_031119295.1 Pedobacter sp. | reverse complement strand
GCTGCCATCGGGTTGCACCAGCGGTGAGATCACGCCCAGGCTGGCGTGTTGCAGTGCAGCGATATTGGGAATGCCGAAGAGCTCAAGCGCTGCAGAGTTGGCATCCACATAGCGGTCGTGGCGGGTGAGCAGGATGGCTTGTCCGGCCTCTTCGAAAAGCAGGCGGAATTTCTGTTCCGAGACGCGCAGCTCGCGCGCTTTGCTGCGTTCTTGCGTGCTGTCATGCACGACGGCGGTAATGCCTTCGAGCTGGCCGGCCGGATCGCGTCTGGCCGTGAGGCGCATGCTGAGATGGCGCAACTGGCCCACGGTGCCCGGCAGATCGAATTCGAAATAGGCCGATCCCTGTTGGCGGACTTGAATGAGTTCCGCTTCCAGCTGCACAGCGGCAGCGGGTGGCAGGGCTTTGGCGAGGGGCTTGTCGAGGAAATCCTCGCGCGTTTGCCAGCCGCTTTGTTCCGCCGGTTCGTGACAGTCGCGCACGACGCCGGCCGGGTCCAGCATCAGCACCCAGTCATTGAGGGAAGACAGCGTGGATTGCAGCAGACTTTCGCGCTCGCGCAGCGAAGCCGTCATGGCCTGGGCACGCTCTTCGGCAATCAGGCGCAGACGGGTACTGAAGAGGAGCAGGCCGGCAACGAGGAAGCTGAGCAGGGTGCCGAGTGCCAGTGTCAGTGCCGGCAGCCAGCGATCGGCTTCGGTATAGATGCCGGGGCGGCCGTTGTACTGCACTTCCCAGCGCCGACCAGCGATATCGATTTCCGTGCGCAGGTCCAGCTTGGGCAGTGCGCGCAGTCGGCTGAGCGGTATATGCGCCTGCATGTTTCCTTGTGGCAGCTCGTAGAGCGGTTCCACGCCGGTCGTGATATCGCTGATGCGTATGCCGGCCATGTCGGCGAGGCCGGGCTCGTCGTTGAGAAAGCCCAGGGCATCACTGGCGCGCATGACTACGCTGACCCAGCCCACCACATTTTCGGCCCGCACTTCGCCGCTATGAACGGGCAGCGTCATGATGAGGCCGGGCTGGCCGTCCTGCATGAGCGTGATGGGGGCCGAGATCACCGCCTTGCCGTTGAGCATGGCGCCCAGTGCGGCGCCCTGGCGGTTTTTCTCGCTGCGTATATCCATGCCTAGGACGGAGCTGTTGATATCGCCCGGTGCAATCAGGCGCACCACCCAGGCTTCTTCTCCTGCTGGCGGTTGGCGTCGGCCATCAAGGCGGCGGTAATGCAGGCCGTGGCGCTTCTGCAGATGCTGGAGTGCGTCGGTATCCAGTCTTTCCACATAGCTCCAGCCCAGGGTGCCGGGGAATTCATTGAGGATGTCGCGCGAGCGTGTGTAGCGCAGGAAATCTTCCGGCGTGACCGACTCCGGGCTTTCCAGAAAAAGGCCGCGAGTGCCGCGCAGGCCCACGGTATAGAGCTGAAAGCGCTCCAGGATGCGTTCGTTCTGGCGATCACTGAGACGCTGGAAGCGCGCTTCCACCTGACGGTCCACCTGTGCCGCTACCCAGACCGAGAGTCCCGTAGCCAATATCAGGCCGACCAGCAGCGCCAGCAAGGCTTGCCGGTACTGGAGCAGCGCGGAACGGGACGCAGGCGCGGGCATGGTGGTGGCTGATGTCCTCAGGGCGATATTTCCGGAGCCTGGTTTGCGGCAGCGGCTTCGGCCGGGCTCTGGGTGTGGCGCAGCATCATGGCGAAGAGATCCTGCTGGCGTATGGGTTTGCCAAGGAAATCATTCATGCCGGCTTCCAGACAGCGATCCTTGTCACCTTCCAGGGTATTCGCCGTCAGGGCGATCACCGGCACACCGCGCGGGCTGGCAGAAAGTGCCTGCAGGCGGCGGATTTCACGGGTGGCGGCATAGCCATCCATTTCCGGCATCTGGCAGTCCATGAGCACGAGGTCGTAGCGTGATTGCAGGCACATGCGCACGGCCTCAAGGCCGTTATTGGCGATGTCCACACGCACGCCCATTTTTTCCAGCATGCGCGCCGCCACTTTCTGGTTGACGAGATTGTCCTCGGCCAGCAGCACGCGCAGATTGGCGGGCAGATGATTAAGGGCGGCACTGCCACTTTCAGCATCGGCCGGAGTCGGGCGCGGACGCGCATTCACCACATGCAGGAGTTCGTCCAGCAGCTGGTTGAGACGTATGGGTTTGGCCAGCACGGCCGCAAAGCCGCTGGCCAGCAAGCGATCAAGTTCACCGCGCACCGGGCCCGAGCTGAGGAGGACCAGACGCGTGGCTTTGAGCGCGGGATCCTTGACGATGGCTTCGGCCAGCATTTCACCGCTGCCATCCGGCAGATGGAAATCCAGCAGCGCGACTTGCACGGGATTCTTGTCGGCCACGGCACGCCGCAGCACTGTCATGGCATCGGTCATGCTCGCGGCTTCACTCATGCGCATGCCGTATACGGACAGGCCTTCGCGCACGATGCGGCGATTGATTTCCAGATCGTCCACCAGCAGTACATGCAGGCCCTGCAATTCGGAGGGCCGCGCACGCGCTTCATAAGCGCTCTGCCGTTTCATGGGAATCACGGCATAGAAAGTGGAGCCGTGGCCCTCCTCGCTCTCCAGTCCGACATGACCGCCCATGAGTTCGGCCAAGGCTTTGCACACGGCAAGGCCGAGGCCGGTGCCGCCGAATTTGCGTGTGGTGGAGGTGTCGGCCTGGGTGAACTGCTCAAAAAGATGCGTCTGTTTTTCGCGCGGAATGCCTATGCCGGTATCGCTGACGGCAATACGTATCACGGCTTCATCACCGACTACGCTGTCGGCACTGATTTCCACCAGGATATGACCCTTGAGCGTGAATTTGGCGGCATTGCTGAGGAAGTTGAGCAGGATCTGGCGTATGCGGCCGATATCACCCAGCAAGAGGCGCGGGCAATCCGGTGCATAGCGCTGCACCAGTTCGATTTTCTTTTCCTGCAGCTGCGGCAGCAAAAGATCGCAGGCTTCGTCCATGGCCTGGCCGAGATCGAAAGGTTGCGATTCGATGGTGAGCTTGCCGGCTTCGATTTTCGAAAAATCGAGAATGTCGTTGATGATGGTGAGCAGGGCCTGGCCGGACTGGTAGAGCGTGCGCACATAATCGCGCTGCTCGGAATTCATGTCGGTTTCCATGAGCAGCTGCGCCATGCCCAGCACCCCATTCATGGGCGTGCGGATTTCATGGCTCATGGTGGCGAGGAACTGGCTCTTGGCCTGGGTGGCGGATTCGGCGGCATCCTTGGCGGCAATCAGCGCGCTTTCTGCCTGTTTGCGCGCAGTGATGTCATTGATGGTGCCGGAGGCGCCTATGGCGCGGCCTTTTTCGTCGTGCAGCATGGTGGCCCAGACTTCCACCCAGTGCAGCTCGTTGCGGCGCGATAGTATGCGGACTTCGATGCGCGCACTTTCACCTTGATGGCGCAGGAAGCCCATGAGCACATCCATGGCGCGTTCCTTGTCGCCGGCATGGATGAAGCTGACGCCGCCACGCCCCAGGGATTCGGCCACGGTATAGCCGGTGATTTCTTCCCAGGCCGGATTGAGGAAGGTGAAGCGGCCCTCCATGTCCACCTGATAAATCACTTCGCGCACGCTGTTCATCACGCGCCGGTATTGCGCTTCCGATTGCAGGATTTTCTGGCTTTGCTCGAACAGGCGCGAGGCGGACTGGTTCAGGGCACTATTGAGTTGCTGGATTTCGCGCGTGAAAGAATTCACATGGATTTCGCGCTTTTCCTGATACACATCCATGCCCTCGGCAAAGCCGATCAGGCGGCGCAGCTGGTGTATGGGGCGGTGCAACAGGCCGAGGAAATACAGGGCGGAAATGATAGCGAGAATGAGGCCGGTGCCTATCTGGGTGCGCAGTACGGCAAGATAGCGCCGCGATTGCGCTGAATCGTTGTACTCCATATAGACATAACCCTGGTCGGCGACAGCCTGCCAGAGTTCATAGGTATGGCCGCTGCGGCGTATGGCATTGTCGCGGCTTTGCGGAATTTTCATGTCCGCCTGCTGGAATTTCTCTTCCGGCGCCTGCCCGGGCATATGGCGGATATCACTGATGATGCGGCCCTGGTTGTCGGTCACCACGAGACGCCGCACTTCCGGGAATTCCGCGGTGTGCATCATGAGCTCGCGGATTTCATCGTAATTGGCGAGCAGGATGTCGCGGTAAGCGGCGGCAGAAAAATTGCGTATGACGATATTGGCCTGGGTCTGTGCCGCTTCTTCCTGCAAGGCATCCTGCTTGCGGTAAATGACGTAGCCGAAGACCGTGAGCGAAACGATGAGGGAAATGGCCGAGAGCACGGCCACCTGCTGGTTCAGGCCCTGGGGCAGGAGGCGCTGCAGCAGGCGCAGGCTGCGCTCAACGACCGCCATTACCGGCCTCGGCAGGAATCAGTTTGCCGACGATGCTGTAGTCGCGCTCCAGGTCGGCTTCGACGATGTCCGGCATCAGTATGCTTTGCAGCAGCTCCGGATGAGTTTCCTGCAGGCGCAGCATGGCGGCTTTCACTTTCTGCAGGTCTTCGGCCGGCAGACGCAGGCTGGCCGCAATGGGTGGCGGTGGCAGGTCCACGGTCTGGTGGATGATGCGCAGCTGTTCGGTCATGCCGGGGGGCACGAATTTCAGGGTGTAGTTATTGATGATGGCGGCATCGGCCTTGCCGATGATCACGCTGCGCAGGGCATTGTTCTCGGTTTTCACCGTACGCAATTCCGGCGTGATTTTCTGTTCCTTGAGCGTTTGCAGCACGAAAAGATTGGCAGCGTGGTTGTCGCCGTCGGGCAGGCTCAGGGTGCGTCCCTGCAGGTCGGCCAGCTGGCGTATGGGGCTGCTTTTCTGTACCACCACGATGCCGGACATGAGCAGGCTGCCGCGCAGCTGTGGCCGGTAGCGCTGGCGCTGGCGCCAGATCTGCAGGGGCGACATCACGGCAAAATCGGCTTCGTCATGCGCGAGGCCGTTTTCAAAATCCTGGAAGTCTTCATAGAAGCGGAAGCGGAAGTGCAGGCCGGTGTCATGGCCCAGCTGGTCCAGTACGGGCTGCCAGCGGCGCTTGATTTCGGAGGGAGGCACGACGGGGATGACGGCCACACTATAGGCGGTGGCGGCCTTGTCCTGCGCATGGGCAAAGCCCGCCGTCCAGCTGCACAGCAGCAGGAGCAGGAGTCCGGACGCGAAAGATGCGGCACGGCACATGGGCAATCCTTTCCTCGAAAATATGTTCTGCCAGGGCCCAGCCTACCACCGTGGCCGGGCCGGCACGTAGTGGCAGCTGACCAGGCCCCGGCAGGATGGGCCCGGCGGACAAGTGCATGAGCAGTCCGGCAAAAAAAACGGGAGCCCGAGGCTCCCGTTGTCAGTGTGCTTACAGATATTTGTCCGTCACGGCGCCTTCCGAGGCGCTGGACACCGTTTTGGCGTATTTGGCCAGGGCGCCACGCTTGTACTTGGGCTCCGGCCTTACCCATTTGGCCTTGCGCGCCGCCAGCTCGGCATCGCTGAGCTGCACCGTCATTTCACGGGTCTCGGCATCGATGCTGATGATGTCGCCGTTTTCCACCAGGGCGATGGGGCCGCCGTCAAAGGCCTCCGGGGTGACATGGCCCACCACGAAGCCGTGCGAGCCGCCGGAGAAGCGGCCGTCGGTGATAAGGGCCACGTCTTTACCCAAGCCCTTGCCCATAACGGCCGATGTGGGCGAGAGCATTTCACGCATGCCGGGGCCGCCCTTGGGGCCTTCATAACGGATGACGATGACTTCGCCCTTCTGCACTTCGCCATTGAGGATGCCGGTGAGGGCGCCTTCTTCGCCGGTGTAGACGCGGGCCGGGCCTTCAAAGCGCAGACCTTCCTTGCCGGTGATCTTGGCCACCGCGCCGGTGGGCGCGAGATTACCATTGAGGATGACGAGGTGGCTGTCTTTCTTGATGGGCTTGTCGAAGGGATAAATCACCTGCTGGCCTTCGGGATAATCCTTAACAGAAGCGAGATTTTCCGCCAGGGTCTTGCCGGTGACGGTGAGTACATCGCCATGCAGCATGCCGGCATCCAGCATGCGCTTCATCAGGGGCTGTATGCCGCCGATGGCGACCAGCTCGCTCATCATGTATTTGCCGGAAGGACGCAGATCGGCCAGCAGCGGGGTTTCCTTGCCGAGGCGCACGAAGTCGTCCAGCGACAAATCCACATCAATGGCGTGGGCCATGGCGATAAGGTGCAGCACGGCATTGGTGGAGCCGCCGAGGGCAATCACCACCTTGATGGAATTCTCGAAGGCCTTCTTGGTCATGATGTCCGAAGGCTTGATGTCTTTTTTCAGCAGCTCCATCACTTGCTGACCAGCGCGGTAGCAATCGGAGGCCTTGTCATTGCTGATGGCGTCCTGCGCGGAGGAGCCGGGCAGCGACATGCCGAGGGCTTCAATCGCCGAGGCCATGGTGTTGGCGGTGTACATGCCGCCGCAGGAGCCGGGGCCGGGAATGGCCACTTCCTCGATCTGCTTCACCTGGATTTCGTTGATGTCACCGCGTGCGTTCTGGCCCACGGCTTCGAACACGGAAATGATGTCGGTGTGGCCATGGCCCGGCTTGATGGTGCCGCCGTAAACGAAAATGGACGGACGATTCAGGCGCGCCATGCCGATGAGGCAGCCGGGCATGTTCTTGTCGCAACCGCCCACGGCGACGAGACCGTCGAAGCCTTCGCAACCCACCACGGCCTCAATGGAGTCGGCGATGATTTCGCGTGAGACCAGCGAATACTTCATGCCTTCGGTGCCGTTGGCGATACCGTCGGAAATGGTGATGGTGTTGAAGATCACACCCTTGGCGCCGGCGGCATTGGCACCTTTTTCGGCTTCCACGGCCAGCTTGTCGATATGCATATTGCAGGGCGTAACCATGGCCCAGGTGGAAGCAATGCCGATCTGCGGCTTTTTGAAATCTTCATCGGTGAAACCGACAGCACGCAGCATGGCGCGGGCCGGAGCGGTTTCAATACCGTCCACCACTTGGGAAGAATATTTACGGAGATTGTCGTTGTTGCTGTCGTTGCCGCTCATGGGGGAATACCTGTGATGCGTAAAAATGTTCCCGTGGCAGCGCCACGGGAAATGAGTCAGATGTTCTTGCTGAAGACCTGGGAATTGCGCTGGAAGTTGTAGAGCGCCTTTCTTTCCGTGGGCAAATCGTCCACGGGAGCCTGCTTGAAGCCATGCTCGACAAACCACAGCGCGGTACGCGTGGTGAGCACGAAGAGCTTTTTGAGCCCTTTGCCGGCAGCGCGCTTTTCCAGGAATTCCAGAAGTTCGCTGCCACGGTCGCCATTGCGGTAATTGGTGTGCACGGCGACACAGGCAATCTCGCCAGAGGCGGGATTCTTTTCGTCAACCGGCAAGGGATACAGTGCAGCGCAGCCGACGATCATGCCGTCACGCTCAATGACGACAAAATGATTGATTTCGGTTTCCAGGCGTTCGCGCGAACGGCGCACCAGGATGCCTTCTTCTTCCAGTGGACGCATGAGCTCCAGCATGCCGCCTATGTCCTCGATTTCCGCTTCGCGGATTTCTTCATAAGGATCATTGGTGATCAGGGTGCCGGAGCCATCGCGGGTGAAAAGTTCCTGCAGCAGGGCGCCATCACGTGCATAGGAAATGATGTGCACGCGCTTTACGCCGGCACGGCAGGCATCGGAAGCAGCATTCATATGGCGCAGCAGTTCGGTGTCCAGCTTCTTGCCGCGCAGGTACTGATCCACCTCATTGGGAATCATTTCGCGCAACAGGCGGTCATCGCTCTGTATGCCTTCACGATCGCCGAGACAAATCAGTTTGTCGGCCTTGAGTGCGACGGCTGCACTTACCGCTACATCCTCTGCCAGCAGATTGAAAACTTCGCCGGTGGTGGAATAGCCCGTGGGGCCAAGGATGACGATGTGATGATTCACCAGATTCTTGCCTATGGCTTCCACATCCACCGAGCGCACTTCGCCGGTGAGGCCGAAATCCACGCCATCACGAACACCATAGGGTTTGGCGGTGATGAAGTTGCCGGAGACGGCGTCGATTTTGGCGCCGAACATGGGCGAGTTGGCGAGACCCATGGAGAGCAGGGCCTCGATCTCGAGACGGATGGAGCCGACCGCGTCCAGCACGCCACGCAGGGCTTCGCGCGTGGTGACGCGCAAGCCGTTATGCATGGGAGTACTGATGCCCATTTCCGCCAGGTTCTCGTCGATCTGCGGGCGGGCGCCATGCACCAGCACGAGATTGATGCCCAGCGAATGCAGCAGGGCGATATCGTGCACGATGTTATGGAAGTTGTCGTGGTTTACGGCCTCGCCGCCGAAGAGCAGGACAAAGGTCTTGCCGCGGTGGGCATTGATATAGGGTGCAGAGTTGCGGAACCAGTGCACATACTGGTCCGACATGGTGTCCTGGAAGGGGGCGTTGCTCACGGCGTGGCGACTCGCTGTGGGGAAAGTGGTCGATTGTAGAGGACGCCGCCCGCAGGGGACAGACAGTACGGCGACCTCAGTTCCGGTACAGCACCGCTGGCAGCATTTCATCTGGCAACTGGATATGCCCGATCAGCTGTTTGTTCTGGTCGAGGATGAGGATGGCAAGGCCATACCGGCCTACCAAGGTAATGAATCGGTAGCTTGTCGGGGGCAGGCCGCCGTGCCGGGATGCCCAGGCCTCCCAAGCTGGTTTTCCTTCTCCTGCCCAATAGCTTTCAAATCGTCCCATGTCGGCAAGGACTTGCGCCTCGTGGCTGAAGAGGGGCTTCAAGAATGCTGCCTGGGCTATGACGGCAATGCGATTGTCGCGAACTGCCAAGAAAGCTTGGCCGACAGGCAGATCAACATAAAAGGCGGGGAGGTCTCCCAAGCGCGATGCAGGCAGAGATTCTGGGCTGAGCTTCTGTTTGTTGAACTCCTGCATGGTCAGGGGCAAAAGGACATTGTCGGGTGTGTAGCTGAAGGCGACAGGGCGTTGCGAGTAGATCTGCCAGCCGCCCCATGCCATGGCGAGTATCTGGATGCTCAAAAGTACAAGGAAATCCAGGCGGCGTTCGCGCTGACTTTTGGCTGGATTGGCTACCACTATCAAGAGCAGTGGACCTAGCACGAAGTCGACCGAGCAAACCAGCAGAATGCCACGTAGCCCGCCATCCACCCAGAAAAGGGCACCTGGAAACAGTCGCCAACAGGCAATTGTGATGACAGAGGCAAACACTGCCCACAGCAGCAGGTTCCAGCGTGCCATCCATATTTTGGCGCGGAATATTGTCAGAATCGACGAGGGTTTTTCTTCGGTGAGAATGCTAGGTGTCATGGTGATTTGCTGTATGGATTTAATGGATCAAGAGGGTTAGAGGCAGAACTCGCGGATAAGTTTCCGCAGCACATCCACCGTGGGATTGATGCTGTCCAGCCGTATGAACTCGTCGGGCTGGTGCGCCTGTTCTATGCCACCCGGGCCGAAGATGAGCGCATCCATGCCGAGCTGGCGGAAGAAAGGGCCTTCGGTACCGAAGGCGGCGGCTTCGGCCGTGTGGCCGGTCAGGCGCTCCAGCGCTTGCACCAGTGGTGAGTCGGCGGGCGTTTCCATGGAGGGCGTACCGGCAAAAATCGGGTCGACGGCAATGCGGACATTGTGGCGCGGGGCCAGCGGTGCAACACGATCGCGGATTTGCTGGCGCAACTCGTCCATCACCATGCCGGGCAGTGGGCGCAGATCGAACTGCAGTTCGCAGTGCGGGCATATGCGGTTGGGATTGTCGCCACCATGTATGCAGCCCAGATTCAGGGTGGGCACTGGTACGGTGAAGGCCGGGTTGCGGTATTTCGCCTGCAACTCGGCACGGAAGGCGAGCAGCTCGCTCATTACCGCCTGCATGGCTTCCAGGGCATTGGCGCCCAGTGAGGGATCGCTGGAGTGGCCGCTGCGGCCCTCGATCACCACCCGCTCCATCATTACGCCCTTGTGCATGCGCAGGGGCTTGAGGCTGGTGGGCTCGCCGATGACGGCAAAGCGGGCTTTGGGGCGGCCGGCATCGACCAGCGCGCGGGCGCCGGCCATGGAGCATTCCTCGTCGCAGGTGGCGAGGATGATGAGCGGGGCCTTCAGCGGGGTATCGAGAAAGTCACGGGCCGCTTCGATCGCCAGCGGGAAAAAGCCTTTCATGTCGGCAGTACCGAGACCGTAGAGCTTGCCGTCGGCTTCCGTGAGGCGGAAGGGATTGAAGCGCCAGCGGCCCTGGTCATAGGGCACGGTATCGGTATGGCCGGCCAGCACGAGGCCACCGGGGCCGGCGCCCAGGGTGGCAATGAGGTTGGCCTTGCCGGGGGCCACTTCCATGATTTCGCAGGCGAAACCCAGCTCGGTCAGCCATTCGGCAAGCTGGTCTATGACGCCGCGATTACCCTGATCAAGATCAGGATCGGTGCAACTGACGCTGGGGATGGCGATGAGGTCGCCGAGCATATGTCTGAGATCGGGCGAGGACATGATACGTCTCGTCGGATGGGCCGGTCAGGGTAACGCGCAAGTCGTTTCAGGCCAAGCCGCCGGGTGCCTGTCTCCGGCCATTCGGCCGGGCTGGCCTTGCCTGATTCATGAAGGACGCCAAGACTGATCCTGACGACCTGGACGGTGGTCAGGACATGGGGTCCTCTCTCCCCCCTGCCCTGACTGCCGTTTTCTTTTTATGACGTTTCCGGCGCGAAGCGCGCCGGAAACACACTCTGCCCGAGACGCGACTCGGGCGCCGCTTCGCCGCAGGCGCTCCCACAAAAACGCAAAGCTACGCCTTTCAGCGCAACACTATCGGCGCATCCGGCAATTCATTTGGGTTGCCTTCGGGGCCCGCGGGGAAATGCTGCTGTAGCAGACTGTTGATATGGGCAATGGCGGTCAGACTGCCGCTTTCGAATTTTCCATCGCGAAAAGCATTCGCCATTTCCTGGCAAAGTCTTTCCCAGCTGCCCTCCGGTGCAGCGCCATGCAGGCCGCGGTCCGCCAGAATTTCCACACGGTGCTCGCAGAGCAGCACATAAACCAGCAGGCCGGTGTTTTCAGCGGTATCCCAGACGCGGGCCAG
>JAVHYE010000030.1:0-13759 GCA_031119295.1 Pedobacter sp. | reverse complement strand
TCGCCGGAAAAAAGGATTTTCGAGATGGGGTCATAAAACTGGAAGTTACCTACGGAATGCAGGAAGTGCGCGGGTACAGCCGTAATCACGGTATCGCCCAGCGGAATATGGCCGCCGGCATCCGGCAGCTCCATGAGGCGTTCGGAAAAATCCGAGTTAAGGCGATTGGTGATGAAGCTGGACGCCAGATGCGGCAGGAAACGCGCCCACAGTTTTGAGGCCACGATGGTGGCGGGCGTGTGCATGAGCCAGCGCGGCATGGACGAAATGATGTCCGGGTCCTGATGCGAGGCAATCACATAGTCCAGATCCTGCAGCTTCACATGCTTGGAGAGCTCGATGGTGAGCGGGGTGTAAGTGAGATCGCCGCCCGGATCAATCACGGCAGCATGGCCTTTATGGACGATAAGGAACTGGTTGGCCTGCACGCCATCCTCGCCTTTTACCAGGGAGGAAAAGCTGATGCATTTGTGCTCGCCATTATCGAAGAGGACATGGGCGGCGGAGAGTTGTAGCGGGTGGTTCATGGAAGGGCGGGGCTCAGGAGGGAGGTGGGACGATAGTGCTTGATGCCGGTCATGCCGCGTCTTGATCTCCATCAAGCTCCGACCATCCATCGCCCGAGCCGCGTATCCGGATTGAATACATAATGACATTTGTCAAATAATGACTGGCCTAGGCTCCAGACGTATGGCCTTGGGCCGAACAGGCAAAACAGGTTAAACAAGGGTTACGCGCCGGTCGTGCAGGGTTGCACACAAATAACAAGAAGAGCCGGTTGAAGGGGGTTCCTGATGCGTGGTTTTTACCGTTACCGGGAGGATATTGCTCCCAGTCTGGTGGTGTGCGGCATCTTAGCCATTCAGCTTTACACCTTCTTTTTCGTGGATTCGCTCTGGGTCGTGGCAGCCGTCATGCTGGGCCTGCTCAGCTTCTCGGCCATGCCGGGCTCCATCTCCCATAACCATCATCACGTCTCCACGTTCACACGACCGTGGATGAACCGCATTTACGAAGTGATCCTCTTCCTGGAAGTGGGTATTCCTCCCTATGCCTGGACGCTGCATCACAACCTCGGCCATCACAAGGACTATCTGGATCAGGAAAAAGATCCGGCCAACTGGCGCCTGCCGGATGGCAGCGTGATGTCGCGTGTGCGTTACGACGTGGTCGGTTCCTTGCGCATCTATCCGGAAATCTGGCGCATAGGCCGCGATTTTCCCGAGCTCTTCCGCCGCTTCAAGATCTGGGGCGCTGTGAGCCTGGCCGTGCTGGGTGTTTTCATCATGCTGGATCCGGTGAAGGCACTGCTGCTCTTTGTGGTGCCCATGCCCATCATGTATCTCGGCCTGCTCGACAACACCTACATGCAGCACTCGGATCTGGATACCTCCTCCGAGTACACGGCCTCGCGCAACAGCACCAGTCGCCTCTACAACTTCATCTCCTGGAATCTGGGCTACCACACGGCGCATCACATGAAGCCGCATGTGCACTGGAGCCGGCTGCCGGCCCTGCATGCACAGATTGCGCATCACATTCCCGATGGCATGAAATGCAATTCTGTCTTGCTCTCGGCCTGCAGCTATCGTCATTCGCAGCAGCAGTGGCCGTTGCCCAATAATGTGCGCCTGATGCCGGTGCAGGCCGGGCGCTGGCGGCCAGCGCAGACCCGTATGTCTGCCTGATCCCGCTTGAGGACGAAGAACAAGGCCGCTACCGTAGCGGCCTTGTTTTTTGCGCGGCCGCCAGCATTTATGGGCAGTAGCGGATGTTTTCCGTCCGGGCGCTTCAGTCCGGTCATGTGGAGAGAGATGTGACTTACCAGATGGTGTTGCGCCTGTTGCTGAGTGCTGCCGGCCTTGGTCTTGCCGCGGTATGGCTGGATGGTGTGCATGTGGCACAGCCATCGACGCTCTTTTGGGCGGCGTTGTTGTTGGGCATTGCCAATACCGTCGTGCGCCCTGTGCTTATCCTGCTGACATTGCCGGCGACGATACTGACGCTGGGGCTTTTCCTGTTCGTGGTGAATGCCGCCATGCTGGGCCTTGTTTCCTGGATATTGCCGGGCTTCACGCTGGATGGTTTCTGGGCGGCGTTGGGGGCTTGGGCCATTGTGGCCATCTTGCAGGCGATAGGGTCGCTGCTGATGGGCAAGAACAAATTCGTGGTGAAGGTCGAGCGCTTGCAGGATGAGGACAGGCGCTGAAAGAAGATAAAAAAATCCCGCCATGGCGGGATTTTTTTTATGTGCAGGTGCTGGCTCAGGGCTTTTCCAGCAGTTTCAGGATGGCGGCGCGGCGATAAGCCAAAGGACCGCTAAGCGCACCACTTTTTTCCAGTTGGCTCAGCGCATCTGCCGGGAGCGCTTTACCTTCACGGTGCAGGATGATGAAGCTGCAGAGCAGGGCGTCACTTGAGTTCGCCGGTGGCGTTGCGCAGGCAGGATTCCTGTTTTTGTTCTGAGCGCGAGTCAGCAGGTCGCGGTCCACGAGCTGTTGCACGGACTCCGGATCTTTGGCGGCTCCAAGCAGGCTTTCTGCTTCAGCCCAGTGCCCGGCCTGCATGGCCTGCTGATAAGGCAGAAGCGTGCTTTCGGCTTTTGCTTTTTCAGCGGCAATATCGGCTTGCATCTTGGGGGCTGCGCTGATGCTGGCAGGAGCAGCTGCTACAGGAGCGGGCTGATATTCATCAAGGCGAGCGCTACTGCGCAAGGCCTCATTGCGTGGCGCCGCGCCTGCCAGATTTTCTTCTTTCCGGCTGCTGGCTTCGGCTGATTTTTTCTTCAGCGCATCGGCCGCCATTTCCCGCGCACGACTTTCGGCCTCATACGCTTTCATTTCCGCTGGCGCCGGGCGCGCAGCATCTTCTTCAAAAAGAGCATCGGCCGTATCGCCACTAAAGCCACCAAGACTGCCGCTGGCGGCAGCGTCATTACGGGCCGCCAGTTTTTTTTCGGGCAGTGGTTTCGCTGCTGCTTCTGCTTTGGTTGTTGCTGGCAATGCTGCATCCTTGTCTGCGATTTCAGCAGCAGGTGGCGCCGAGGCTTGCGGCGCCGTGGCCAGCACTTCCTGCAGGTGTTGAGGCTCGCTGCGCCATTGCACGACTAAAGCCACACCCAGAACGAGGGTGGCCGCGGTTGCCAGCAAGCCTTGTACGCGAGCCGTGAACAGTTTTTTCTGCGGAGCCGCGCCTACGGCGCGTCGTGCTGCAGCCCGTATCAGCGCGTCGGTATCGGATGACGGCTCTTCGTCCGGCAGCTGCCGGTAAAGCGCGCTGATTGCTTTGTCATGCAGTTCCGGATCATGCAGATCGCTGTTCTTGTCGATGTCGTCGTTGTTCATGCGTAGGCCTCCAGGCAGAGGCGCAGTTTTTTCAGGGCGTAACGCAAGCGGCTTTTGGCCGCTTCCATATTGATGCCGGCAATCTCGGCAATTTCTGTCAGGCCGAAGCCGCTTTCTTCCTTGAGCAGGAAAACTTCGCGCTGTTCGGCGGGTAGCTCATCCATACAGGTTTTGAGCGCCTGTGCAGTCAGCTGGCGGCCCCACTCTTCTTCAGGATTCAGCTTGCAGCTTGCGGTCTCGGGCATTTCATCCGGGCTTTCTTCGTGCTTCCAGAGGCGACCCTGTTTGCGCAGATGATCAATCAGGCAGCTGTGCGCTATGCGATAGAGATAGGTGCTGAAGGCAGCCTCGACGCGATAGCTGTCGCGCTGGCGTATCAGGCGCATCCAGGCTTCCTGATAGATTTCTTCACCCGCTTCGCGGCTGCCGGCTTCTCTGCTGAGAAAGCGGAAAAGGCGCCCGCGATGACGCTGGTACAGCGTATCGAAGGCGCCGGCATCGCCAGCCTGGAAGGCCAGCATCAGATCCTCGTCACTCGTCCCGGACATGCCCCGCAGATTTTCCTTGTGCAACTGCATCGGTTTTCGGTGTTTTTGGTGTGAGCGTATCCGCCATGTCCACCAGCTTCAGGAATTCCTGGCGGTAACCCAGCGTATCGCTGCTGCCGGCATTCTGTGCCAGCGCACGCACATCGGCGTAGCTGAATGTACCCGTGTAAGGCGACTGCCGCAAAAGCTGGCCGAAAGCGGCAACAGCGCTGGCAAAACGCAGGTCACCGGAGGCGGCGCGTGCGAGTGCTGAGGCATCAGGGCGATTGATGGCCTGCGACAGTTCCGTTGCGCGGCCGGCTTCCGGCTGCTTGTAGCGTATGCGCAGGAAGGCCAGTTCCGGGCCACGCGCCACATCAGGAATGGTCAGGGCTTTACCGTAGCGGCGCTCGCCATGCAGGGTGGCGGCGCCGACGGGTGTGATTTCATAGAGCGCGGTCACGCTTTTGCCTGCGCCTACTTCACCGGCATCCACCTTGTCGTTGCGGAAATCTTCTTCGCGCAGCACGCGGTTTTCATAACCGACCAGACGCCATTCCGCCACCTGAGCGGGATTGAACTCCAGCTGTATCTTCACGTCCTTGGCTACGGTGTTGAAAGTGGAGGAGAGCTCCTCCACCAGCACCTTGCGCGCTTCAGCCAGCGAATCGATATAGCCGTAATTGCCATTGCCCACATCGGCAATCTGTTCCATCAGCGCTTCCTGGTAATTGCCCTGGCCAAAGCCCAGGGTGGTCAGGGAAATGCCGCTTTCGCGCTCGCGCTTCACCATGTCCTTGATCTGCTCGATATCGCTCACGCCGACATTGAAATCACCATCAGTGGCGAGAAGGATGCGGTTGATGCCGCCCTTGATATAGCCGGCACGTGCCTGCTCGTAAGCCAGGCGTATGGCGGCTTCACCTGCGGTGGAGCCACCAGCAGTGAGTCGGGAAATGGCGGCGCGGATTTTGTCTTTCTGGTTGCCGGGTGTGGAAGGCAGCTCCACGGCGGTGCGGCCGGCATAAACCACCATGGCCACGCGATCCTGCGGACGCAGCTGGTCGGTGAGCATTTTCAGCGAGGCTTGCACCAGCGGCAGTTTGTCCGGCTCATCCATGGAGCCGGACACATCCACGAGGAAAACCAGATTGGCTGGCGGCATGGCCGCCACTTTTGTCTCCACGGCTTTCACGCCCACGCGCAAGAGCAGGTGATCCGGATTCCAGGGCGCGCGCATGACTTCCGAGCTCACGCTGAAAGGATGGCT
Source organism: Pedobacter sp. (assembly GCA_031119295.1). Classification (GTDB taxonomy): domain Bacteria; phylum Pseudomonadota; class Gammaproteobacteria; order Pseudomonadales; family Moraxellaceae; genus UBA2031. Next base: position 8,618 of record JAVHYE010000030.1, on the reverse strand, counting down.
GCCCGCAGCAGCGGGATAGGCATAAGGAAAATAATTCACCAGCTCTTCCACACGCACGGCATCTTTCGGTGGCAGCTGGCCCTGATTCAGATAGCGGCGCACATTGCTGTAGCTGCCGGTGTCCACATCCAGGCTGATGGTGGAGAGGGCGTCTTGCGTAGCGAGCTTGACCGGATTGTCGCTAAGGCTCTGGTACTTCTCGCGGTTCTCGGGCTGCGGCTGATAGAAATCGGCGGCAATGCTGGCTGCTGCCGGTGCATAGGCCATATTGCCGGCCACGGAGCCGGCGGCCCGTTTGCTCAGGGGGGCGGGCGCGGCTGCATCAAGGCCCTCTTCCGCCATGAGCATGTCTGCCTCCACGCGATCGGTACGCGAACGCGCCAACGCTTCCTGTTTGGCTTTGTCTATCGTCGCCTTGTATTCCTTTTCTGCCAGTGGTGGCGGGTTTTGCATCTGCTGCGGTTTGGCGGGCGGCGTGGCCAGCGCCCCTTCTTCCTGATGCGCGCAGGCGGTAACCAGCAAGGTCAGCGTCAGGCTGGCGGCCAGCAGGGTCATGGACGGCTTTTTTCCCTGTATGGATTGCACGGTGCTTTTCACGGCAGTTCTCCCGGTGTGGTGGTCATACACAGGGTTAAACGGCACAGGTCGGTAAAACGGGTTAAGTCCTGGAAAATATTTCTGAGGCGGGGTCTCAGTCAGGTCCGGAGGTTCTTGCAAGTCCTCCAAAACAAAGAGGGCCGCATTGGCGGCCCTCTTTGTTCACAGCGAAAAACTGAAGTGCCGATGGATGTCAGCCTTCGATTTTTACGCCCACCGCCATATTCGGGATCGCCGGATTGACGTTGGTGATGCTGCCGGTGATATAGCCCACTGCAGCGGCCTGACGAGGCTTGTTGTTGTCTTCGCCTGGACGGCGGCCTTTGTAGTTGACGTCGATCAAGGGGCCGACTGCATCACGGACGGCCTGCGTGGTACCGCTGGTGAATTCACCGGCATGCTGGAAGCTGCTCATGATGTAGGTGAAGCCGTTGAGGTCATCTACGCCATGCAGGCCGGTGTTTTCAGCGCCGGCCGGGCCGGACAGCAGACGGGACAGTTTCTTGGTGTCCACGTTATAGGCCCAGAGGTAGTTGTTGACGTGCTGGCCGCTGTCTTCGCCGATGAACAGGGTGCGCAGCTTTTCCGAGTACTTGAGATTGTCCGGGCAGGAAATCTTGTCCGGATTGGCGGTATTGCCGAGGCCCAGCGGATCAGCCGCGGCAGCAATGTCTTCACCAGCCAGAAGCACGCGCGATTTCACCGGAACCCAGTCGCTATTGATGGTCGTGCCATCGCTGTCCTTCTGGCCGCCGGCCAGATCATGCTCCAGCACGAGACCGGCACCACGTGCGACAAAGCCGACCTTGCTGTTTTCCAACACGCCGGTGGCGACACCGGAGGCATCCAGACCGATTTCCTTGTTGAGGGCATTACCTGCCACGGCCGAGCCGGAAATGGCGGCCAGTGCGGAGTAGGCTTTCTTGTCTTTGATATTGAGCGAGGTGCCTTCCATCTTGGTGAACACCAGGCTGCCACCCTTGAGCGCGGCGTAGCGATGTGTTTCCAGGAAGGCAGCGGCTTTTTCCTGGCCCGGCAGGATTTTGATCCAGGCATCTTTGCCGCTGAGTTTGATCTGCTTGTAGGCAGCCGCATCAGCCGGTGGCGTGGCCAGTGTGGCCGGATTGGTCAGCGACGAAGCCAGAATGCTGTTTTCCTTGATGCCGGAAGCATTATTGCTGGCAATGGTGGCGGCATTGGCCAGTGCTTCGATTTCGGCGCTGGTGGCTGAGCCCAGCTTGATCCACTTGATGTCACCCGCCGTCGTTTCATTCAGGGTGGACGTGTACTTGGCAACATAGAGCGAGCCCTTGGACAGGTCGCCTGCCACATCGGCCACAAACATGAAGAGGCCGCCGTTATTGGCGTCGTCGCCGCCGATCAGGGTGCGGTTGTCCGGGAAGATTTGCACCAGCTCGCGCGAGTAGCGGCCCTGGTTGTAATACTTCTTGATGCTGCCCGTGCCATCCGGATTCACTTTCACTTCCGGCAGATGGCCATAGTGATAGGGATTGGCATTGGTGTGGCCGAAGGTGTTCTGGCTGAACTTGCTCAGCGTGGCCAGTGACTGGTTGTCGCCCTGGTCAAAAGCGTCCGGCATGTATTCTTCGGAAGACAGATGCGTGCTCCAGGGCGAGAGGCTGCCGCCGCAGGGAATCCACAGGCCGTGAATGGTGGACGTGTCCACATTGAAGTAGCTGATGAAGGTCAGCGCACCGGTTTCCGGATCCTGTTCCAGCTTCAGGATGGCAATGGGGGAGTTCAGCTCACCGTAGTATTTGGAGTGGTATTCAAACTGCACCACGGCAAACACGGTGTTGGCGGCGGCGCCCGGCACGGTGAAGAGTGAAGTGCCATCCACGCAGTCAGAGAAAAGCTGCGTGCCGCCGCCCAGGGTGACAGGATTGCCGGCGGCATCAACATAACCACCGGCCACGATGCTGCCGCCACTGGTATTGGCAACGACATCACCTGTGGTGAAGAAAGGTTTGTAGGCGAGCTGGATATTGCGCTTGCTGCCATCGGCATAGTTCAGCACCAGCTTGGAGCTGACAGCGGTTTTGGCCATATTGGCCGGATTGACCAGGGTCGGCGCATCCATGCTGACAAATTCCGCCGACACGAATTCCGAAGTAGTGGGCGAGCCACTGCCCGTTGTGGAGACAGTGCTGTTGCCATGGCTATCACTGCCGCAAGCGGTCAGGAAAGTGGCCAGGCTGCCGCCAGCCAGCGGCAATACGGGCAGGCCGCCCATCATTTTGAGCAGGCTGCGGCGCGAAGAATCAATCATGGAGTCAGACATTTTTTTGCTTCCATCCTAAGGTGGCGATAAGCGGAAGCCGGCCCGGCGTTGGGTCTGGCTTTCCGAAGGGCATGGTCACAAGTCGTGGCCATGCCTCAGAGCGACTGCATTCTGGGACGGGTGTTTTGCGGGGATGTGGCTGTCAGGTTAAAGCTTGGTGATGGAAAAATGACAAAACAGCACGCGACTCTGGTGGCGGAGTGCATGCAGATTTTTTCTGGAGATTTCATGCAGCTGTCATCATCTGCAACATTTTCCCTGTGACCTTAAGGCGCCTGCTTGCTAGATTCCGGCCAAATCCTTTCCATGGATGAAAGTCTGATGTCGGAATACCTGCGCAATAACTTCGAAGAAGTGGATCTGAGTCCCGGGCGTGGCCGCGCCAGTGGCACGGTGTCAGTAGCTTTGGGTCTGCTGGGGGTGATGGGGGCTTTGTGTTTCCTCTTCCCGGACATTCTTACTTCGCCGGACTTCCAGCCCCTGTATAACGCCAGCCTGCTGCGCGGTCTGCTCTTCACCGGCATAGGCATAGGTTTCGGCTTTGGTTTTTACAGTGTGATGCAGGGCGGCTCGCGCTGGTTGGGTCTCACCGGCCTGGCTCTCACCACGCTGGCGGCGGTGCTGGGCAGTATGGAAACCGAGCGTGCGATTCCGGAGCAGCGCAGCCTCTATGCCGGTCTGGATTATTTCGTGCTGACCCTGCTGGTACTGGCGCTGGTCTTCATTCCCATGGAGCGGCTGTTTCCCAAGAGTGAGCAGCAGAAAACCCTGCGCAAGGGCTGGACCACGGACATGAAGTATTTTCTCTTCAGTCATTTGGGAATTCAGCTCATCAGCTTCTTCACGGTGATCCCGGCCCAGCATTTCTTTGCCTGGCTGATCAATGCCGATTTTCAGCGTGCCATTGCGGCGCAGCCGGTCTGGCTACAGTTTGTTGAAATCCTGATTATGGTGGATTTCACCACTTACTGGATGCATCGCAGCATGCACGAGATTCCCTGGCTCTGGAAAATCCATGCCGTGCATCATTCCACCGAGCAGATGGACTGGCTGGCTTCATCACGCATACACTTCCTGGAAATAGTGGCTAACCGTCTGCTGGGCTATCTGCCCATTTTCATTCTCGGTTTCACGCCAGCCGCGGTTTATGCCTATCTGGTTTTCGTGTCCTTCCATGCCATCTTCATACACGCGAATGTGCGTTTCCGTTTTCCGCTATTGCGCTGGGTGATAGCCACGCCGGAGTTCCATCACTGGCATCACACCTCGCAGGACGAAGGCGTGGACATCAATTACGCCGGCTTCCTGCCTGTCTACGACAAGATGTTCGGCACGGTGTATATGCCTGCGCATCTTCCGGAGAAATACAGTACCCGTGGCAAACCCTTGCCGGAGGGCTTTGTCGATCAGTTCTTCTATCCCTTCCGGCAATGGCGGGAAATGCGCGCGGCGCGCAAAGCCGCTGAGTCCGAACCCTCCTGAAATGAAAAAGCCCCGCATGCGGGGCTTTTTCATGAGGCTCAGGATTTTGCCGGCTTTTGCGGCGGCCACCAGTCCTTGAGCTTTTTCTCAATGGCGGGCGGATTCTGCATCTGCGGCAGGGAGAATTCTTTCTCATCCACCTTGCCGGCTTCCTTCATGTCACGCAGCTCCCATTCCCGCACCAGGGCTGAGGCTTTTTCAAAGGCCTGTTGGAAGGACTGGCTTTGTGGCAGGGCCTCCTTGAAAAAGGCGCGGCCGAAATAGGTGAAATCGTTTTCATCGGCGCAGCCAAAGGAGGCTCTGTCCTTGCGTGCGGCGGTGATGACCAGGGTGCCGTCATCTTTCAGGGGGTCAAGGAATCCGCCGGAGTAACAGGCGGAAATCACGACGACTTTCCAGCGGATACCACTGTCCTTGAGCATTTGGCCCAGATCGGTCGCTGTGAGATTGGCCACTTCCATGCCGGGTGGATTGAGCAGGAATTCGTGCGTGCGCGAGCCATGGCTGCTCATATAGATGAAGAGTATGTCCCTGTCCTTGTCCATGACGGAGGCTATGCGCTGTACCGCCTGTCTGATGCTGGTGTTGGTGGCCAGCGGCAAGCTGGTCAGGGTATTGCGGCTGTTGACCAGATTGATGGCGTGGCCGGCGGTAGAAAATTCCTGCTCGAACTGCTGGCTGACGAAGCGGGTTTCGCGATGGAAAACTTCCTGCGAGCCATCGCCGGCAATATTCAGGAAGAAAAGCGTGCCTTGAGTACGCTGACCAGCCGTTATGCCTGCAAGCGCTTCATCCAGAAGCCGGCCTTGCTGGTAAAGAGCGCTCTCGATATTTTCTGCACGCTGTTTTTCTGCCGCCTTGTCTTCCAGCTCGCCATAGGCCCAGATGCCGGCCTCGCGCTTTTTGCCGTCTTCACCAGGGCTGGCATAAGTGAGTATGCCTTTACCGTGATACAGGCCGTTCTTGAAGTGGCCGGTATAAACGTCACCGTTTTCCTGGGTCAGCGTGCCTTCGCCGTCGGGAACGTAATTGCGTAGCTCGCCTTCATATTGGCGCTTGCCATTGCGCATGCGGCCTTTGCCATTGAGCATGCCTTGCGTGAAATTGCCGGAGTATTCGGTTTTGTCCGGAGCGATGAAGCGGCCCTTGCCATCGGCCAGCCAGTTTTTTACATCACCTTCATAAAAAGTGCCGGCTTTGCTGGTGATGCTGCCGTGAGTGAGTTCGCCCAGTACGAAGTCGCCTTCGTAAACATCACCGCTGGTGGTTGCAAGGCGGCCATGACCTTGCGGCTGGCCGCTGACAAATTCGCCGTTATAGCTCGTGCCGTTCGGGGTGGTCTGCTTGCCTTTGCCCCAGGGCACGCCTTTGCGGAACTCGCCTTCGTAGACGGAGCTCTTGCTGACCAGCTTGCCCTGGCCACTCATCAGGCCCTGCTGGAATTCACCTTCATATATTTCACCGCCGGGCAGTACCAGCTTGCCGCGGCCTGACATCTGGCCCTGGGCAAATCCGCCTTCATAACTGACGCCATTGGACCAGCTGATTTTTCCCGGGCCTTGGCGTAAGCCGTTCGTGAGGCTGCCTTCATAATGAGCGCCATCGGGAGCTGCCGCTTGTGCAAAGGCGGTGGCCAGAAAGAATGCACTGCAGAAAAAGACAGGAATACGACCCGGCATGTCACACCTTCATTCAAATGAAGCCGGAGCTTAGCAAGTTGTCTGTATCAAGATCAGCCTGCAGCGTAAAAGCCGCAGCAGGCGATAAGAGGCCGGATCAGTCCAGATTCTGGCCTATGCGCCAGAGCACACCGCTGGGATCAAACAGCGTGAAATCACGCATGCCCCAAGGCTGGTCCTGTGGCGTACTTATGGCGACCTTGAAGTGCTCGCTAATGCCGCGCTCAAGGAGCTCGCGATGCCAGTCATCTGCATTCTCGACCAGCAGATGCATCATGAAATTTTCCGTGTACTCCTGCACATGGAAGTTCTGCAGCAGAAAGCTGCAGCCATCATGATGGAAATAGGCCATGCCATCTGACTGCCAGCCACAGACAAAGCCCAGAGCCTTATAGAAATCCAGCGAGAGCGCGAAATCCCGCGCTGGAACAAAGGCCTTGATTTCCACCGCAGCAAGATTCTTTGAGCTCATGAGCATTTTCTTTGCAAGAAGATGAGCGGGATTCTAGCTGCAGTAGTGGTAAGAGCGATATTCGCCACTCTCTTATGTGGCGGCGGCTCCTGTATCTGGACGGATGATGGCGTAACAAAGTATCACCATGGCCCAGCACACCCAGGCTGACCACAGATTATGCGAAAGGAAATGCGCACCCTGCATCATGCGGCTCCAGCCCATCAGCACGCCCAGCATCAATGCAAAGGCGGCGGCCTGGCAGCGACGTCTGCCCTGCAGTAGCGGCACCAGAGCGAGCAGGGCAAAGCCGCCACTGGAGTGTCCGCCGGGGAAGCAGCGGCCGGGTTCGGCCAGATTGAACAAGGGCTCAGCCCAGAGATCGTGATAAGGCAGCTGGCCGCCATAACGCGCCAGATCCCAGGGGCAGGAGCGTGCAGTGGTTTGTTTCAGCAGGCCTACGATCAGCGGGCCACTCAAGGAGGCCAGCAGCAGATAAGCCAGCAAGCGCGGCTGGCGCCAGCGTCGCGACAGGATAGGGCGCAGGGTTTCCGGTGCCAGCAGAGCAAGTAGTAATGCCAGGATATTGAGCGCGACCAGGAGCATCAGCAGTGTGCGCAGGCCGCCATGACTCAGGGCTTCGAACCAGTAGCGCTGGCGCCAGGGAAAGCTGGCGCTGGCCATATCGAAGAAAAAATCTTCCAGCCAGACATCCAGGCCGCTGTACTCGCTGAGCAGAGGCAGCGGCCAGGTGAGCAGCAGGGCCAGCAGGCCTTTGTAGAGAATCGGATCGCTGGTTTCGGAAATGCCGGCTTCAGTGACGCGCTGTGACATGCCTTACCACATCCTTGTCGGCCAGACGCATGCTGCCATTGCGGAAGCCTTCCGCGGCGCCCTGGTAATAGCTGATGGCGGTTTTCAGCAGGGCCGGGTCCACGGCCACTTCGGTCTGTTTTTCCTTTTCGCCGTCGCTGTTTTCCACGCGGAACTGACGCGCCGGTTTGTGTGGTGCCAGCATCAAGAGCTGGTCGTCCTGCAGATAACCCACCTCCTGGTAATTCGCGATCAGTGCGCGCGGTTTGTAGCTGCTGTCATGCAGGACATCCTTGCCGAAGAAATGCGGCTCGGCAGGCAGGCCCAGCAGGCCGAGCAGGGTGGGAGCAATATCGATCTGGCTCACCATGCGGTTTTCCTGCTGCGGACGGATATTGTCCGGTGAGTAGATGATGGCGGGGATGTGGTAGCGATAAACCGGCAGCGAAGTTTTGCCGGCACTGGAGGCGCAGTGGTCGGCCACGATCACGAAGACGGTATCCTTGAACCAGCTGTGCTGGCGTGCATCGGCAATGAATTTACCAATCGCATAGTCCGTGTATTTCACTGCGCCTTCGCGACCGCCGGGCGATTTGATGTCGATGCGGCCATCCGGGTAGGTATAGGGGCGGTGATTGGAGGTGGTCATCACCATGAGGAATTGCGGACCGGTTTTTGTTTCGCGATCCAGCAGTCTTGAAGCCTGCGCAAACAGGTATTCATCCGACATGCCCCAGGCATTGGCAAATCCCACGTCCTTGCCGGGAATATCGCTGCGGTCCACGACTTCATAACTGTTGTGGCTGAAGTAGTAATTCATATTGTCGAAATAGCCGTAGCCCCCGTAGACATACCAGGAGTGGTAGCCGCTGCGGTTGAGGGCCGCGCCCAGCGTGGCGAGATTTTCATTGCCGGGGCGGCGCACGATGGATTGTCCCGGTGTGGGCGGCACGCTGAGACTGAGTGCTTCCAGTCCGCGCACCGTGCGTGTGCCGGCCGCATAGAGATTGGTGAAGAGCAGGCCTTCTTTGGCCAGTTTGTCAAGATTGGGCGTGAGACCCTGCTGGTTGCCGAAAGTGCCGAGATAATCCGCACTCAGGCTTTCCACGGTAATCATCACCACGTTTTTCGGATGTTGTGGCAGTGCAGCGGCGATGACAGGTGCTTTGCCGCTATAGGCCGGTGCCAGGCCCAGGGTCTGCAGTTGGCTGCCGAGTTCGGCGGCAGGCAGCGTGGGATAGTAGGAGCTGTAGTTGAGCTCGTTATTGCGGTAAGCACTGAAAATATTGTAGAT
>JAVHYE010000175.1 GCA_031119295.1 Pedobacter sp. | reverse complement strand
CTGCTGTCCTCACCAAAATCCCCGCCCAGTGATATGGCGCCCGAGCCCCAGAGCGGCAGCTCTTCGCGGCGCAGATAGACCACATTGCCGTCTTCGCTGCGCACATAGCTGCCGTTGGTGCTCTGGTCGATAAAGACGAATTTGCCGCGGCGGCTTTCTATCTTGGCGTGTACGCGTGAGGCTAGCGGGCTGGAGACGATGAACTCGCAGCTGTCGGCGCGGCCTATGCTCAGGCTGCCGCCCATTTCCAGGCGCTGGCTCAGGTCCTGATAGCGCAGTTCCAGGCTGGGCAGGGTTTCCGGCTTGCTGATACCGGGGGCCGTGGTGGCGATGAAGACCGTGGCATTGCCTTCTTCTTCCCACAGCACTTCATAGATCACCAGGCTGTCCTGCTTGCCTTTCACTTGCGTGGTGTCGAAGAGGCGGGTGCGGGCGGCCATGGCCTCGGGCAGGGAGCTTACGGTTTCGCGGGTGGTGATGATCTGGCCGGCACGGGCGATGGCGCTCATGCGCGCGGCCACGTTTACGGCATCACCGAAGACATCGCCACTTTCCAGTATGACCGGGCCCCATTGCAGGCCCATACGCATCTGCAGCTTCACGGCGCTGGTGGTATCGGCGGCCAGTTCTTCCTGCATGCTGATGGCGGCACTGGTGGCGCGCTCGGCGGTAGGAAAGCGGACCAGGATTTCGTCGCCAATCGTTTTTACCAATACGCCGGAATAGCGCTGGGCCACAGCGGTCATGCGCTCCAGCAACTGGCTGATGGCTTCACGCGCGGCGCGATCGCCGATTTTTTCATAGAGGCGGGTACTGCCGGCCACGTCGGCAAACATGATGGCGTGGAACTGCTGTGTTGCGGTAGTCATGGCCCTTGCTTACTCCCTGTTTCCTGCCGTGGCGCTTAGAGCGCCTTCATGCGTTGCATCTGCTCATTGAGCTGCTGCATGGCTTGCCGGCTTTCGGCCAGCTTTTCCTTTTCCTTGGCAACCACATCGGCCGGGGCGCGAGCCACAAAGGACTCATTGCCCAGCTTGCTCTCCAGACGCTGCACTTCCTTGTCCAGCTTGTCCAGCTCACGTGCCAGGCGATCCACTTCCGCCTGTATGTCCACCAGACCTTTCAGCGGAACCAGCAGGGTCATGTCGGCCACGAGCGCCGTCGCGGCCACAGGGGCCTCTTCACCTTCAGCCAGCCAGGCCATGTTTTCCAGGCGGGCTAGGGCGCGCAGGAAGCCTTCAAAGCGGCTGATGCGTTCGCGGTCATCACGGCTGCCGTTTTGCAGCAGCAGGGTGACAGGCTTGCCGGGGCCCACGCCGAGCTGATCTCGAATATTGCGCAGGGCAGAGATGACTTCCTTGATCCATTCCACATCGGCCTCAGCCTCGCGGTCTATGCGCGCGGCATCCGGCGTCGGGTATTTCTCCATCATGATGCTGGCGCCGGCCTTGCCGGCCAGCGGCTTGGCACGCTGCCAGATGGCCTCGGTGATGAAGGGCATGATGGGGTGGGTGAGGCGCAGGATGGCCTCCAGCACACGTACCAGGGTACGGCGAGTGCCGCGCTTGGCATCGGCACTGGCTTCTTCGTTATTAAGGACGGGCTTGGTGAGCTCCAGATACCAGTCGCAGTACTCGTTCCACACGAATTTGTAGATGGCCTGCGCGGCGTGGTCGAAGCGGAAGTTGTCGAGCGCGTCGATGACTTCCTGCTCGGTTTCCTGCAGACGGGAAATGATCCAGCGATCCACCACAGACAGTTCCACAGCACCGCCAGCCAGACCTACATCCTGACCTTCGCAATTGGTGATCACATAGCGGCTGGCATTCCACAACTTGTTGCAGAAATTGCGATAGCCCTCGACACGGTTCATGTCGAATTTGATATCACGACCGGTGGAGGCAAGTGCAGCGAAAGTGAAACGCAGGGCATCAGTACCGAAGGACTTGATGCCTTCCGGAAACTCCTTGCGCGTGGCCTTTTCGATTTTCTGTGCCATCTGCGGCTGCATGAGGCCGCTGGTACGTTTTGCCAGCAGCTCGTCCAGTGTGATGCCGTCGATGATGTCCAGCGGATCCAGCACATTGCCCTTGGACTTGGACATTTTCTGGCCTTCCGCATCACGCACCAGACCATGCACATACACGGTCTTGAAGGGCACTTCAGCGCGACCGGTTTCATCCTTGTTGAAGTGCATGGTCATCATGATCATGCGCGCCACCCAGAAGAAAATGATGTCGAAGCCGGTGACCAGCACATCGGTGGGGTGGAAAGTCTGCAGCTCGGGCGTATTTTCCGGCCAGCCCAGGGTGGAGAAAGTCCAGAGGCCGGAGGAGAACCAGGTGTCGAGCACATCGTCATCCTGACGCAGCTTCACGCCGGCATCCAGCTTGTAGCGTGCACGTACCTCCTCTTCATTGCGGCCCACGAAAACCTTGCCGGCTTCGTCATACCAGGCCGGAATGCGATGGCCCCACCAGAGCTGGCGCGAGATGCACCAGTCCTGGATGTCGCGCATCCAGGCGAAATACATATTCTGGTATTGCTCGGGCACGAACTTGATGCGGCCGTCTTCGACGGCGCGTATCGCCGGCTGTGCCAGCTGCTCCGTCTTCACATACCACTGGTCTGTGAGCCAGGGCTCAATGACGATATTGGAGCGGTCACCGCGTGGCACTTTCAGCGTGTGCGGATCGATTTTCTCCAGCCAGCCTTCGCTTTCAGCCTGCGCCACGATTTTCTTGCGCGCCACAATACGATCGAGGCCGGCGTATTCAGCAGGTGCTGTTTCATCAGCGCCGACTTCATTGGCATAGCTCAGCGTATCGAAGCTGGCTTTTACATGCGCATCGCGGTCGAAAATATTGATCAGGGGCAGGTTATGGCGCTTGCCCACTTCATAGTCGTTGAAGTCATGCGCGGGGGTGATCTTCACCACGCCGGTGCCGAATTCTTTATCGACATAAGAGTCGGCAATCACGGGCACGAGGCGGCCGGTCACCGGCAGTTTCACTTTCTTGCCGATGTATTTCTGGTAGCGCTCGTCATCCGGATTCACGGCCACGGCGGTATCACCGAGCAGGGTTTCCGGGCGCGTGGTAGCAACCACCAATTCACCGGAACCATCGGCTAGTGCGTAGCGGAAATGCCACATCGAGCCTTTTTCTTCTTCGCTCAATACTTCCAGATCGGAAATGGCGGTATGCAGCTTCGGGTCCCAGTTCACGAGACGCTTGCCGCGGTAGATCAGGCCATCGTCGTAAAGACGCACGAAGGCTTCTTTCACGGCATTGGACAGGCCGTCGTCCATGGTGAAGCGTTCGCGCGACCAGTCCACCGAGGAGCCGAGGCGACGGATCTGACCGGTGATGGTGCCACCGGACTTTTCTTTCCACTCCCAGACTTTATCCAGGAATTTTTCGCGGCCGAGATCGTGACGCGTGACGTTTTCTGCCGCGAGCTGACGCTCCACCACCATCTGTGTGGCGATGCCGGCATGGTCGGTGCCCGGCTGCCAGAGCGTGTTGCGACCCTGCATGCGGCGATAGCGGATCAGGGTGTCCATGATGGTGTTGTTGAAGCCATGACCCATGTGCAGGGAGCCCGTGACATTGGGCGGCGGAATCATGATGCAGTAGGGATCACCTTCTCCGGAGGGCTTGAAGTAGCCGGCCTTTTCCCAGGTTTCGTACCACTGGCTTTCGATATCGGCGGGATTGAAGGTGGATTCCATGCTCATGAACAACAGACTCGGTAATGCGGGAGGGAAAAAGAGCGGGCGATTATATCGGGGCGGGCCTGAAAATGCCCGAGACCCTGAGCGGATGGCAGTGCTCAGGGTTTGCGGACGTGCTCGGCAATCAGGCGGTCCATCTCGGCGCGCAGGCGTACCCGCAGTTCGCTTTTGATGAGCTCCATCTGGGCTTCGATCAGGTTTTCCACGACCGGGCCCAGTTTCAGGCGCAGCTCGCGCTCCAGATCCACCTGCTCGTGGCTGGGTGGGGCGCTGCTGCCCATGCTGGCCTGCATGAGTTCGCGCAAGCCGGCCGAGGCCTGGCTCTGGCTGGACTGCAGCTTGTCCAGAATGCTTTTGGGCAGGAAGGGGTTGTCCTTGCGGGCAGTGGCGGCGACTTCGACGTGAGCAGCCGGGGCCTCATCACTGTCAGCATCAGAGAAAAGCTGACCCTGCTTGCGCGCAGGTGTGGCCGGAATGCTGCGGCCTTCGGCTTTGGTTTTGACGGGGGCCGGCGACGTGGCTGGCGCGCCGGCCAGCAGCGGCATGTCCTCTTCTTCCAGGAAGATATAAAGGTCACGCAACTCGGCGATCAGCTCGCGCTTCTGTGCACGGCTGCTGCGTTTCCAGCGCAGGTCGAAGTTCGGTCCCAGATCGTCGAAGTGGCGTGCCATGGCCGTCATTGGGTGCTCATTGGGTCTGTGTTGGTCAGGAAGGTGATCAAATATTGTGCGAAGTGACAGGGTAGCCCTGTTGCTTGTACTGGCGCCAGTGCTGGCGTGCGGCTTCGCGCATGGCTTCGTCACCGCCCACGATTTCCACAATGCGGCGGAAGCGTTGCGGCTGGGCCGGCGCATTCGCATGCAGATTGATCAGCAGATCGCTGGCCTCGGGCGGAATGTCCTTCCAGCCTATGCGCACCGGCGGTGGCGGCGTAGGGCCGTCACCGACAAGGTGGTGGGGAATGAAGCTTTCCGCCTTGAAGGTCCAGAGCAGCTCGTCCAGCTGTTCGGCCTCGGCTTGGTCGCGCGCATGCACATAGATGCTGTGCTTTTGCTGGAAGGCTTTTTCGATGATGCGGCAGGCCGTGTTCAGGCGCTTTTCCGGCGCCTGGTCGGCCAGCACGTAAAACGTGATTTCCATTAAAGGGTTTCCATCCGGGCCGGCTCAGTTCACGCGGCTCTTCAGATATTCCATGAGCAAAGGCACCGGGCGGCCGGTGGCGCCCTTGTTGCCGCCGGAATGCCAGGCGGTGCCAGCAATGTCCAGATGCGCCCAGTTGTAGTCCTTGGTGAAGCGGGCCAGGAAGCAGGCGGCCGTGATGGCGCCGCCATTGGGCGCATTGCCGATATTGGCGATGTCGGCAAAGGGGGAGTCCAGCATGTCCTGGTAATCGTTCCAGACCGGCAGGCGCCAGGCGCGATCACCGCTGCGCTGGCCGGCTTCCAGCAGGGCATTGGCGAGTTCGTCCGAGGGCGAGAAAAGACCGGAAACCACCTTGCCCAGTGCCACCACGCAGGCGCCGGTCAGCGTGGCGATGTCTATGACCACGGCCGGTTTGTACTTGCCGATATAGGTGAGGGCATCGCAAAGCACGAGACGGCCTTCGGCATCGGTATTGAGGATTTCCACCGTCTGGCCCGACATCGTTGTGACGATGTCGCCGGGGCGGGTGGCTTTGCCGGAAGGCATGTTTTCGGCGCAGGCCATGACGCCCACCACATTGATAGCAAGACCGGACTCGGCCAACGCCGTCATCACACCCAGCA
>JAVHYE010000174.1 GCA_031119295.1 Pedobacter sp. | reverse complement strand
CCGCTATACGCCCACCTCAGTAATGAACTTCCTGGAAGGCACGCGCTTCACGCAGAAGAAACATGACCAACAGCAGTCGCCCTACCAGCATCTGCTCAAGCCCAAGGCCGGCGGCATGGCTTTCACGCTTTCTGCACTGGGCGAGCAGATGCATGCGCTGCTGGATACCACCATCGTCTATCCCGATGGTGTGCCCAGTTTTGGCGATTTTCTTTCCGGCCGCCTGCGCCGGGTTGTTGTGCAGGTGCACTACCGTGAAATGCCCAGCGAGGCCTTTCATGCTGACTACGAAACCGATGCGGCTTTCCGCGCGCGCTTCCAGCAATGGACTGCTGCGCTGTGGGCAGAAAAAGACGCAAACATTACCCGGCTCAAGGCCGTGCGGAGCACTTCATCATGTTGAAGCGGTTGTTTTCCCGGGCGCCTAAATGGCAAAGCCCCAAATCCCAGAAGCGTATAGAAGCACTGGCCGAGCTTGATCTTTCCCAGGAGAAAGACGCCGGCATACTGCTTAAATTAGCGCGTGAAGACAGCGAGCCGGCCGTGCGCCGCGCGGCTGTCGCCTTCCTGACGGATGTGGATGTCATCAGCCAGATCCAGAAACGCGATCTGGAAGCGCAGGTGCGCGATGCTGCCACGGCACGTCTGCATGATTTGCTGGCCGGCAAAGTCCCCGCTCTTGCCCTGCCCCTGCGCCTGGCCCAACTGCAACGCATCACCGCTCCGCAAACCCTGATCCATCTCATCCGCGAAGCCGATGCCATGGAGCTGCGCCTGGCCGCCATTGCACGTCTGGATGATGAAATCTATCTGGACGATATCGCGCGCAACTCCAGCATTGCCAAGCTGCGTCTGGCCGCGGCCGAACGCATCAGCACGCCCAGCTTGCTGGAAGCTTTGGCCGAGGCCACGAAGCAGAAAGACAAGAATGTCTACAAGGCGCTGCGTACGCGTCTTGATGAGCAGAATCGCAGCAGCCGTGAAGCCCAGGCCCTGCAGGAAAAATGCGAAAGCCTTTGCGCCGCCATGGAAGCGCATGCGCGCTCGGCCATGAATCCCCTCTATGCCGCCAAGGCCGAAAGCCTGCGCCAGCAATGGCAGGAGCTTTCAGCCAGCGCCAGCGCAGCCGCCACCGAGCGTTTTGAAACGGCACTGGCGCTGGCCCTGCGCCAGATCAATGAAATCCAGGCCGCAGAGCAGCGTCGCGCCGATGAAGCCCAGGCTCGTGAAGAAGTGCAGCAATGCGTGGATACCCTGGAAGCCACGCTGGCGGAATACCAGGGCCAGGATGATTTCGATCTGCCCGCCCTCACCGCCCTCAGCAAGACACAACGTCTGCGCTGGGAACTGGCCACGCAGCTGCAAGCTGCGCCTGAAGCACTGGCGCGCCGCCAGAGCCGGGCCACGGAAAAACTGGAGCAGCTGGCTGAAATGCTGCTGCAGTGGCAACAAGACAGGCTGATGGTGGAAGGCTCGCTGGCGCGACTGGAGCAGATTCAAGCCGGAGCCGAAGCAGAAACGGCAGCGGAAGAAAAGCAGGCGCTACTGCAAGCACTCAATGATGTGCGCAGCAATTACAGCGCGCATGGCCTGCCCCTGCCCTTGCTGCTGCAGAAAATTCCCGGCCTTGAAAACATATTGCCGGTGGCCGCTGAAAAGCCTGCCGCCAAAACCCGCCCCGAAAAGGCGGACAAGACCGAAGAGCGCAAACAGCTCAAGACCCTGCTGGAAGCAATCGCCAGCAGTGTTGAAGCCGGCAACAGCCGTGATGCCTCGAAAAAACTGCGCCGCGCGCAAGAGCTGGCACGTGAACACCATCTGCATGATGCGCAGCTGAACGAGCTGGGCGAGCGCGTACGCGAGCTGAAAAGCTGGGCCGGCTTTGCCGTGCAGCCCAAGAAAGAAGCTCTGCTGGAAAAAATGCGCGCCCTCATCACGCACGAGATGGAGCCGGACGACAAGGCCGATGCCATCCATGCCCTGCAGGAAGAATGGAAAGCGCTGGGCGTGGCCGATGCCAGCGTGGAACAGCCGCTCTGGGAACAGTTCAAGGCCCTGGGTGATCAGGCTTATGAACCCTGCCGTGCACATTTTGCCGCGCAGCGCGAATTGCGCGAGCAGAACCTGAAAAAGCGCAGCGAGCTTTGCGAACAGCTGCAGAGCTATGCCGATGCCCTGCCAGAAAGTCCGGACTGGAAAAAGCACGAAGCCATCATCCGCACCGCCCGTCAGGAATGGCAGGGCTACCAACCCAGTGACCGCCAGAAGACCCGCCCGCTGCAGGATCGCTTCAATGCCCTGCTGAAAGCGCTGGAAGACAAACACCGCGACGTGCAGAAAAAGAATGAAGCCGCAAAGCTGCAGCTGGTGCAACGCGCACAGAAACTACAGGAACTGGAAGACACGCGCAGTGCCTGTGATCAGGCCAAGGCCCTGCAACAGGAGTGGAAGGCCATAGGTGCCGGCAGCTACAAGGCTGACCAGCGTCTCTGGCAGGAATTCCGTGCCGCCAGCGATACCTTGTTTGCCAAACGCGATGGTGAATTCAAGGCCAGACAGGAAGCACGTGATGCGCTGACCCAGCAGGCCGGTGAATTGATACAGTCCATGCAGCAACTGGCCGCCAGCGCCGATGTGAAAGCACTGGGCAGCGAAGCCGCACGACTGGAAGAAGCCTTCCAGGCGCTGGAATTGCCGCGCGACAAGGGCGACAGCCTGCGCCGCCAGTTTGATGCAGCGCGCAAGCAGCTCGAAAATGCCGGCCGTGAGCAGGCTAGCCAGGCGCGCCAGCGTGCCCAGTCTGAAAAAGTGGAGCAGTGGATGGCACGCAGTGCCGAAACCACCGACGGCATTGCCCTGCAGGATGAAAAAGCCGCCCAGCTTTTGCTGGATCTGGAAATCCTGCTGGAGATTCCGGCCCAGCCCGAGTTGCAGGAAGCCCGTCGCGCCCGCCAGATGCAGCGCCTGCAAAGCCAGGGCCTGCGCAAGCAGTCCGGCGAGCAGACCCGTCTGCTGCTGGACGATCTCCTGCAAACTACCCCGCTCTCTGCCACTGCCCTGCCCGGCTTTGCCGAGCGCTTGCGCGTGATATTGACCAAGGCTTGACTGTGATCTTGCAGGTCAGGCTTTAGCCCGACAGCTGACTTAAATTCCAACATGGCGTCGGGATAAAGCCCGATCTACAACTACAGGAAGTCCCGAGGGACAAAGCTAAAACATTCCAGCTGACTGATTCCAAGGATGGAAAATGTCATACAACGATCTTCGTTTGGGCCGCTACTCACAGCGGCAGCAGGTTTATCACATCACCACTGTTACCAGAGGCCGACAACCCGTATTTGCTGAATGGAGAAAAGGCAGAATTGTGGTGCAGAACCTCATGACCTTGGCCAAGGAAGGCAAAGCTGACACGCTTTGCTATGTCGTCATGCCGGATCACGTACATTGGTTAATGGAGCTGAAGCAAGGCAATCTGGCCGATGCGATGCAATTGCTTAAAGGTCGCTGTGCTCATCATTTGGCAGGACAAATATGGCAGCCCGGCTTTCACGATCATGCGCTGCGTCATGAAGAAGATATGGCTGAGCTGGCTCGCTATATCGTGGCCAATCCATTGCGAGCAGGCTTGGTAAAACGACTAGGGGATTATCCCTTGTGGGATGCCATCTGGCTGTGAATCATGACCAACTTTGTCCCACGGGACTTCCTGCGGTCGTAGGTCGGGCTTTAGCCCGACATTGGTGTTGAAATCGACAGTGTTGTCGGGCTAAAGCCCGACCTACAAAGCGAATTACTTCAGCGCCTTTTCAATCAAGGGCCAGGCATTCTGCAGCAGGATGGGCTGGGCCTTGGCAACGGGATGTATGCCATCCGCCTGCACCAGAGCCGGATTGCCGCCTATGCCTTCGAGAAAGAAAGGCAGCAAGGGCACTTTCTCTTCCTTGCTCACCGTGACGAATACCTGCTCGAAAGCCTGCGTATACGTACGGCCATAATTCGGCGGAATCTTCATGCCGAAAAGCAGGACCCTGGCACCGGCAGTGCGACTGTCGGCAATCATCTTTTTGAAGTTGCCGGCCATCAGTGCAGGCGGCTGGCCACGCAGACCGTCATTGCCGCCCAGCTCCAGTATCACCACATCGGGCTTGTGCTTTTTCAGCAGGGCCGGCAGGCGTGCCTTGCCACCGGAAGTGGTTTCGCCACTGAGGCTGCCATTCACCACCAGATGCTTGCCCGGTGCAGTTTTGTCGAGTTTTTGTTGCAGGAGCCGCACCCAGCCCTGCTCAACTTCCAGCCCATAGGCGGCGCTGATACTATCCCCGAAGACCAGAATCGTGGCTGCCTGTGCACTGGAAATCCCGGCAGGGAAAGCACAAACAAGCAGGAGAAGGAAAAATCCCCTCTTGCAGAAACAGGGCATAGCGAACTTCATCATTCTCTTGAGCGACTCGCGCATCCCATGACCTCCGACATCCTGATTGCGGCCACGAATGTCTGTAAATCCGTGACCAGTGGCGATAGCGCCCTGCCCATTCTCCACAACGTGGAGCTCGCCATCAAACGCGGCGAAAGCGTGGCCATCATAGGCGCATCGGGCTCGGGAAAAACCACCCTGCTGGGCCTGCTTGCCGGCCTGGACACACCCACATCCGGCAGCATCAGTCTCGCCGGCCAGCAACTCGAAAATCTCGATGAAGACGGTCGCGCCGAATTGCGCCGGCAGCAAGTCGGCTTTGTCTTCCAGTCCTTCCTGCTGGTGCCTGCTTTCACGGCACTGGAAAACGTGATGCTGGCGTTGGGCGTGAATGGCCGCGGTGGCGAAGCGGTGGCGCAGGAATGGCTGGAAAAAGTCGGGCTTGCGCATCGCATGCACCATACACCCCGTCAACTTTCCGGTGGCGAACAACAACGCGTGGCCCTCGCTCGTGCTTTTGCCGGCAAGCCCGCCATTCTTTTTGCCGACGAGCCTACCGGCAATCTGGATGCGCGTACCGGAGCGCAGATCATCGATCTTCTGTTCAGCCTGAATGCCGATGCTGCCACCACGCTGGTGCTGGTCACGCATGATGAAAAACTGGCGGCACGCTGCCAGCGCACCCTGCGCATAGAAGATGGTCGTCTCAACAATGGCCGACCGGCTGGAGAAGCTGCCTGATGCCCGCATCGCGCAAAAACGCACTGGGCGAATCCTGGCAATGGTTCCGGCGCGATCTGGCGCGCGGCGAACTCACCCTGCTTTTGCTCGCCCTCGTCCTTGCCGTAGCTGCCACCACCAGCCTGCGCTTTTTCAGCAGCGGCGTGGAAAAACGTCTGCAACAGGAGGCCGCGCGTATGATGGCGGCCGATCTGGTAGTTCGCAGTTCACGCGCCATTCCAGAAAGCTTTGATGCAAAAGCGGCGGCACAAGAGCTGAAAACCGCACGCCTGCTGGAATTCTCCAGCGTGCTTTCCCGTGGCGATAAATTCCAGCTGGCGGGTGTAAAAGCAGCCACTGATGGCCATCCCCTGCGCGGTGAATTGCGTCT
>JAVHYE010000029.1:18822-25085 GCA_031119295.1 Pedobacter sp. | reverse complement strand
GGGTTTCCGGGCCATCAGGACGATAACGGAACAAGACCTGATCGAAGCTGATGCGCCCCTGGGCTGGCGGCAGAGCCGAACGGCTGGCACCGGCCACTTCAGTACGGGTATTGAGGATATCGGCGAGGCGTTTGACAGAAATGCCGGCCTGCTGGAAATCCTGCCAAAGCTGTGTGAGACGCAATACCGGCGCCGACACGCGCTGCGCCAGCATATTGAACGCTACGAACTGGCCTACGGTAAGTTGGCCTTTCATCACGGCATGGGCACCAAACCAGAGCGTGAGTACCGTGACCAGCTTGTTGATGAACTGGGCAATTTGTCCGGCAATATTGGACACCTGCCCGGCACGGAAACTGGCGGACACATAAGCCGCCAGCTGATTGTCCCAGTGCCGCTGCATCTGTGGCTCCACAGCCAGGGACTTCACCGTTTCTATGCCACTAACCGATTCCACGAGAAAAGCCTGGTTCTCGGCACCACGAGCAAATTTTTCATCCAGACGGGAACGGATGATGGGCGTGGCCCAGACCGAGAGCAGCACATAGCAAGGCAGCGACAGCAGCACAATCACCGTGAGCCAGAAGCTGTAATAGAACATCACAGCCACAAAGACGACGGCAAAGAAGAGATCCAGCACCGCTGTTACCGCTGAACTGGTCAGGAAATTGCGAATATTTTCCAGTTCGCGCACACGCGCCACAGAATCGCCAACACGGCGGGCACCGAAGTACGGCAAGGGCAGTGCCAGCAGATGCCGGAACAGACGGGAGCCCAGCTCCACATCAATGCGGTTGGTGGTATGGGAAAACACATAGGTACGCAGGCCGCCAAGCAGCACTTCAAACAGCGATACCACCAGCAGGCCGAAACAGAGCACATCCAGCGTGGAATAGCTGCGATGGCCCAGCACCTTGTCGATGGTGACCTGGAAGAAAAGTGGCGAGATCAGCGCAAGCAGCTGGATGAAGAAGGAAACAACAAAGACATCACGCAACAACAAACGGTATTTCACCAGTGCCGGAACAAACCAAGTGAAATCGAACTGGGCCATGTCGCCCAGCACCGAAGCACGCGAGGCAATCAGGATGAGCTGGCCACTCCAGCGTGAGACCAGTTCTTCCTGGGAAATGATGCGGGGAGCCTGCTCACGCGGGTCCTGGATCAGGACCTTGCCACCCTCTGCCTTGGCGATAATGAAATAACCACCATCCAGGCCGGCCGCCATGGCTGGCAAAGCAATCTTTTCCAACCGGTCCGCACTGCTTTGCAGGGGCCGCGCCTTGAGCTTGAGCTTTTTGGCAGCCAGCAGGATGTCCTGCATGCCAAAGGCTGTACCGGCTTGGCCGAACTCATGCGCCAGTTGCGATGGCTCTACCGCTACCTGATGAAAGCGCGCCAGCATGACCAGACAAATAAGGCCTGTATCTAAAGGAGGTTGGACAACCGCACGCCCGGTAGAAGGAATATTCCCGACATCCTCTGCAATCACATCCACCCCCATCCATGGCCGACCAAACGGTCTGCACAAAGCCGTCGAGTCTAGAGGGGTGCATGGGTAAGCCTCTATCCGTAATAACCGCAATCTGCGCATTGATTGAGCATCATGCTTGGCAATTCAGGTCTATCAATAAAACTGGCACTCTCGTCCAAAGCTACCGAACTCCTGCCCGATGCCGCTAAGATGCCACTTCCGCAGCAAGACAAGGACCGCCGCGCATGGCTCGCCATTTCGACCGCATTGACGACTGTCTCGACGACCTCAGCACCCGTATCGGCCCGCAACTCACCCTGGGTATTCCGCTGGGCGTGGGCAAGCCCAACCCCCTGGTCAATGCGCTCTATGCCCGCGCCCGCGCCAATCCCAGCCTCAAGTTGCGCATACTCACCGCGCTCTCGCTGGAAAAGCCCAAAGCTGGCAGCGATATGGAAAAGCGTTTCCTCGGCCCCTTTGTGGAACGCATCTTCGGCGACTACCCCGATCTGGATTATGTGAAGGACCGCCACACCGGCCAGCTGCCGAAAAACGTGGAGGTGGTGGAGTTTTTCCTGAAGTCCGGCGACTACCTGCATAACGATTACGCCCAGCAGCATTATCTCTCCAGCAATTACACCCACGTCGCGCGCGACATGCTGGTGCAGCGCGTGAATGTGGTGGCACAGGCCGTGGCCGTGCGTGAACGCGCTGGCCGCACTGAATACTCGCTGTCCTGCAATCCGGATGTGACCCTGGATCTCATGCCCCTGCTGAAAAACTGCGGCTGGCCGGTGTATCGCATTCTGGTCGTCAACCGTGAACTGCCCTTCATGGAAAACAATGCGCTGGTAGACGAGGGCGAGATTGATGCCATCGTGAATGATCCAGCCGGCACGCATACCGTTTTCTCAGCACCCAATATGAAAGTGGCGACCACCGATTACGCCATTGGTCTTTACGTCAGCTCGCTGGTGAAAGACGGCGGCACCCTGCAGATCGGCATAGGCTCGCTGGGCGATGCCATTGCCCACGCCCTCATCCTGCGTGATCGCCATAATGTCGACTATGTTGCTGCCCTGCAGGCACTTGCTGCTCCGCTGGAAAACAGCAAGCCATTTTCACAGGGCCTCTATGGCTGCTCGGAAATGTTCGTCAACGGCTTCATGGCCCTGATCGAAGCTGGCATCCTGCGTCGTGAAGTATTCGAGCACTACGGCCTGCAGAAACTGCTGAATGAAAGCCGCATCGGCCTTGAGATCAACGCATCCACCCTGCCTGCCCTGCTGGAAGCTCGCCTTGTGCATTCGCCGCTGACGGAAAGTGATCTCCGCTTCCTGCAGCACTTCGGCATCTTCCATGATGATGTGACACTGGGCCGCGATGGCCTGACGGCAAGTGGCAAAAAAATATCGGCCGATATCGCCAACAAGGCTGCACTGGCTGATGCCAATCGTCTTTGCCTGGGCAAGCAGCTCAAGGGCGGCATCCTCATGCATGGCGGCTTTTTCCTGGGACCGCGAGACTTTTATCAAAAGCTGCGCGATCTCACGCCAGAGCTGCGTGCCCGCATCGGCATGACCAGCGTGGGCTATATCAACCAGCTTTATGGCCCGGAAGACCTGAAAACCCTGCAGCGCCGTGACGCCAGCTTCGTGAATACCTGCATGATGGTCACGCTGCTGGGTGCCGCCATTTCTGATGGTCTGGATTCCGGCAAACTGGTCAGCGGTGTAGGTGGCCAGTACAACTTTGTTTCACAGGCACATGCCCTGGAAGGAGCACGCTCCATCCTCATGTTGCGTGCCACACGCCGCAGCCAGGGCGAGGTGGTATCCAATATCATCTGGAATTACGGCCACACCACGATTCCCCGCCATCTGCGCGATATCGTGGTGACGGAATACGGCATTGCCGATTTGCGCGGCCAGACCGATGCCACCATCATCAAACGCCTGCTGGCCATCAGCGACTCCCGCTTCCAGCCGGAACTGCTGGCGCAAGCCCGTGCTGCCGGCAAGATAGAACCGGAATACGAGATTCCGGAATCACAACTCAATAATCTGCCGGCCACAGTGGCGGCCCAACTCAAGAGCCTGAAAGACAAAAAGCTCTTGCCGGACTTCCCCTTCGGCGACGACTTCACTGATGAAGAGCGCGACATCCTGAAAATCCTGCAGCGCATGCAGGAAAGCTCGGAGCATCCTCTGCAGCTGGTGAAATCCCTGGTGGCCAGCCTGCGCGAGGAAAAGGAAATTCCCACCGCCCTGCTGGAAAGACTGCAGCTGGATCAACCGGAAAACCTGAAGCAAAGGCTGCTGCGCCAGTTGTTTATCGGCAATGTGTGAGCGCTGACCGTGCTGGATTTTTCCTTTCCGGAAACGCTTTCAATTGGCATCAGCCAATGCCTGCTGGGCGAGAATGTGCGCTACGACGGCAGCCACAAGCACTCGAAACTTTGCACGCAAGAGCTGGCGCAACGCTTCAGCTATATTCCGGTCTGCCCGGAAATGGGCATAGGAATGGGCGCCCCGCGCGAACCCATATCACTGCGCCTTGCGGCCGATGGCGAGAGCGTGCGTGTCATGGGAAATCGCAGCCCCGATCTTGATGTCACTGAAAAACTGCAGGTCTATGCACAAGAAAAGGCAGCCGAGCTTGCCGATATCGATGGTTATATCTTCATGCAGCGCTCACCCAGCTGCGGCCTGGGCAATGTCAAAGTCTACCGGGACAACGGTTATGCCTCGGACAAATCAAGCGCCGGCCTCTATGCCCGTGAATTCACCCGCTTGCACCCCCTGCTGCCGGTCGAGGAAGAAGGCCGCCTGCGCGATGAAAAAATCTGCGAGAACTTTGTGGCCCGGGTATATGCCTGGAAGCGCTGGCGCGATATGCAGGCCCATGGCCTCAATGCCTCACGCCTGCAGGAATTCCATGCCCGGCACAAATACCTGCTGATGGCGCATAAGGTGGAGTCTTATCGCCATCTTGGGAGGCTGGTCGCCCAGGCCGGGGCCCGTAATATGAAAAACGCCGCTGATGAATACATAAGGGAATTCATGGCCACCCTGAAAATTCCGGCCAGCAACCACAGCCATGCCAATGTTCTGCAACATGTGGCCGGCTACCTCAAGCACGATCTGGACAGCCACTCCCGGCAGGAGCTGCAGACCCTGATAGAGCGCTACCGCAAAGCCGAGCTGCCGCTCATTGCGCCGCTCACCCTGCTCCAGCACCACTTCCGGCAGCATCCCAACGATTACATTGCACAGCAGGTCTATTTGCAGCCGCATCCGCCCGAGCTCCTATTACGCAACTTTCACTAGCTGCGCAACTTCCACTAGCCGCAAGCTGACGCTGCCCCTGCTCTGCTGCTAGCATCGCCCCGCCTCCTGCCTCATGGACTCCCTGCCCTTCATGGAACTCATCGATTTCATCCTGCACGTAGACCGCCATCTCACGGAATTCGTGGCGGCCAACGGCGCCTGGATTTACGGCCTGCTCTTTCTCATCGTCTTTGTGGAAACTGGCCTGGTCGTCATGCCCTTCCTGCCGGGCGACAGCCTGCTTTTTGCCGCCGGCGCCATCGCTGCCACCGGCGGCATGGACCCCTTCCTCATGGGTGGACTCATGTTTGTGGCCGCGGTGCTGGGCGATACCGTGAATTACCAGGTTGGTCATTACATAGGCCCACGCGTTTTCGAGATGCAGTCACGCTGGATCAAGCGCGAGTATCTGCTGAAAACCCAGGCATTCTTTGAAAAGCATGGCGGCAAGACTGTCATCATTGCCCGCTTCATGCCCTTTGCCCGCACCTTTGCGCCTTTTGTGGCCGGCGTCGGTGCCATGCGTTATCCACGCTTTCTGGCCTATAACGTGATAGGCGCAGCGCTCTGGGTAGCCTCCTTTGTGACCCTGGGCTATTTCTTCGGCAATCTGCCCACGGTGAAAGAAAACTTCACGCTGGTGATTTTCGGCATCATAGGCATCAGTGTGCTGCCCGGCGTCATCGAATACCTGCGCCATAAGCTGGCAGAAAAAAAGCAGCAGGCCTGAAAGCTCCCCGCATATAAAAAAGCCGGCTATTGCCGGCTTTTTTATTCCTGCTCTGCAGGTGGTTCGTAGGACACGGACAGCACGTAAAAAAGCCCTTTGCCAGCAGGACGCTCCACAGCCACCTCGTCATCCACTGCCTTTTTCAGCAAGGCCCGCGCCATGGGCGCATCAATGCTGATCCAGCCACGTGCGGCATCGGTTTCATCCGGGCCGACAATACGCAGGGCCAGCACCTCGCCGGAATCCGCATCCTCTATCTCCACCCAGGCGCCGAAATAAATGCGCGAGGCATCCGTGGGTTTGGCATCCACGACTTTCAGCGCCTCTATGCGTTTACTCAAGAAACGCACACGGCTGTCGATTTCACGCAGCAGCTTCTTGCCATAGATGTATTCGGCATTTTCCGAGCGATCGCCCATGGCAGCCGCTTCAGAGACCGCACGCGTGACTTCAGGCCGACGCTTGTGCCAGAGAAAATCCAGTTCATCACGCATGGTCTTGTAGCCTTCGGGCGTGATGAGGGCAGTACGGGGAATGGCTGGAGGGCGATAACGAGACATGGGCAGCAGCGGTGAATACTTGAGTCGCAAGCCTAGCGCTTGACGGGACGTTTTTGCAGCTTGCGCTGCAATGTTCTGCGATGCATGCCCAAGGCACGGGCGGTTTCGGAAATATTGCCGCCATTTTCTGCCAGCACCTTCTGGATATGCTCCCACTCCAGCCTGTCCAC
>JAVHYE010000029.1:1308-18722 GCA_031119295.1 Pedobacter sp. | reverse complement strand
TCCTGCAGCAGGGCCAATGCGGATTGCGCATCCGCGGCTTCGGCCACTTCATGGCCGCGCCTTGTCAGCGCGCGCCGTAACACCGCACGAAAAACATCATCATCATCCACAACAAGGATGCGCTGCATTCAGGCATCTCCACTTGCAGACTGACGTTGCAGGGCAGCCCAGGGCAGACGCAACTCCGTGCGCGTACCACCACCGGCCCTGGCCTTGAAATGTATGCTGCCGCCCATCTGGTTGATGCTGGCGTGACTGAGGAAATAGCCCAGCCCCATGCCTTCATCCTTGTCCGTGACAAAGGCCTGACCCAGTCGTGACGCAATTTCCGGTGCAATGCCGGGACCGTCATCATCAATATCGACCAGGCAACAGGCCTCGGCATCACGTACCGAAATCCTCACCTCGCTACGCGCTGCCTGCGCCGCATTGTCGAGGAGATTGACCAGCACCTGCTGCAGGGTGGCGGGTGGCTCTATGCTGCCTTCCGGAATGCTGCCTTCCAGATGGAATTGCCGCTCCGGATGCACCACTTCCATACGCTCCACGGTGGCCATCACGAATTTTTCCAGCGACAGACGCGGCAGACCCGCCGCCTGCTCACGCAGATCACCCAGAATCTCGCGACAGAGCGCGAGCTGGCGGCGCAGCGTCGCCATATCGGCCCGCAGCGGCGAATCCGGCGGCAAATCACTTTCAATATCCCGTGCCAGAATCGCCATCGTGGAGAGCGGCGTGCCCAGCTCATGTGCGGCACCGGCCGCCAGTGCGCCCAGCGCCACCACCTGCTCGCGCTGCAGCAGGTTTTCATGCTGGCGTGCCAGCTGCCGGTCCTGCTCGCGCAAGGCGCCGCTCATGCGGGTGACAAAGAAAGAGATGAGGGCGGCGCTGAGAATGAAATTCAGCCACATGCCGAAAACATGCAGATTGAAACCGCTACCCTGCCCGTCCGGCGCCTGCTGCAAGGTCATGTGGTGGGCATGCGGATTATCGGCTGCCAGCTCCACCGTCATGGGCATATGGCCCATATGAGTCGCCGCAAAAGGAGCGAAAGGAATGTAGTGCACCAGCAGCAGGCTGTAGACCGCCAGTGTCAACAAGGCCAGCACGATGGTGTAGCCAATACGCAAGGTAGCCGCCGCAATGGTCAGCGGCACGAGATACCAGGACACAAAAGGATTGGTGGAACCGCCAGTGCGATAGAACACCAGCGTCATCAGCAGCACATCCACCACCAGCTGTACAAAAAGCTCGGCCTCGCTGACAGCACCGCCACGGCGCAGACGCCACAAGCTCCACACATTGAAAGCCGTGAGCAGCGACAACACGATGAGAATGCCGCGATCCTGCAAGAGCGGCACCGACTCCAGCCAGCCCGACAGCAAGGCGGCCGCTGCCAGCACCACGATCAGGATGGCGCGCAGCAGGCAGAGCCGCGACAGATTGCGGCTATTGGCATCCGGATCAGAAGGAATGGCAAAAGGCATGAGGAGCTAAAAGGCGGGCAAAGAAAAAGGTGTCGCAAGGACACCTTTTTCCGTGCAGCGGGTCAAGCCGGTGCGACAGGATGTCGCAGGCTTACGCCACTCATGCCTCAGGCAGCGAGGTTTGCGTTCACGAAATCCCAGTTCACCAGGCTTTCGAGGAAGGTGCCGATGTACTTGGGACGCAGATTGCGGAAATCGATGTAATAGGCGTGCTCCCACACATCAATGGTGAGCAGGGCTTTCTGGCCATGAGCGGAAGGCAGATCGGCATTGGCCGTCTTGGTGACTTCCAGCTTGCCGTCCTTGTTCAGCACCAGCCAGGCCCAGCCGGAGCCGAACTGGGTGGTGGCAGCGGCGGTGAAGAGCTCGACAAACTTCTCGTAACCACCGAGGTCAGCATCGATCTTGGCTGCAATGGCGCCCGTGGGCTTGCCGCCGCCATTGGGCTTCATGCTGTTCCAGTAGAAGGTGTGGTTCCAGATCTGGGCGGAGTTATTGAAGATGCCGGCCTTGGAGGCGTCACCGGTGGAAATCTTGATGATTTCTTCCAGGGACTTGGTCTCGAGGTCGGTGCCCTTGATGAGGTTGTTCAGGTTCACGACATAGGCGTTGTGGTGCTTGCCGTGATGGAATTCCAGGGTTTCGGCCGTGATATGGGGCGCGAGGGCGTTCTTGTCATACGGCAGCTGGGGCAGTTCGATCGCCATGATGCGTGTCCTTCTGTGGGGAGGAGAAACGGCCGCCTGTGGTGCGACCGGGGAACCGCGATTATGCCGCCGAGGCCGGGTACGGGCAAATGACAATTCCCGTGACACTTACGGGAAAAACACCATGAATAACAGGGAAATAACAGGAGTCCGCCAGAGCGGCAAAGAAGCCGCTGCCGGTGACACCGGCAGCGCTGATGCATCAGGAATGAGCGACTTGCGACTTACTTGTCGTCGTCGAGGTCGTAATCGAAATCGCGCAGTCGGCGCTGCAGCTTGCGCTCTTCCAGCAGCTCGTCAATCACACGCCGCCTGGTAGGGGAATTCTTCGCAACCACAACCTTGGCCGCCTCGTCACCGTCAGATTCGGTGGCCGCACCCTCTTCGAACTCTTCGTCGAACTCTTCAGTCTTGGCACCCGCCATAGCATCCTCAACCCGGGATTAAAAAGTATGCTCGGCGGCTATATACGTGAAAGCCGTGACACTGTAAAGACAGTCACTGGACCCTCGGGACATTCCCTGAAAAGCAGCACCATTCCTGCGTGAAACGCGTCAGCACCCCATCCCGTCCACAAAAGAAAACGGCCGGATAAACCGGCCGTTTTCACAGGATAAAGCGCCGATCAGGCAGCGAAATCCTTGAGCTTCTTCAGCGGGCGCACCTTGATCACATTGCGGGCCGGCTTGGCTTTGAAAGTCACTTCTTCCTTGGTGAAAGGATTGATGCCCTTGCGTGCCTTGGTGGCAGGCTTGCGGATCACTTGCACCTTGAACAGGCCGGGCAGCGTGAAGTGGCCAACGGCATTCTTCTTCACGTGACGCTCGATCAGCGCGCCCAGCTCTTCCAGCACAGCAGTCACCTGCTTCTTGGTCAGCTCGGTGAGCTCGGCGATTTCAGCGAGCAGTTGGGTCTTGTTGTGGGCTTCGGCCAGGGCGGCGGTGGAACGCTTCACCGGAGCCTTGGGAGCAGCAGCCGGCTTGGCAGCAGCGGGCTTCTTGGCGGCAGCAGGCTTTTTCGCAGCAGCGGGCTTGGCAGCAGGCTTTTTCGCAGCGGGCTTGGCAGCGGCTTTAGCAGCCGGCTTGGCAGCAGGTTTCTTGGCAGCAGCAGGTTTTGCAGCGGGCTTTTTGGCAGCGGGTTTTGCAGCAGGCTTTTTGGCTATGGCCATTGCGATCTTCCTTTCTGAAAAGTTCCGGGGCGATGCGCATGGCTTGCGCTTTTCAGTCGAGCCTTGCGTCATCGTGTTCACTCCCTTGAGAGAGATGCAAGAATGAACTGGCCTCGATATATAGGGGATTTGCAGGGGTGCAGCAATAGGAAAAGTCTGCAAAACCCCTGTTTTTGCGGGTTTTTTGCAGCTCCACGACTGAAAATGACGTTTTTCCCCGGGATTTTTGCACTTTTCATGACGCGCAGGCGGTTTTGAGCTGCGTTTTGCCGGCCTTCCCCGGCCCGCATCAAGAGCCTGCAAACAGGGCATCCCACCCCTGACGGAGACAGGCTCTACAGGTATAATGCGCCCCCTTCACAGGAGCGGACCGAAGCAATGCGGCCGCCAGACACCCGGGAACGAAACACCATGATGCGCACCCACTACTGTGGCGAACTGAACGAACAACATATCGACCAGACCGTAACCCTCGCGGGTTGGGTGCACCGTCGCCGTGACCATGGCGGCGTGATCTTCCTGGACATGCGCGACCGTGACGGCCTGGTACAGGTCGTGATCGACCCCGACACCCCCGATGCCTTTGCCCAGGCCGACAAGTCGCGCTCGGAATACGTGCTGAAAATCACCGGTCGCGTGCGCCGCCGTTATGCCGGCACCGAAAACGCCAATATGCCCACGGGCATGATCGAAGTGCTGGGCAAGGACATAGAAATCCTGGCGCAGGCCGAAACTCCGCCCTTCCCGCTCAATGACGACTTCTCCAATGTCGGCGAAGAAGTGCGTCTGAAATACCGCTTCCTGGACATGCGTCGTCCGGAAATGCTGGAGCGCATGCGCTTCCGTTCCAAGGTGACTTCGAAGATCCGTACCTATCTCGACAACAACGGCTTCCTGGATGTGGAAACCCCCATCCTCACCCGTGCCACGCCGGAAGGTGCCCGCGACTATCTCGTGCCCTCGCGCACGCAGCCGGGTTCTTTCTTTGCCCTGCCGCAGTCGCCCCAGCTCTTCAAGCAGCTGCTCATGGTCGCGGGCTTCGACCGCTACTACCAGATTGCCAAATGCTTCCGTGACGAAGACCTGCGCGCCGACCGCCAGCCGGAATTCACCCAGATCGACATCGAGACTTCCTTCCTCTCCGATGAAGACATCATGGGCATCACCGAAACCATGGTGCGCGAACTCTTCGACGAACTTCTTGGTGTGAAATTCGCGCCGCTACAGCGCATGACCTATGCCGACGCCATGCGTGATTACGCTTCGGACAAGCCCGATATGCGCATCCCCATGAAGCTGGTGGATGTGGCCGATCTCATGCAGAACGTGGAGTTCAAGGTTTTTGCCGGCCCCGCCAAAGACCCCAAGGGCCGCATCGTCGCCCTGCGTGTTCCCGGCGGTGGCGCCATGCCGCGCAGCCAGATCGACGAATACACCAAATTCGTGGGCATCTACGGCGCCAAGGGCCTCGCCTATATCAAGGTGAATGACCTTGCCGCCGGCATCGAAGGCCTGCAATCGCCCATCGTGAAATTCATCGAGCCCATCGTGCTGGACCTGCTCAAGCGCGTGGGCGCAGAAAACGGCGACCTCGTTTTCTTCGGCGCCGACAAGGCCAAGATCGTCAACGACGCCATGGGCGCACTGCGCGTGCGCGTGGGCCACGACCTGAAGCTCTCTACTTGCGAGTGGGCGCCGCTGTGGGTGGTGGACTTCCCCATGTTCGAAGAAGTGGACGATGGCCAGTGGACCTCGGTGCACCACCCCTTCACCATGCCGAAATGCGATGTGGAAACCCTGAAAAACAATCCGGGTGCCGCAACATCGGTGGCTTATGACTTCGTACTTAACGGCACGGAAATCGGTGGCGGCTCCCTGCGTATCTACAATCTGGAAATGCAGAAGGCCGTGTTCGAAGCTCTCGGCATCGGTGAAGAAGAAGCCAACGAGAAATTCGCCTTCCTGCTGGATGCACTCAAGTACGGCGCCCCGCCCCATGGCGGCCTCGCCTTCGGTCTCGACCGTCTCATCATGCTGATGACGGGCGCCACCTCCATTCGCGATGTCATTGCCTTCCCCAAGACCAAGACTGCGGAATGCCTGATGACGCACGCCCCGGCTCCAGTGGATGCCAAGCAGCTGCGTGAACTCGGCATCAAGCTGCGCGAAAAGGAAAAGGCCGCGGAATAATTTCTGCCGCAGAAATCCCCTCTTCCCCGTGAAGAGGGGGAAGCAAAGCAAATCGAGGAAGGAAAATGGCCGGACACAGCAAATGGGCCAATATCAAACACCGCAAGGCACGCCAGGATGCGGTGAAAGGCAAGGTCTTCACCAAATACATCCGTGAAATCGTCACCGCCGCCCGTATGGGTGGCCCGACCGAGGCCGACAACCCTCGCCTGCGCGCTATTGTCGCCAAGGCCCTCACCGCGAACATGACGCGCGACGTTATCAACCGCGCCATACAGCGTGGCGCTGGTGGCGACGACGACAAGAAGCTGGACGAGCTGACCTATGAAGGTTACGGCGTCGGCGGCGTGGCCGTGCTGGTGGAAACCATGACGGACAATCTCAACCGCACCGTGGGCGAAGTGCGCCACGCCTTCTCCAAGAATGGCGGCAATATGGGCACCTCAGGCTCCGTGGCCTATCTCTTTGCCAAGCGCGGTGAAATCTTTTTCGCCAGCGGCGTTGATGAAGACAAGGTGATGGAAGTGGCCCTGGAGTCCGGTGCTGACGATGTGCAGTCGGATGCCGACGGTGTCACGGTCATCACTTCCCCGGAAGCGTTCGGTGCCGTGCTTGATGCCCTGCATGCCATCAAGCTGCAGCCGGAAAGCGCCGAAGTCACCATGAGTGCCTCCACCCAGGCCGAGATCACCGATCCCGAGCAGGCGGAGAAAATCATGAAGATGATAGACATGCTGGAAGACCTGGACGATGTGCAGAACGTCTACACCAACGCGGATTTCTCCGCCGAGGTGATGGCGGCGCTGAACAAGTAAGCCGTATACCGCTGTGATCCCGGGGCCGCGCAAGCGGCCTCGTCGTTTCCGGCTCCGCTTCCTGTTATATAGAAGAAGCATCCCGCCCTTCACGGAACTGATCTGCTGCCATGCCCCTCATCCTCGGCATAGACCCCGGCTCCCGCACCACCGGCTTCGGCGTCATCGAATCCGATGGCAACCGCCACCGCTATGTCGCCTCGGGCTGCATCAAGATGGCCGAGCTGCCCCTGGCCGAACGTCTGCACCGCATCTATGCCGGCATTGCCGAAATCGTGGCCACCTACCACCCCGAGCAGTCCGCCATCGAGCAGGTCTTTCTTTCCAATAATGCCGACTCGGCGCTCAAGCTCGGGCAAGCCCGTGGCGCTGCCATTGTGGCGCTCATGAATCATGATCTGCCTGTCGCGGAATATTCAGCTCGCCAGGTAAAGCTGGCCGTGGTCGGCAAGGGCTCGGCCCTCAAGGATCAGGTACAGCATATGGTGGTGCGGCTTTTATCCCTGGATAAATCGCCGCCCGCCGATGCCGCCGACGCCCTCGCCATTGCGCTTTGCCATGCCCAAACCAGCAGCTCGCTGGCGCGTATAGGCAATGCCGCCGAGCGCATGCGGCGTGGCCGGGCACAGGAATGAGCCCACACAAAACTACTGTACAGGTAGCCAGTTAGACGCCGCTGTGGTACTAAAGCGCAAATCCTCGCAGGAGCTCCTCCTGCCCCTACTCCAGAGAGCCGGAACAACGTGATTGCCCGTCTGCAGGGACAGCTCATAGAAAAACAGCCACCGGTACTGGTCGTGGACGTGAATGGTGTGGGCTATGAACTTGAAGCGCCCATGAGCACTTTCTACAAAGTCACGCTGGGTTCACCCGTCACGCTCTATGTGCATCAGGTGGTGCGCGAAGACGCCAATCTCTTATATGGCTTTGCCACGCGTGAAGAGCGCGATATGTGCCGCACCCTGCTGAAGGTGAATGGTGTGGGCCCGAAAATGGCATTGGCCATACTTTCCGGCATGGAAGCAGATGCTTTTGCGGCCTGCATACGCCAGGGTGATGTTTCCACCCTCACCAAGATTCCCGGTGTCGGCAAAAAAACGGCTGAGCGCCTCGTGATTGAAATGCGTGATCGAGTGGGTGATGGTCCGGTGGGGCTTGGCGCAAGTGCCGCTGCTGATGCACCGGCCTCCCCAGAGCGTGATGCAGTGACTGCCCTGATTGCTCTGGGCTACAAGGCCGCTGACGCCGAAAAAGCCATAGGCAAGATAAAAACTGAAAACGCCTCCACTGAAGATCTCATTCGTCTGGCACTCAAGGGCATGGTGAGATGAGCTTTCTCGATACTGACGACCGTCTTGTTTCCTCCGCCACGCCCGGTCCCGCCGGCAAACGTGAAGAAGCCATAGATCGCGCCATACGCCCGACACGACTGGACGATTACATCGGCCAGCCGCAGGTGCGTGCACAGATGGAAATCTTCATCCATGCCGCACGCTCACGCTCGGAAGCACTGGACCATACCCTGATCTTCGGCCCGCCCGGTCTGGGTAAAACCACGCTGGCCAATATCATTGCGCGGGAAATGGGCGGCAATCTGAAATCCACCTCCGGCCCTGTGCTGGAAAAAGCCGGCGATCTTGCGGCCTTGCTCACCAATCTCGAAGCCGGCGATGTGCTTTTCATTGATGAAATCCATCGCCTTTCACCGGTGGTGGAAGAAATCCTTTATCCGGCGATGGAAGACTATCAACTCGATATCGTCATCGGTGAAGGCCCGGCCGCACGCTCCATCAAACTGGATCTGCCCCCTTTCACGCTGGTGGGCGCCACTACGCGAGCAGGGCTTTTGACCGCACCGCTACGCGACCGTTTCGGGATAGTGCAGCGCCTCGAGTTCTATTCCGTTGCCGATCTCTCCCATATCGTCACACGCTCCTCCGGTCTGCTGAATGTCTCCATGGATGCACAAGGCGCAGAAGAAATTGCCCGCCGCTCACGTGGTACGCCACGTATTGCCAATCGCCTGCTGCGTCGCGTACGTGATTTCGCCGAAGTGAAAGCCGATGGTCATATCAATGGCGAAGTCGCGAGTGCCGCCCTCAATATGCTGGATGTGGACCAGCACGGTTTCGATGGCATGGATCGTCGCTTCCTGCTCACCCTCATGGAAAAGTTCGGTGGCGGCCCGACCGGCATTGAATCGCTGGCAGCCGCGCTGTCGGAAGATGCCGGCACCCTGGAAGATGTCATCGAGCCCTATCTCATCCAGCAGGGCTTTGTCATGCGTACCGCCCGCGGCCGTGTCGCCACCCCTCATGCCTATCTGCATTTCGGCCTGCCCACACCGGAACGCCTGCACGAACACCTGAAGCAATCGGATCTCTTTTGATGAGCCTCACCTACCCCTTACCGGAATTTTACTTGCCGGTGCGCGTTTACATTGAAGACACTGACGCTGGCGGCATCGTTTACTACGTTAACTACCTGAAATTCATGGAGCGGGCCCGCACCGAGTTCCTGCGTGATCTCGGTTTCGAGCACTATCTGCATTCGGAAGAGGATTTCATGTTCGTGGTACGTGGCGCCCAGGTACGCTATTTCTCGCCGGCCCGCATGGACGATGCCCTGACGGTTACTGCCCAGATAAAATCTCTGGGCCGTGCCTCCCTGGTGTTCCATCAGAAAGTGCAGCGTGATGATGTGGTGCTGGTAGGCGGTGATATCGACATCGCCTGCGTGCGCCGCTCAGACATGAAACCCCGAGCCTTGCCCGAGCGCCTGATTGCCCTGCTCAAATCCCGTTACGACCCTGAATCCGGAAATCCTGCCTCATGAGCCAAGCCCCTGATATGTCCATCTGGCATCTCATCAGCCATGCCAGCCTGATCGTACAACTGGTCATGCTGGCCCTGGTTGCTGCCTCGGTCTGGTCATGGACCATCATCTTCCAGCGCCGTGCGCTTTACGCTGCTGCCACAAAAGCCGCCGTCAGCTTTGATGAGAAATTCTGGTCCGGTGGCGATCTCAATGCGCTCTACAACCAGCTCAATCGTGGCAGCAACGAGTTGCAGGGCCAGGAAAACATCTTCCGTTCCGGCTTCAAGGAATTCCTGCGCCTGCGTGAAAAAGGCGCCGATGGTGATGCCGTCATGCAAGGCGTAACGCGCGCCATGCGTATTGCCCTCACGCAGGAGCAGACCCGGCTTGAGGCGCATCTGAGCTTTCTGGCCAGCACCGGTTCCACCAGTCCTTATGTCGGTCTTTTCGGCACCGTGTGGGGCATCATGACCTCCTTTATCGGCCTCGCCAAAGTACAGCAGGCCACCCTGGCTGTGGTGGCTCCCGGCATTGCCGAAGCGCTGATTGCCACCGCCATGGGCCTCTTCGCCGCCATTCCCGCCGTGCTGGCTTACAACCGTTTCTCCGCGACCAGCGATGCCCTGCTCACCCGCTATGAAACCTTTGCGGACGAGTTCTCCGGCATCCTGCACCGCGAAACGCATTCGCGTCACTAAGCACAGGCCACGAGACGCATCATGGAAAAAACCTTCCGCCGCGAAAGAAAAAAACCGGTCGCCGAAATGAATGTCGTGCCCTATATCGACGTCATGCTGGTGCTGCTGGTGATTTTCATGGTAACGGCGCCCATGCTGACCCAGGGCATACAGGTGGAGTTGCCCAAAGCGGCCACTGACAATCTCACGCTGAAAAACCGCGATCCCATCATCGTTTCCATCAAGGCTGACGGCAGCTACTGGATCAAGCACGGCAACGGCAATGACAAACGCGTGGCACGCGATGACATCACCGATACGGTGCATGCCGATCTGCAGCGAACACCGGAGGCACCCGTGCTGGTCAATGGCGACCACCGTGTGAATTACGGCATCGTCGTCACCCTCATGGCCCGCCTGCAACAGGCTGGCGTACCCAATGTGGGCCTGCTCACGCAGGCAGAGCCGGATGCAGCACGCTAAACCGCAACGCATGGTGCCGGCTGCCTCACCACCGGCACGCACGGCGCTGAAAAAATCCCTGCTCCTGCATATCGGCGTGCTGGGACTGGTGCTGCTGCTTCCTTATCTGCATATGCCACCCAAGGTGGAGCCACCTCGTGTGGTCGAGGCCGTACTCGTCAGCGGTAAATCCCTGACTCCGCCACCACCGCGCCCGGAGCCGGTGACACCGCCACCTGAACCGCAGCCGCTGCCAGAACCCAAGCCCGTGGCCAAGCCCGAACCTGTGCCCGCGAAAGTACCGGAGCCGGTGAAGCCCTTGCCCAAAGTGCCGGATGCCAAAATCACCCTGCCCAAGGCCGAAGAAAAAAAGCCCCTGCCAAAACCGGAAGTGAAACCGGAACCGGTAAAGCCTGCCGTAGCCAAACCCCTCATCAAGCAGCCCTCACTTCAAAGAGATGCGATTGATGAAGAATTCAAATCGCTGCAACAACAGATGAAGGATGAAGAAGCTGAGCGCCTCAAGGCCGAGGTCGCAAAAGCAGCGAACAGCGCCCGTAATGCGGCCAATCAAGCAATCGTGACGCGTTACATGGGGCTCATCCAGCAACGCACTGAAACAAAATGGAACAAGCCTCTCTCGGCTCGCCGTGGCATGGTGACAACCTTGCGTATCAGCCTGCTGCCCGGTGGCGAAGTCGCGAATGTAGTCACGGTGAAAAGCAGCGGCGATGCCGCCTTTGATGCCAGCGCCGAAGAAGCCGTGCGGCGCGCCAATCCCCTGCCCGTGCCCGATGACCTGACGGCCTTCAACCAGTATTTCCGCGTCATCACGCTCAAATTCAACCCGGAAGATTTGTGATGCTCCGTACCCTTCTCCTCAGTTTTTTCATCATCGTCAGCAGCGCGGCCCGTGCCGAGCTGGAAATCGAAATCACCCGCGGTGCCGACGATGCCCTGCCCATTGCCATCGTGCCTTTTGGTGGCGAAACCGCAGCCGGCAATGATGCCCTCGCCGATATCGTGCGCGCCGACCTGGAGCGCAGCGGCCGTTTCAAGCCCCTGCCCTATGAAAAACTTCCGGTGCGCCCGACCTCAGGCGGCGAAGTGCTCTACAACGAATGGAAAAGCGTCAACGCCAATTTCCTGGTCGTGGGTTCAGTCACGGCCACGCCCGACAAGCGCTATGAAATCCGCTACGAGCTTTTCAGCACGGACCGGAAGGTGCGTTTGCTGGGTGAAAAAATCACAGTAGCCGCCGATAAATGGCGCGATGGCGCCCATTTCATCAGCGACAAGATTTTTGAAAATATCACCGGCGTGAAAGGCGCTTTCGCGACCAAGATCCTTTATGTGAACCAGTATCCGGAAGGCGGCAAGCTGCGCTATCGCCTCGAGCTTTCTGATGCCGACGGCCAGCGCCCGCTCAGCATTCTCGATTCACCGGAGCCGATTCTTTCGCCGAGCTGGTCTTCCACCGGCAAGCAGATTGCCTATGTCTCCTTTGAAAATCGTCGTCCTGCGATTTTCATACAGACCATTTCCACGCGTGAGCGCAAGAAGCTCGCCAGCTTTCCCGGTCTTAATGGCGCGCCAAGCTGGTCACCCGATGACAAGCAAATGGCACTCACACTGTCACGTGACGGCAATCCGGAAATCTATGTCATGGACATAGACAGCCGTGAACTCACCCGTATGACCAATCACTCCGCCATAGACACCGAGCCGCGCTGGGCGCCCGATGGCAAATCCCTGATCTTCACTTCTGACCGCGGCGGCAGCGCCCAGATTTATCGCCTCAATGTGGCGGACAAGAGCGTGAAACGTCTCACCTTTGACGGCAGCTTCAATGGCCGTGCCGATATCAGTCCCGATGGCCGCTACCTCGCCTTTGTGCATAGAGAAAAAGGCCAGCAATTTCAGATCGCTGTTCAGGATTTGCAAAGCGGTGTGATGACTGTGATCACGCAAACACCACTGGATGAAAGCCCCAGCTTTGCACCCAATGGCGTGGCGCTCGTCTATGCCACACGCAAGGGCAAATACGGCGAGCTCGGCATCGCTTCCGTGGACGGCCGCTTCCAGGTACGTCTGCCGGCCCGTCTGGGCGAAGTTCGTGAACCGGCCTGGTCGCCTTTCTTCAAATAAGAACACGCATCAAGCAAGAAAACGGAGCGGGCGGCGCTGTAAAAAAGCGCCCTATCTCCGTGATATGTAAGGATTTCGTAAATAAATTCTGTTGCAAAACTCCGACATCTCTTAGCGCTTCTTGTGCTAAGTTTCGCTCACCTTTTGCGCTGTTTTTTCTGACATGCATGGAGAACTAGTCATGTTGCTTTCCCGTAATGCCAAAATCATCGCCTCCTCCCTGCTGGTGCTGAGCCTGGCTGCTTGCTCCACCACCAAGAAGGCTGACGAAGCTGCTGCTGCCCAGGCCGCTGCCGAACAGCAGGCTGCTGCTGACAAGGCTGCTGCTGATGCGGCCCGCGCCTCCGCCGCCAATACCGGCAGCGGTGTTGACAGCCAGTCCCTGGCCGATGCCAACGCCAAGGCCCAGGCTGATGCCGCTTCCAAGGCCAACTCTCTCGCTGCCACACTGGGCGTGAAGGTTTTCCACTTTGATTACGACAGCTCCAGCGTTGCCTCCAGCGATTACAACGCGCTCAAGGCCCACGCTGCCTATCTGTCCAAGAACCCCGGTGCCAAGGTGCAGGTTGGTGGTCACACCGACGAGCGCGGTACCCGTGAATACAACATGGCCCTGGGTGAGCGTCGCGCCAAGTCGGTTGCAGCCTTCCTGACCAGCAATGGTGCCAAGTCCAGCCAGCTGGAAGTGATCAGCTACGGTGAAGAAAAGCCGGTGGCCACAGGCGAAAGCGATGACGCCTGGGCCCAGAACCGCCGTGTGGAGCTGGAATACACCAGCGGCAATCCCTGATCTTCATTGATCAGGACAAAGCCGGAGCAGGCCCCGCCTGCTCCGGCTTTTTCATGGGCATGTATCAGCCCTTTTCATGACCCGTTATGGCAAGCAGCGCCCGCAATCTGCAGCCGTGCATTGTCAGCACCAGCCGCATTTGCTAAAAAGCCGCCCACTCCAGCCACCAGAACACCACAGTGACCGCCTTCCCCACCCGCCAGCTTCTGGATACCGAGGCACCGCACTATCTCTCGCGCGGCCGTGCCGCCAATGCCGATGTGCGCCTGCTGGAAGTGGCCGGCCAGCGCTGGGTGGTCAAGGACTTCTCCGCCTGCCCCTGGTTCATACGCAATACCCTCGGGCGCTGGATGATAGGTCGCGAGCTGCATGCCCTGCAGCGTCTGGACGGCATCGCCGGCATTCCTGACGGCGCCCGGCGCATAGACCGCTACGCCTTTACCTACCACTTCATAGAAGCCCGCCCCCTGGCCAAGGTGCCGGCCAGCGAGCTCTCGCCGGAATTCTTCCTGGCCTATGAAAAACTGGTGCTGCAGATGCACGAGCGCGGCATCGTCCATCTGGATCTGCGCAATTCCGGCAATGTGCTCATCAGCCCGGATTTCCAGCCCATACTGATCGACTTCCAGTCCTGGCTGTCCCTGCCGCGCTGGTGGCCAGCCCTCGCCCGCTATCTGCAAAAAATCGACCTGTCCGGTGTTTACAAGTTCTGGACACGCTGTCTGCCGGGTACCATGGACGCCGAGCGT
The DNA here is from genome assembly GCA_031119295.1 of Pedobacter sp. Taxonomy (GTDB): domain Bacteria; phylum Pseudomonadota; class Gammaproteobacteria; order Pseudomonadales; family Moraxellaceae; genus UBA2031. Next base: position 4,712 of record JAVHYE010000029.1, on the reverse strand, counting down.
CAGGCCGTGCTGGACAGCGTGAACAACTGGCGCCGCGGCTGGGTCTTCAGCAATTACTTCGGCCTGCGCCGCTTCTTCCGCGAACGCAGCTGATGATCATCCTCCACCACTTGCCCACCATTTTCGGGGTCTGCCATTCATGAAAAATTTCCTGGACTACATCTTCAGCGACGCCAAGCTGCGCGCCTTTGCCGTGCGCTTTCGCGAAGTGCTGGGCGTACTGGCCGCCGTGCTGCTGGTATGGGGACTGGGCGTCAACAAGGAAGATTTCTGGATCGCCTTCGCCGTGGCCATGATTGGTGAATTCATCCAGCTCTGGTGCTTTGCCTCGCTGGACAAGAATTCCACGCTGGCTTTCCGCGGCCCCTATGCCTTTGTGCGCAACCCCATGTACCTCGGCCGCTATTTCATCGTGCTGGGCGTGCTGCTGCTGCTGGACCGCTGGCAGATTCCCGTCATCGTTATCTACACCCTGCTCTACTGGTTCTATATGGCCAACCGCGTGAAGCGTGAAGAGGCCCTGCTCAAGCAGGTCTTCGGCCAGGACTACGCCAACTACTGCGCCGAAGTGCGTGCCTTCCTGCCGCGTCTCACGCCCTACCGCGACAGCACCGTGGCCTTCTGGGACTGGCGTCTGTTCCGTAATGCCCATGGCCCGTCCAATCTCGGCGCCACGCTGGCAGGCTTCGCGGTGATCTTCGGCCTGCTGCAGTATTTCGCTTAAGGCCTGCATCCGGAGGAGTCGCTCCTCCGTACAAGCATTAACCCGGAAAGGGCGGCAACTGCCGCCCTTTTCATATCTGCCGTTCTGCAAGAGCCGGCAGCCATGCCTTGTCCAGACCGGAGCGGTCTGTTAGAAGTCTCGGCAGTCTTTTGCGGTCTGTTTGGGCCGTTTTCAGCAGCATCAGGGGTATGTCATGCGAAAGGGAACTTCACTCTGGAAGTCCGATTGGTTGGCCGGTGTCATCATCGTGCTGGGTCTGCTCATTGTCTCGGCCGCCACCGACTTCATCGACAATATCGAGCGTTATGCCTACGACCTTGGCGTGCGTGTGAGCTCGCACGAGGCCGGCGACAAGGTGGCCATCATCGCCATCGACGACCAGAGCATTGCCAATCTCGGCCGCTGGCCCTGGCCGCGTACCCGCATTGCCGACATGATCGGCAAGCTGCATGAAGGCGGTGCCCGTGCTGTCGGCCTGCCCATCATCCTTTCCGAGCCGCAGCTGGATCCGGGCCTCATCGCCATCCGCGACATCCAGGGCTATTACAAGGAAAACCTCGAGCCTACGGCCGAAGGCAATCCCGCCATCAGTGGCCTGGGCAGCAAACTCGGCAGCGCCGAAGCCCAGCTCAATACCGACCAGCATCTGGCCGATGCCCTGGGCGCCGCCGGCAATGTCGTGCTGCCCATGCAGTTCGTGCTGGGCGAGCCGCAGGGCAATCCGGACAAGGCCCTGCCGGATTACGTCACACGTAACCAGATTGCTGCCGTGCGTGATCGTATCGGCGCCGCTGAAGCCGGCTATCTGCCACCGGACACGGTGGAAGCCACAGCCCCCATTGCCCTGCTGGGTGAAAAAGCCGCCTTTATCGGCCATGTCGCCAGCAATCCGGATGCGGATGGCGTCATCCGTAATGAGTTGCTGCTGGTACACAATGACAAGGCTTACTACCCCTCGCTGGCCCTGATGCTGGCGGCGAAAAGCCTGAATCTCGGTGTCGGCGATATTTCCGTGAATCTGGGTGAAGGCCTGCGTCTCGGCAAACTCAATATCAAGACCGATCCCTATCTGCAGATGCGCACTTTTTTCTACGGCAACCAGGGTGGCAAACCGGCTTTCGTTGAGGACTCTTTCTTTGATGTGGCCTCGGGCAAGATTCCCGTCAGCAAATACAAGGACAAGATCGTCATCATAGGCCCCACGGCCTATGGCCTGGGCTCGCCGCAGGTAACGCCGATTTCTGCCGGCATGGAACCCGCGCGCATCCTTGCGCACACCGTGGCCAGCATCCTCAACCAGAATTTCTTCATCACGCCGGAATGGGCCACCGCCCTGCGCTGGATACTCATCCTGCTGGCCGCCGCCTATGTGATTGCCGGTCTTTCCCGCCTCAAGGCCACTCCTGCTGCTGCTACCACGGGCGTCATCGTGCTGCTGCTGGTCGTCACACATTTCGTGCTGATGAAAAGCTCGGGCATCTGGGTGGAAATGATGCTGCCGGCAGTGATCGTGCTGGTGGGTTATGTGCTCATCACCACCAAGCATTATCTGGTGACGGAAAAGGCCAAGGAAAAATCCGAAGTACAGTCGGCCGAATCCAATCGCCAGCTTGGTCTTGCCCTGCAGCAGACCGGCCAGCTCGATATGGCTTTCGAGAAATTCCGCAAATGCCCCATGGATGATTCCATGGCGGATGTGCTCTACAACCTTGCACTGGATTACGAACGCAAGCGCCAGTTCAACAAGGCCGTATCCGTTTACCAGTTCATCTACGACTACGATCCGAAATTCCGCGACCTCGCGCAGAAACTGCAGCGCGCGCAGAAGCTGGAAGAAACCGTCATCCTGGGCGGTGGCGGCATGAGCTCTGCCGCAGCCACCATGATTCTCACGCCGGGCAATGATGAAAAGCCCATGCTGGGCCGTTACCAGGTGGAAAAGGAACTGGGCAAGGGCGCCATGGGCGTGGTCTATCTCGGCCGCGATCCCAAGATCAATCGCGTGGTGGCCATCAAGACCATGGCGCTGAAGGACGAATTCGAAGGCGACGAACTCGCCGAAATCAAGGAGCGTTTCTTCCGCGAAGCCGAAACCGCCGGCCGTCTCAATCACCCGAACATCGTGACGATTTACGATGCCGGTGAAGAGCACGATCTCGCCTATATCGCCATGGAATTCCTGCATGGCCACGATCTCGCGCGCTATGTGAAGCCGGACACCCTGCTGCCCGCCGCGAAAATCGTGAACATCGTTTACAAGTCGGCACTGGCCCTGGATTACGCGCACCAGCACAACGTGGTGCACCGTGATATCAAGCCGGCCAACATCATGTATGACCCGGACAAGAACGTCATCAAGATCACCGACTTCGGTATTGCGCGCATCACCGATGCCAGCAAGACCAAAACCGGCACGGTATTGGGCACACCGACCTATATGTCGCCGGAACAGGTGGCGGGCAAGAAAGTCGATGGACGCTCTGACCTGTACTCACTCGGCGTGATGTTCTACCAGATGCTGTCAGGCACCGCGCCTTTCCGTGGGCGACCGTGTGCATTTTGCCCTGCCAGCCCAGCCATCCGCCCTGTTCGCTGCCAGCGGGGAGCGCATCGCATGAAGCGTCTTCTTCTGGTGCGTCATGGCGAAAGCGAATGGAACGCCGTGCGGCGGCTGCAGGGG
>JAVHYE010000029.1:0-1298 GCA_031119295.1 Pedobacter sp. | reverse complement strand
TGCGCGCATCACCGATGCCAGCAAGACCAAGACCGGCACCGTGCTGGGCACACCGACCTATATGTCGCCGGAGCAGGTGGCGGGCAAGAAAGTCGACGGTCGTTCCGATCTGTACTCGCTGGGCGTAATGTTCTATCAGATGCTTTCCGGCACGGCGCCTTTCCGCGGCGAGTCCATGGCCACGCTGATGTACAAGATTGCCAACGAGCCGCATGCCTCGGTGTTCGAGGTCAAGCCCGAGCTTTCCGATGTACTGCCCTGCATTGCCGCCATCATCGACAAGGCACTGGCAAAAGATCCGGACCAGCGTTACCAGACCGGCCAGGAATTCGCGGCAGCCATCAAGGCCTGCATCGAATCCAGCAAAAAAGACGGCGGCAGCGATGCCCTGCCCGAAAACGAATAAGAAAAAGGACATGTCCGTCTTGCGACAGGAAAGGAGTAGCGCTTCTTGAAAGCCTTTTTCAACGGCCGTACCGATACCGGTCGCTACCGTGACCACAATGAAGATGCTTTCCAGCTCGTGCCCGCACTGGGTATTGCCGTGCTGGCCGACGGCATGGGCGGCCATAATGCCGGTGAAGTCGCCAGCGAGCTGGCCATCAGTACCACGCTCACTATTCTCGAGCAGACGGCCGGCCTCTCTGCCCGCGATCGTCTGGAAACCGCCATACAGGCAGCCCACGCCAATGTGCTGGAAAAAGCCGCCGAGTCCTCACGCTACAAGGGTATGGGCACCACCATCGTGGCCGTGCTGCTGGAGAAAAACACCCTCACCGTGGCACATGTAGGCGACTCCCGGCTTTATCTCTTGCGCAAGGGCAAGCTCAGCTCATTGACCAATGATCACTCCCTCTTGCAGGAGTTCATCGACAAGGGTCTGTACAGCCCGCAGGAAGCCAAAGAGAAAGTGGCGCGCAATATCCTCACGCGTGCCATCGGCCTTGAAAGCACCTTGAGCGTGGATATTGCCGAGCACGGCGTGCAGACCGGCGACCGCTATCTCATCTGCTCGGACGGTCTCTATGAAATGGTGAGCGATGCCGATATTGCCGATGTATTGAACAGCAGCCTGCGTGGCGATGCGCTTTGCGAAGAGCTGATCGATCACGCCAATGCGCGCGGCGGCAAGGACAATATCACCGTGGTCATTATCGATACGGTATAAGCTCCCGCCGTTACAGACCCTGACAGACGCTGACGTCTTTTTTCGCCAGACTTGAGCCCAACCGATACGGGCTCAAGACCCGCATGCCTTTTTGCAACGAGGTTACGCATGCTCCTGAACAAGCACTTTC
>JAVHYE010000173.1 GCA_031119295.1 Pedobacter sp. | reverse complement strand
GCATAAGCCTGGTGAGACATCAGGATCCCGGAAACAAGCGCAAGCGTCCCCAGGCCCTGCACGAGGGCATTCGATTTTTTCATGATGTTTTCCTTTGGAAGAGAAGGTGTCCCTGCCGTGACTCAAGGAGGGCATCCCTGCCCTCCGGCCATGGTTCTTGTTTGACTTCTTACTGGATGGTGACGCTGAAGCGCATGCAGACCTTGCCGCTGGCGCCTATGGTGCCCCCAGTGCCGTTACCCAAACCGGACGCAGAGTCATTGCCACCGGATCCGGGATAGAAATAAACCGTGGAAGTATCTGCTTCACCGGCATCGCCGTTGTCTGCTGCAGAGTCAATCGCGGCGAAAGCACCTGCACCTTCACCATCTGCATCAATGGCCAAGGATGTCGCGTTCAGTGTGGTGAAGGGCGGCAGCGGATCGCTGATCTTCACCTGAGTAGCATTACTGGTGCTGGCACTTTTGCTGACAACAATCAGGTATTCAAGAACATCACCGGCTTTGCCGCTCACACCACCGGCATAGGCCGTCACACCACAATTGGTGGCCGAGCCCGTACCCGTAACGGGCGTGGTGACATTGCGCACCAGCTTGGCGACAGAAAGGCCAACTGTTGCAACCGTGGTCAGAGTGGAGTCAGTGGATGTAAAAGAACCCAGTGTTGCCGTGAGCGGTGTATCAATCGTGGCGTCGCTGGTCGATGTCATCGTGCCCGGAGTCACTGCCACAGTGAAAGTCTGGCGTTCCGCAATCAGGGTACCCACAGCCGCCGTAACTGTGCCGCTAGCCACCGGACTGCCTGCAGCAAGCGTCAGCGTCATGGTGGTGGTCATATTGGTAGAGCCGGTAGCAGGACTGGCCGGCACCTGCACATCGGTCACAGCACTTGCCGTGAAGATGTAATCCGTTGCGCCCACACGCACAATCACGGTATCGCCATTGGCAATGCCATTGACGCTGGTATCGGCGGTGCCATCACGCGGGACAACAACGCCAGTCACTGCACCACCAGCCGTGGTGGGAATATTGAATGCAGTTGTCACCGTGGTCGCACCCAGGCTAATGGTGGCCGTCGATGGTGCAGCAGAGGAGCTGGAAATATTGGTTTCTGTCAGCGAGCCCGTAGCAAGGCCGTAGGTGGCGATGCCATTGGAACCATTGGTGATGGTGTAGGTATACACAGCGTTGGTACCTGGCACCGTAGAAAGATCAGTAGGCGCACTCAGTGTCGCCGCAGCTTGCACCAGATTGACAGTGACATCGACAGCAGCCACCAACGGCGTCTGCGGCGTGTTCGCGGCGTTGTTATAGCTGACCGTCACCACGTTACGTACGGTGGCTGATGCCGCTGTAGCAGCCCACGACTGGCTGGCACCTGTCGTCATACCAAGCGCCATGACAGCTGCTGCCAGCGTCTGCACTTTGGGTTGTTTGAATATTTGCTTCATTACGAAGACCCCTGAATAGATATTTTTTGATCCAGGCGCTAGCCGCCACCTGATTGCCTACCGCATTTACCACATGACTTCACAACACGGCCCGGCAGCGGGAGCCCTAGGCTCCCTGCATTCAAATGTCTGCCTGGATAAAAGTGCGCGATAAAGTGGACAAAATCACTCCACTTGCGCGCGGAAACCTAACTGTCCGGACTGGCCCGGCTTCACTTCACCGAGTACCCAGCGGATATTGGTGTAATCAGGGGCTTCGGCCTTGGCTTTCTTGCCGGCTTTTTGCACAGCCAGCTGATCGGGCTTGGCGTAGGTCTTGCCGCCGTCGATGGAGAAATTGATTTGTGCATCATTGCCACTGGCGCTGTTGGCCAGATAGCGGGTGCCATTGGGCAGGGGATTGTCCACATTCACGGCGGTGGCTTTTTCATCGCCGACATTCTTGTAATTCAGGGTGTAGATCAGCACTTCACCAGGTGCCGAGCTCTGTGCCGGCACGCGCTTGACGGCTTTCTTGCCGTTTTCCGTTACGGTGACTTCTTTCTCCGCTGTCATATTCATCTGCAATTCAGGTTTGGCCTGTGCAGAAACGCTGACCAGCGGCAAGGCAAGGAGGGCAAAAGCAGCAAGATATTTCGCAGGCATGATTCTTCTTTTCCCGAATGATTATTGTGTGCGCTGGCTCGGCTGAACTGCGGAGACAGCAAGTCATCAGGCGAAAGAGCAAGGACAGTGCCAGCCGATTAATACGCGCCGGTCAGCGTGCATTTTTTCGCGATGAACGGGGAAAGCCCACTGGTCACAAGGATGCGAAGCAGATCACAAACACTCTGTGATCTGCAGCGGAGTACGAACGTACAAAGGAAAGTGGCGAGGCGTGTCGGGGGCCGACGTCAGAATGCGACAAAATTGTCAGTCGAAGTCAGAAGGCAGTTGTTCAATTTCTGCACTGCAGGCAATAACGCCCGTAGCAAACAAGCTGGCCTCATCCATACCGGCAGGAGTGCCATCGGATAAAAGCTGCCAGCCCATGCGCCGGCCGAAATCGGCCATGCCACCAAGAATGTCGGGCGCGCGCTCCGGCGGCAGGCGTTGCACATAATCACGGCCCAGCACCATGCCCTGCCAGGGACCGGTGGTGAAAGCATCCAGCACCGAGCCGCCATGACCATCCAGATAAAGAGAAAGATGAACACCCACAGCGGCCAGCTCCGGCACGCGGCGCGCCAGCAGGCCGGCCTCGTCGCGACGCCAGGGCAGGAATAAATGGACCTGCCCTGGATTGACGTCATGACGATTTATCCAGGCGCGCAGGCGCTGCACGACAAACGCATCCAGCAACTGGGGATTCGACACCTCGAAAGCCAGGCTGATACCAGGTGGCAGCGGTGATGGCAGTTCAGCGCTGGCCACGGCCTGCCGGAACAGCCAGTCATAGAGCTCACGGCTGAGGCCGCACTCCTCCGCCAGCACGCCCAGATCAGGCGAGCCTGCCGGGGCTCCCGGCCAGATCGCACGCGGCTGAACCGCCACGACATGACCGCTGGCCTCGCGCCAGAGCTTCCAGCCCACGCTGAGCTCGCCTTCATTCAGGGCCTGATGGAAGCTGGCCTCGCGCTCCAAGCGCTCGATGCTGAAACGGTTGAGCTCGGCGGAATCAAACTGGATGACATTGCGCCCCACCAGCTTGGCCCGCTCCAGGGCGCGCTCGGCGCCCTTAAGCAACTGGCCGGGTTCGTCACCGGAGGCCGGATAGAGCGCAATGCCTATGCTGACGCTGCAGAACACCTCATGGCCGGCCAGGAGGAAAGGCAGGCGGAACTGGGCCTGCAGGCGCTGGGCCATACGCCCGGCCACGCGGAAATCCGTGGCTTCCTCGACTAGGAAGGCAAAACGCCCCCCGCCCATGGAAGCCAGCAGGCCGGCCTCACGCGAACCGCGCAGGCGCACGGCCGCGGCCCGCAAGAGCTGGTCACCGAAGTCATAACCCAGGGTTTCATTCACATGGCGCAGATGGTCTATGTCCAGCAGCATGAGGGCGGGACGCTGTCCCTCGCGCAAGAGCGGCGCCATGGCGTCTTCCAGATGCGGACGCGTGGGCAGGCCGGTCAGCAGATCCACGCGCGCCAACTCGGACAGGCTCTGCCGTGAACTGTCATCACTTTCCACAGGCCGGAAGGCAATCAGGCAGGGAAAGGCCTGGAAAGGCACCAGCGCCGCCTGTACCAGCTGCGCCCCGCCATCGCCGCGCCAGAAAGAAAGACGCTGTACTTCCACCGCCTGCTGGCGGGCCGCCTGGGCCAGGGGCAAATCAGCCCAGCCCGGGGCAAGACCAGTGACCGGCGCTTCCAGCAGGGCTTGCAGATTGAGCCGGCACAGGGCCAAGGGTGAGAGCTTGAGCCAGCGTGCGGCCTGGCGATTGACGTAGCGGATATGACCATCAGCATCCACCGCCATCAGCCCTTCGCGCAGGGTCTGCTTCCAGTCGGCACCGGCAAGCTCGGCCTCTATACGACGGCGGGCATCATCCAGGGCCAGGCAGGCGGCGGCGGTATCGCAAAGCGCCTCCGCCGAAACCGGTTTGGCCAGGCGCTCCACGCCGAAAAGCAGCTCGGTATAAAAGCGCTGGCTGCTGTCACCCAGATTGTCCGTGAGCAGCAGGACCGGCAGTTGCAGGCCACCCTGGTCGCCCTGCAAGCGATTGATAAGGGGATAGCTGTCTTCGGCCGGATGACCGTCATAGACCAGCAGGCCCGGGGGATCCAGGCGGTCCTGCCAGAGCAGGGACCAGAGGGCATCGGCGTCAGCCAGGGGAATGCATTCCCGGCCCTGTTCGTGGCATAGGGGTGCAAGCCACTGGCAAAGCCGCTCACGGTTCTCCGGCAAGATGGAAAGCACAAGAATGCTGGGCTGGGACATGGAAACAAAAGCCAGGGCAAGGTGACTGCAACAGCGCGCCCTGCCGAGTATAGAAGTCCGTCACTGCCCATGAATGGCCGCCCGTCTCCGGGAAAAGCACACTCAAAATGAAAGTAGCCCGGGAAAAGGTCGCAGCCGCTTGAGCACAAGCCAGTTGGTACGCCCGTCTTTTTTCAGAACGGCAAACGCCAGAAATGCAAAAGGGCGGATAAATCCGCCCTTTTATTGCGCTGCACGCTGCTTCTGGCTGCTTACTTCAGCAACTTGCGACCATTGTTGGCGGCAATGCGCATACGCAGGGCATTGAGCTTGATGAAGCCTTCGGCGTCTTTCTGGTTGTAAGCGCCACCGTCATCTTCAAAGGTGGAAATACGCGTATCGAAGAGCGAGCTCTCGGACTTGCGACCGGTGACGATGACATTGCCCTTGTAGAGCTTGAGACGCACGATGCCGTTCACGTTTTCCTGCGAAGCATCGATCATGGTCTGCAGCATGAGGCGCTCGGGGCTCCACCAGTAACCGTTGTAAATCAGGCTGGCATAGCGCGGCATCAATTCATCTTTCAGATGCGCGACTTCGCGATCCAGGGTGATGGATTCAATGGCGCGGTGGCCCTTCATCATGATGGTGCCGCCCGGGGTTTCGTAGCAGCCGCGCGACTTCATGCCGACATAGCGGTTTTCCACGAGATCGAGACGGCCGATACCGTTTTCGCCGCCGATCTTGTTCAGCTCGGCCAGCACGGTGGCCGGCGATTTTTTCACGCCGTTGATGGCAACAATGTCGCCCTTTTCATAAGTGAGTTCGATATAGGTCGGCACATCCGGCGCTTTTTCCGGGCTCACGGTCCAGCGCCACATATCTTCTTCGTGCTCGGTCCAGGTGTCTTCCAGTACGCCGCCTTCATAGGAAATATGCAGCAGATTGGCATCCATGGAATAAGGCGACTTCTTGCCGGCCTTGTTGAAATCGATGGGGATATTGCGCTCTTTGGCATAGGCCATCAGCGTCTCGCGTGACGTCAGATCCCATTCGCGCCAGGGCGCAATCACTTTCACACCGGGCTTCAATGCATAAGCGCCGAGCTCGAAACGCACCTGGTCATTGCCCTTGCCGGTAGCGCCGTGGGAAATCGCATCGGCACCGGTGTCATTGGCAATTTCGATAAGACGCTTGGCAATCAGCGGACGCGCAATCGACGTACCCAGCAGATATT
>JAVHYE010000172.1 GCA_031119295.1 Pedobacter sp. | reverse complement strand
CTTCACGATATAGGTGGAGCCGGCACGCGAATTCACCAGCGCCGGCTTTTCTGTCAGCACGCGCTTGGTGATGAGAGCGGTGATGAGCGCATCCATGATGCCTTCATACACTTCTTCGCCTTTCACCAGCACAGCCGGATTGGTCATGAGATGGCCGACATTGCGCAGCAGCATCATGGAACGGCCATGCAGGCTGAACTCCTGGCCCTGTGCGTTCTTGTACACGCGGTCGGCATTCATTTTACGCGTCAGCGGCTTGCCACCTTTTTCAAACGTTTCCTGCAGCGTGCCGGTCACAAGGCCCAGCCAGTTGCGATAACCCTCGACCTTTTCTTCGGCATCCACCGCCGCCACGGAATCTTCAAGATCCTGAATCGTGGTGACAGCGGCTTCCACCAGCAGATCTTTCACATGGGCGGAATCATCCTTGCCGACGTGATGCGTGGCATCGATCTGGATTTCCACGTGCAGACCATTGTTCTTGAGCAGCACGCCCGTAGGAGCAGCCGCATCACCGAGGAAGCCGGCGAACTGTTCGGCACGGGCCAGGCCGGACTTGATGCCGCTCTTGAGGGAAACAACCAGCTTGCCGTCGACAATGGCGTAAGCCGTGGAATCCTTGTGCGAGCCTTCGGCCAGCGGGAAAGTGTCATCAAGGAACTGGCGAGCGAAGGCAATAACCTTGGCGCCACGCGCCGGGTTGTAACCTTTACCCTTTTCCGCGCCGCCTTCTTCGGAAATCACATCGAAGCCGTAGAGCGCGTCATACAGCGAGCCCCAACGTGCATTGGCGGCGTTCAGTGCATAGCGCGCATTACGCACGGGCACCACGAGCTGCGGGCCAGCGAGCGTGGCGATTTCTTCGTCCACATTCTGTGTGCTGATGGAGAAGTCGGCACCTTCCGGCACGAGATAGCCGATTTCAGTCAGGAAGGCTTTGTAAGCCGCTTTGTCAAAACCAGGATTAGCACGATGCCAGGCATCGATTTTTGCCTGCAGATCATCACGCTTGGCGAGCAGCGCCTTGTTCTTGGGGCTGAGTTCGGCAACGACATTGGCGAAGGCAGTCCAGAAGGCGGCGACATCGACACCGCCGCCGGGGACGATTTCCTTGGCCACCAGATCGTAGAGTTCCTTGGCGATTTCAAGATCACCGTGCTTGATGCGTTCGCTCATGTCGTATGCCTCGCTAAAGGCGCCCGAACAGTTCCGGGCGCAGCCTCGTGACACGGCACCCCTGGCGGGCACCGCAAAAATGAAGGCCGGCATTCTAGCGGATTCAGTCCGCAGAAGCATGGGCGCGACAAGGGCTTGCGAGTCCGGCCAGTCACGCAAGCCCTGTCAGAAATGGACAGCGCCCATGGTTACATCAGTCTGCTCACAAGCGGCCGCCAGCGACTATCATCACGCCGCCGTTTTTGCCCTTAGCCACTTCAGGACATGCCCATGATTCTCTGCCTGCTGCCCGCCTCCGACTACGATCCCACTGAAAGTGCCGTGGTCTGGCATGCCCTGACGAGTGCCGGCATTCCGGTGCGCTTTGCCACGCCCGAAGGCCGCCCGGCTCATGCCGATGTGCAGCTGGTGCAGTCCGGTTTCAAGCTGCTGAATCCGGTACTGATGACGCGCAAGCAGGATCTGGCGCTCTATACCGCGATGACTCGCGATGCTGCCTTTCTGGCGCCGCAATCCTATGCCGAGGTGAAGCCCGAAGAGTTTGACGGTCTGCTGGTGCCTGGTGGCCATGCTACTGGCATGCGCAGCCTGCTGGAGTCCGAACACGCACAGGCCATCACCTTGCACTTCTTCCAGAGCAACAAGCCTGTGGCCGCGGTATGCCATGGCGTCCTGCTACTGGCTCGCACACGTAATCCGGCTACCGGAAAGTCCGTACTGCATGGCCGTAAAACCACGGCGCTGACGGCCCTCAATATGGAACTGCCTGCCTGGGCGATCACAGCTCCCTGGCTGGGTAATTACTACCGCACCTACTCGCAAACCGTGGAAAGCGAGGTCAAGGCGGCACTGGCCAGCCCGGATGATTTCGATCGCGGCCCGCTGCTGACCATACGCGACACAGAGAAAAATCACCGCCATGGCTTCACGGTGCGGGATGGCAACTATCTGTCAGCGCGCTGGCCGGGCGATTGCCACCGCTTTGCCAAGCAATTCGTGGCGCTTGTGCAGAAAAACCAGCCGAAAAAATCAGTCGCCTGACCCGAGCCCCGGTCTCAATCCCGATCAAGCGGCGGCAAGATCGGCACTACCGGGCGAGCCGGCGATTCCCGCGCCTGCTCTTCTTCGCGCTCTATGATCTGCTGCGCCGTGAACATGATGAGCTGGCGCAGCCAGCGATGCGCGGCGTTGTGATGCAGGAGCGGACTCCAGGCCATCTTGAGCTCGAACTCCGGAATGTGGAAAGGCGGCTCCTTGATGACGAGCCGCGGATTACTGAGCTGCAGGCGCGCCACCCGCGTCGGCAAGGTGGCAATCAGATCGGCGTTTTCCGCCAGCAGCGCCGGCATCTGGTAATGGCGCGTGAAGATGGCGATCTTGCGCTTCCGGCCCAGCCGTCCCAATGCCTGGTCTATCCAGCCGAGGCCGCCGGCCTGATCCGGATTCATGCCGAAACCTACGCCCATGCCGGTCTTGGACACCCAGATATGCTCGGCCTCCAGATAGGTCTTGAGGTTGAAGTTCTCGGCAATGGGGCTGTCCCTGTGCACCAGGCAGGAGAAGGTGTCTTTCCACACATTCACCTGATGGAAAGACTGCGGAATTTCCGTAAAACGGTTGAGGGCCATATCCACCTTGCCCTGCTCCATATCGCGATAGCTCACGTCCGAAGGCGTCAGGAAGTCCAGCACCACATTGGGCGACTCGGTACGCATGGCCTTGGCCAGTGCCGGAATCAGAGTGGCCTCGGCATAGTCCGCCGCCATGATGCGGAAGACACGGGCACTGGAGCGCGGCCGGAAGTCTTCCTGGGATTCGAATATCTGGTTAAGACCGTCCAGAGCCTCGCGTATCAGGGGTTGCAGGTCGCGGGCACGCTCGGTGGGCGTCATACCCTCGCTGGAACGTATTAAAAGTGGATCATTAAATACGTCTCTTAACCTCTTGAGAATATTAGACATTGCAGGCTGAGTTATCCCCAGATGTTCAGCCGCCCGGGTCACATTCTTCTCGCGCAGCAGCACATCCAGATAGATGAGGAGATTCAGGTCCACCCGCTCAAGATTCATAAAATAAATACCGGGAATAAAAACTATAAATTGGTGAAATTATGCCACAGCACTTAGTCTGCGCGCCTCCCTTGTGAAAGTGACATTCCGGCTTTAGGGCCTAGGCTTTCGCAAACCAACCAGCAACAGGAAAACGTCATGACAACGTACGCCTCTGCACTTGAACACGTCCGCGCCGTCAAGGCCAAACTCGGTGGCACCTGGGGTGCTATCCATCCGGAAGACGCTGCCCGCATGATCGTGCAGAACCGCTTCCGCACCGGTCTGGACATCGCCAAGTACACCGCTGGCATCCTGCGCCGCGACATGGCTGCCTACGATGCTGACAGCAGCAAGTACACCCAGTCCCTGGGCTGCTGGCACGGCTTCATTGCCCAGCAGAAGATGATTGCCAACAAGAAGTACTTCGGCACCACCGACCGCAAGTACATCTACCTGTCCGGCTGGATGGTTGCCGCCCTGCGTTCCGATTTCGGCCCGCTGCCCGACCAGTCCATGCACGAAAAGACCTCCGTGCCCGCTCTGATCGAAGAAATCTACACCTTCCTGCGTCAGGCTGATGCCCGCGAACTGAACGACCTGTTCCGTGCGCTGCAGAAGGCTGAAGACGCTGGCGACAAGGCCAAGGCCGCTGAAGTCGAAGCCAAGATCAACGGTTTCCAGACCCACGTGGTGCCCATCATTGCCGACATCGACGCTGGTTTCGGTAACGAAGAAGCCACCTACCTGCTGACCAAGAAGATGATCGAAGCTGGCGCCGCCGCCATCCAGATCGAAAACCAGGTGTCTGACGCCAAGCAGTGCGGTCACCAGGCTGGCAAGGTCACTGTGCCGCACGAAGACTTCCTCGCGAAGATCAACGCTGTGCGTCTGGCCTTCCTGGAACTCGGCATTGACGAAGGCGTGATCGTTGCTCGTACCGACTCCGAAGGTGCCGACCTCACCCAGAAGATCCCGGTTTCCAAGAAGAAGGGTGACATCGCTTCCCAGTACATCAGCTATCTGGACACCAAGGAAATCGACATCAGCGAAGCCGCTGACGACGAAATCCTGATCAAGCGTGACGGCAAGCTGCACCGCCCGACCCGTCTGGCTTCCGGCCTGTACCAGTTCCGTGAAGGCACCCAGATCGACCGCGTTGTGCTGGACTGCGTGACCTCGCTGCAGAACGGTGCCGACATGCTCTGGATCGAAACCCCGACCCCGAACGTGGCTGAAATCGCTCACATGGTGAACCGTGTGAAGGAAATCGTTCCGAACGCCAAGCTGGTTTACAACAACAGCCCGTCCTTCAACTGGACCCTGAACTTCCGCCAGCAGGCCTATGACCGCTGGGTGAAGGCAGGCAAGGACGTGTCCGCCTACGACCGCGCCAAGCTGATGGACGCCAAGTACGACGGCACCGAGCTGTCCAACGACGCTGACGAAATGATCCGTACCTTCCAGGCTGATGCAGCCCGTGAAGCCGGTGTGTTCCACCACCTGATCACGCTGCCGACCTACCACACGGCTGCGCTCTCCACTCACGAACTGGCCAAGGGCTATTTCGGCGAGCTGGGCATGCTGGCCTATGTGGGCGGCGTGCAGCGCAAGGAAATCCGTGAAGGCATCGCCTGCGTGAAGCACCAGAACATGGCCGGCTCTGACATCGGTGACGACCACAAGGAAATGTTCTCCGGTGACAACGCCCTCAAGGCCGGTGGCACAGCCAACACCATGGGCCAGTTCAGCTAATCACTGAACCCGTCCTGAAAAAGCCCCGCGTGCAAACACGGGGCTTTTTTTATGGCCGATTCATGAAACATTCATTTCCAACAGCTGTTCTTTGTACGTCGTCTGTTTTTCCCGCATCATTTCCGGCCATATATTGACGGCCCTATGCCGCCCACCTAGAAACTATTCACGGCCAGAGCCCAGAGCATGGCCGCATTAAGAAATGCCTCGTATGAGGCCAGGGAAGAAACACCATGAGAAAGGCAAAAGACGCTGTCTTGCCTCAAGCCATCAAGCAAGCCATCAAAGCCCGCACTTTATATGGCGCACTCCTGCTACTCCTCTTGGCCGCACCTGTAGCTGCCGAACAATCCCTGACTGCTTTCCAGTGCGGGCTCTACAACAACAGCTTCAAGCAGAACCGCAAGCAGCTGCAGGAACAGAAGGATGCGGAGAAGGATGCCTGCAGCCAGAAAATTGACCAGATAAACAATACCTTTGCCTGGTTCAAGCATTGCGAGGCTGATATCAACGACCGTTATCGCCCTGCCTTCCAGAAACTGGATGCGGAGGAAAAGCAATTCATGGACAAGGCACAGAACTGCAAAGCCATGGCTGACCAGAAGCTCAAAGACCAGGAAAGGCTGGCAAAACAGCAGCAAGAAACCAAT
>JAVHYE010000171.1 GCA_031119295.1 Pedobacter sp. | reverse complement strand
GGCAGGCCGACGATGGCCAGGCCCGGCAGGCCGGCACTCAGATGGACTTCAACGGTAACGGGCGGCGCATCCAGCCCGAGTTGGGCGCGCGTACGCACCAGTGCGAGAGACATCCCTGTTCTCCTGATAATTCCAGCAACACGGCATCCTTGCCGCGTTCATGCTTTGTAGCAGTTCTGGCCGCTGTCGGCGGCCTGTTTTCTAGCGCGACTTATTTTTGACGGCTTTCGAGGGCGCTTACGCGCTGCTCCAGTGCCCGCAGCTCGGCCTCTACAGCCTCCAGACGGCCGCGGGTGCGTGCCAGCATGGCGGTCTGCACATCGAACTCCTCACGGGTCACCAGCTCCATACGGGCCAGAGCCTCGCGCAGTACCGCCTTGATGTTCTCCTCCAGATCCCCGCGTAACTGGCGCACGCCCGGGGGCAGGACCTGAGAAAGCTGCTCACTGACGCGGTTGACGATCTGTTCCAGGGCCATGGGCCAGGCTCCTTTTCAATGCTCGGGATGGGGCGGAAAGCACCGGATTCTAGCACTGGCCCCGTTCATCCCGCATAGACGCCATCCATGCACTATCTTTGTGCACCAGAATGGGGATTTGACGGTTTTTTATGCACCACACGAGGGAGGTTTACGGTTTCCAGGCCCGCTTATGTGGCTCACGGGCCCGGAGAAATGTGACAGCCCTGTTGAATTGTACGGACGCCCTAAGCGTTGGCATGCCTTCTGCAAAGTGTCCCGCAAGTTCTTCACAGAGCTTTGCAGTTTTCACTTCCAATGAGTCACCACAGGGTTTTTTAGGAGTTGCACCAATGAAACTGACCAAACTCTCTTCTGCGCTTCTGGCTGGCGGTCTGCTGATGATGGGTGTTGCTGCCCAGGCCGAAGAAGCTGCTGCTCCGTTTACTGTTGCCGGCAGCGTTGCACTGACCAGCGATTATTTCTATCGCGGTGTGTCGCAGACCTCCAGCACGTCCGCCATCCAGGGTTCTTTCACGCTGAACCACTCTTCCGGTCTTTATGCCTCGGTGTGGAGCTCCAGCATCGGCTTCGCTCAGGGCCAGGAACTTGATCCCTCCATCGGCTTCGCAGGCAAGGCTGGCGAGCTGGGTTATGACATCGGCGTCCTCGAATACGGCTATCCCGGCGAGCGCACCCTGGGCTTCCGCGAAGTGTATGGCTCGCTGAGCTATATGGGCGGCAAGTTCGGCCTGGCTTACAGCGATGACTTCTTCGGCGGTACGGGCGCTTCCATTTATACCTACCTTGATTACGGCACCACGGTTGGTCCGGTTGGTCTGGTTGCCCATGTCGGCCTCAACAAGTTCGATGAAGACGCCATGTCCAACTACGACGGCTATGTCGATTACAAGGTTGGCGTGAATTACGCGCTGTCCGGCGTGACCTTCGAGCTGGCCTACATCGGCTCTGATCTTGACGACACCGATTGCGCCGCTTTCAGCGCCACGGATGACAAGGTCTGCAAAGGCAAAGCTGTTGTGACCGCCAGCAAGGCGTTCTGATCCCGCTGTAATCCGCGCGCGCTAAATCCGCGCGCGGATCTTATCGATACAGGAGTAAGTGCAATGAAACTGGTTACCGCGATCATCAAGCCTTTCAAGCTGGACGATGTGCGCGAAGCGCTGTCGGATATCGGCGTGCAGGGCATTACCGTCACGGAAGTCAAAGGTTTTGGCCGTCAAAAAGGCCACACCGAGCTTTATCGTGGCGCTGAATATGTGGTGGATTTCCTGCCCAAGGTGAAGATCGAAATCGCTACCAGCGACGATCTGCTCGATCAAGTGATCGAAGCCATCACCAAGGCGGCCAACACCGGCAAGATTGGCGACGGCAAGATTTTCGTCACCGCGCTGGAACAGGCCATACGCATTCGTACCGGTGAAACCGGCGTCGACGCGATCTGATTTTTTAACCTCGCTGCCAATCGCGTATCCAACGCGGAGGAGTTTTTCGTGAAAAAGTTTGTCTATGCCCTCATGCTGGGTGGCGCCCTGGTGGCGAGTACCCCGCTGTTCGCAGAAGATGCGGCCCCCGCGGCTGCGCCGGTAGCCGAGGCTGCTGCTCCTGCTCCTGAAGCGGCTGTACCGGCGCCTGAAGCCGCTGCGCCTGCAGCTGCCGAAGCTGCTCCTGCTGAAGCCGCGGCTCCTGCCGCACCGCCTGCTTGTGGCGACAAAGGCTTCGAGTGCAACAAGGGTGACGTGGCCTGGATGCTGACCGCCACGGCCTTCGTGCTGTTCATGACGGTTCCCGGCCTGGCACTTTTCTACGCAGGCATGACCCGTTCCAAGAACGCCCTCTCCACGGTGATGCAGAGCTTCACGATTTTCTGCGTGATTGCTGTGCTCTGGGTGGTGTATGGCTACAGCCTCGCGTTCACCACGGGCAATGCCTTTATCGGCTCCTTCGACAAACTGTTCATGGCGGGCTCCAGCATGTCGGCGCCGTCGGCCACGTTCAGCAAGGGTGTCTACATTCCTGACTTCGTCTTCGCCTGCTTCCAGCTGACCTTTGCTGCCATCACGGTTGCACTGATCACCGGTGGTTTTGCCGAGCGCATGAAGTTCTCTGCCGTGCTGATTTTCAGCGTGGTGTGGTTCACCTTCGCCTACCTGCCCATGGCACACATGGTGTGGTTCTGGGATGGTCCCGATGCCTACATCGATGCGGCTTCTGCTGAAACTGCGGCTACCCACGCTGGCTTCCTCTTCGGCAAGGGCGCACTGGACTTCGCTGGCGGCACGGTTGTGCACATCAATGCCGGTATCGCTGCTCTGGTTGCTGCCATCGTGGTTGGCAAGCGCAAGGGCTATGGCAAGACCCACTTTGCTCCGCACAGCCTGATGCTGACCGCTATCGGTACCGGCATGCTGTGGATGGGCTGGTTCGGCTTCAACGCCGGCTCTGCTCTGGAAGCAGGTACTTCCGCTGGCCTCGCCTTCTTCAACACCCTGTTCGGCACTGCCGTTGCCGGTGTGGCCTGGGTGGGCACCGAGTGGATCCTCAAGGGCAAGCCCTCGCTGCTGGGCGTGTGCTCCGGCATTGTGGCAGGTCTTGTGGCCATCACTCCGGCTGCCGGCTTCGTGGGCCCCATGGGCGCGCTTATCATCTGCGGTACCGCTGGTGTGGTGTGCTTCCTGGCTGCCACCAAGCTCAAGTCCATGCTCGGTTATGACGACTCGCTTGATGCCTTCGGTGTGCACGGCGTGGGCGGCATCATCGGCGCTCTCGGCACCGGCATCTTCGTGAACCCGGCTCTGGGCGGCACTGGCGTGTGGGACTATGTCACCAATAGCGTGGCTCCGTTTGATCCGGCTGCACAGTTCATCGCCCAGCTCTGGGGTGTGGGCACTGCCATCGTGGTCTCGGGTACCGTTGCTGCTGTTGTTCTCCTTGCGCTCAAGTACACCATCGGTGTGCGCGCTTCCGACGAAGCCCAGGAAGAAGGTCTGGACATCGCGGAACACGGCGAAAAGGCCTACAACGGCTGAGTATTGCTGCAATGAAAAAAGGGCCTTCGGGCCCTTTTTTCATGCGCGCCATTTCATGGGTGGATTTTATTTCCTGTGCGCATGCGCTGTGCTGCCTGCTGGTGCGGTGCACACCTTATTCGTGCAGAAAATCAGGAATATCCAGTCGTAAGCCCTGCATCATTCTTGGATACCGACTTGTGTGCACCACACCAATGCTTGCGGGCGGCTGTTTTTGCATGGCGCCGACGAATTTTGGTGCGTGCGGATAAGCAAAGGCCTCTCCTCTGTTGCATTTTCGTTTCGCTTGGCATGGCTTCTGCACAGTTTGATGGCGGGACAGGAAATCCCGTGGCCTGATTTCTGCTGCACCATGAATCGGACCTTCCTTACAGGAGTATGTGGCGGAATTTTTCTGCAGGAGCACCACAGGGTAAGGGGTTCTGGCGATGAAACTGATTACGGCGATTGTAAAACCGTTCCGCGTTGATGATGTCCGTTATGCACTGGCCGCAATGGGCGTGCATGGCATCACCGCTACTGAAGTCAAAGGCTTCGGCCGGCAAAAAGGCCATACCGAGTTGTATCGCGGTGCCGAGTATGTGGTGGATTTTCTGCCCAAGGTGAGGCTGGAAATTGCCTGCAGCGATGAGGCGGTGGACGCCATCATCAATGCCATCGTGAGCACAGCGCGCACCGGCAAGATTGGTGACGGCAAGATCTTCGTCACCAGCCTGGAACAAGCCATACGCATACGCACCGGTGAGACAGGCAACGACGCCGTCTGATCACCCTTTCCATTTTGTTTTTTTGCGCGGAGAACACCGTGAAGAAGATGTTTTGTGCCCTGATGATGGGGACGGCCCTGCTGGCGATGCCGCTGGCTCATGCTGAAGAAGTGCTTGCCACACCGGTGGCGACGACGGCAGAAATCGAGGCGGTAGCACCGGCGGCTCAGGCTGGCCCGGTCCGCACTACGACAACGACCACCACCACCGTCACGACGACCACCACCGAACCGCTGGAGGCAGCACCCGCTGCGGCAGAAGAGGGGCCCAAGATCGACTCCGGCAATACCGCCTGGATGCTGGCCTCCACTGCGCTGGTGTTGCTCATGACGATTCCCGGCCTGGCGCTTTTTTACGGCGGCATGGTGCGCAAGAAAAACATTCTCGCCACCATGATGCAGAGTTTTGCCATCACCGCACTCATGACCGTGTTGTGGACAGTGGTGGGTTATTCGCTGGCATTTTCCGAGGGTACGCCCTGGGTTGGCGGCCTCAGCAAGATGTTCCTGAATGGCATAGGCGTGAACACGGTGTCGGGCACCATTCCCGAATCCGTCTTTGTCATTTTCCAGATGACCTTCGCCATCATCACGCCGGCCTTGATTTGCGGCGCCTTTGCCGAGCGCATGAAATTTTCTTCCATGCTGGTGTTCATGACCTTGTGGAGTCTTTTCGTCTACGCGCCGGTCACGCATTGGGTGTGGGCGGCTGATGGCTGGCTCTTCAATTACCACCCGGCGATTCTGGATTACGCCGGCGGCACTGTTGTGCATGTGAATGCAGGCGTGGCCGGCATTGTTTGCGCCTTCATGCTGGGCAAGCGCGTCGGTTTCGGTCGCGAAGCCATGCCGCCACACAATCTCGCGCTCACCCTCACCGGTGCCTCCCTGCTCTGGGTGGGCTGGTTCGGCTTCAACGCCGGTTCTGCGCTGGCGGCGGATGGTCGCGCCGGCATGGCCATGGCCGCCACGCAGATTGCCACCGGCACGGCGGCACTGGCCTGGATGTTTGCCGAATGGTTTCGCAAGGGCTCACCTTCGGTGCTGGGCATTACCTCCGGGGCGGTTTCGGGCCTGGTTGCCATCACACCGGCGGCTGGCTTTGTTGATCCCAAGGGCGCGCTCATCATCGGCGCCATTGCCGGCGTACTTTGCTACTGGGGTGCTACCGGTCTCAAGCGCATGCTGGGTGCCGATGACTCCCTGGATGCCTTTGGTGTGCACGGCGTGGGCGGCACGGTAGGCGCCATCCTCACCGGCTTCTTTGTCAGCAAGGAAATTTCCGGCGTGGATGCCGGCCTCAGCCAGGTGGTGACGCAGTTGGTGGGTGTGGGTTCGGTGGCGCTCTACGGCGCTGTTGTCACCTTCATCATCCTCATCGTCATCGATCTGGTCATGGACCTGCGTGTGCCCGAGGACGACGAGCGCATGGGTCTGGATTTGAGTCTGCACCGGGAGCGTGTGGAGTGATTTTCTGAGGCGGATCTCTTCAGGATTTTCGGGGCCTTCGGGCCCCTTCTTTTTTG
>JAVHYE010000028.1 GCA_031119295.1 Pedobacter sp. | reverse complement strand
CGCCATCACTGGCCGCGCGATTTACGAAGGCACACTGAATGTGGCGGAAGCACAGCAACTAGCTGATGGCTTTTGATGACGTTGCTGCCGCTATCGCGGCAGCAACACGCTTCGCCCGGCACTGCGCCCCGAAGGGAAGTCCCCTTGGGGGATCCGGGCTGCGCTCCGCCGCAGGCGCTTTGTGATTCCCAGAAAAATCAGAAAATGCAGAAGCAATGAATACAGATAATGTTCGCGCCTGGGTCCGCCTGCCCTCCGGCAAGCGACTCGATCTTCTGAATCCCACACCTTTCGACTGGGATGACAAGGATCTGGCCATTGGTCTCGCGCGCACCTATCGCTGGGGCGGCCACTCCGCCTGGCCACTGCCGCTTTCTGTCGCACAGCACTCTCTCACCGTGCTCGCCCTGCGTCGCAATGAAGAGCCCACGGGGCTCGCTCCCCTCGCCGAATTGCGCGAACTTTTGCACGATGCCGATGAAGGCTTGCTGGGCTTTGATCCTCTCTCCGTCATCAAGCCCTTTCTGGGCGAAGGCTTTCATGAGCTGGCGGGCCGTCTGCAGGATGTGGTCTTCCAGCGCTATGGCATCCAGTACTGGACGCCGGAAGAAAAGGAACAACACAAGCGCGCCGACCGCATTGCCGCCGCCAGCGAGGCCCTGCATGTAGCAGGCTGGAGTGCCGAGGAAGTGAAGCAGGTGCTGAAAATTCCCTTCAAGCCGGTCAAGACCGACCCCCTTGTTGCCGTCTACGGCGGCAAGCCCTGGGAGCCCTGGGCCCCGGACCTGGCCGCCGAACGCTTCCTCAAAGAACTGCAGCGCATACAAAAACGGCTCTGACGCAGCCGTGACAAGGGCGCCATACGCCGCCAGCCCTTCCTGCTAGACTTCCGGCTCAATGAATTGCTGCCAGCCCTGTGGCAGCCGGAGGCAGTGTGCTCAGTACAGCAGCGGAAAGTGCGGACAGGGATTTGTCCCACAGCGGCAACTATGTACGCGCCATGCAGAAGCTGGTTGAAGTGATGCAGGAGTTGTCACTGGCCCGCGGCCTGCCCCGCATACAGGAAATCGTCCGGCAGGCCGCACGCGAACTCACCGGCTGTGATGGCGCAACCTTCGTGCTCCGCGACGGCGACCTTTGCCACTATGCCGACGAGGATGCCGTTGCCCCGCTGTGGAAGGGCCTGCGCTTCCCCATGTCCACCTGCATCAGCGGCTGGGCCATGATCCATCGTCAGCCCGCCGTCATTCCCGACATTTATGTCGATGCCCGTATTCCGCACGATGCCTATCGCCCCACTTTTGTGAAAAGCCTGGTGATGGTGCCCATACGCTCCAGCAATCCTATTGGCGCCATCGGCAATTACTGGGCATCCTCTCATGTCGCCCGGACTGAAGAAGTGGAAATTCTGCAGGCGCTGGCGGATGCCACGTCGGTAGCCATAGAAAACGTGCAGCTTTACGCCAGCATGGAAGCGCGCATTGCCGAGCGCACGCAGGCACTGCAGCATGCCCATGACGAACTGGCCCACAGCCTGGCGGCGGAAAAAGAAGCTACAGCCATTGCGGAAGCTGCCACCGAAGCCAAGTCGGACTTCCTGGCCATGATCAGCCATGAAATCCGCACACCGCTCAACAGCCTGATCGGCCTCAACACGCTTTTGCTGGACAGCGCACTCAGTGATGAACAACGCCGTTATGTGGAACTGGCGCGTCTTTCCGGCGACAACCTCCTGCATCTGGTGAACGACATCCTCGATCTGTCCAAGGTCGAAGCCGGCAAGCTTGAAATGGAGCATCTGGTTTTCGAGCCCCGTCAGGTGGCCCAAGAGGCCGTGGACCTGCTGCTGGACAAAGCCAGTCGCAAGGGCCTCGTGCTACTGCACGACAATGCTTCCAATCTGCCGCTGCAACTGCGCGGCGATCCCGGCCGCCTGCGCCAGATCCTGGTCAACCTGCTCAGCAATGCCGTGAAGTTCACGCATCACGGCCGCGTGGAAATGCATTGCCTGCGCCAGGCCCGCCAGGATGAAGGCATGGTGTGGCTGCGCTTTGAAGTTCGCGACACCGGCATAGGCCTGGACAGCGACACCATTTCCCGCCTGTTCACGCCCTATGCCCAAGGCGACAGCAGCACCAGCCGGCAATTTGGTGGCACCGGACTGGGGCTAGCCATCTGCCAGCGCCTGACCGGCCTCATGGGCGGCCATATCGGTGTGCTGAGCAACCCCGGTCAGGGCAGCACCTTCTGGGTGGAGCTGCCTTTTGAAATCACCAGCGAAAAACCGGCGCCCTCCGCAGCCTCAGCCCTTCCTGTCTCCGATACGCTTTTCAGTGCCCGCGTCCTCGTGGCCGAAGACAATCCGGTCAACCAGCTGGTAGCCCGCGAAATGCTGAAACGTCTGGGCTGCACGGTGGAGGTGGTGGATAACGGCCGCGCCGTGCTGGAAAAACTGGATCAGGACCAGTTTTTTGATCTCATATTCCTGGATTGCCATATGCCGGAGCTGGACGGCCTGGCCACCAGCCGCGCCTTGCGCGAGCGCCACGTCCAGCTGCCCGTGATTGCCATGACGGCCAGCGCCCTCGCTGGTGAGCGCGAGCGCTGCCTCGCCGCCGGCATGGACGACTATCTGAGCAAGCCCCTGCGCATGGTGGAGCTCAGCACCATGCTCAAGCGCTGGCTGGAGCGGCGGCGGCCGGCGTAGAATCGCGGCCTTCTCCAGACCACTCCAGCCTGTGCCGGTAATCTTATGTCCCTCGCCAAACGCATCATTCCCTGCCTCGACGTCGACAAAGGCCGTGTGGTGAAGGGCGTGAAATTCCTCGACATCCGCGATGCCGGCGACCCCGTGGAAATCGCCCGCCGTTATGACCTGGCCGGCGCCGACGAAATCACCTTCCTTGATATCACCGCCAGCCATGAAGGCCGTGCCACCACCGTGAAAACCGTGGAGCGCATGGCATCAGAAGTGTTTGTGCCGCTGACCGTGGGCGGCGGCATACGTGAAATCGCCGATATACGCACCATGCTTAATGCCGGTGCCGACAAGGTCAGCATCAATTCCGCCGCCATCAGCAATCCTGACTTCGTGAAAGCTGCCGCCGACAAATTCGGCGCGCAATGTATCGTCATCGCAATTGATGCGAAAAAAGTCGCTGAAGGTCGCTGGGAAATTTTCACGCACGGCGGCCGCAAGGCCACCGGCATCAATGCCGTAGAATGGGCCGTGCGCATGACCACCGATGGCGCCGGTGAAGTGCTGCTCACCAGCATGGATGCCGACGGCACCAAGGCCGGCTATGACCTTGGGCTGGTCCGTGCGATTTCCGATGCCGTGAATGTTCCAGTGATTGCCTCAGGCGGCGTCGGCAATCTGCAACATCTGGCCGACGGCATACTTGAAGGCCATGCCGATGCCGTTCTCGCCGCCAGTATTTTCCACTTCGGTGAATATTCCATCCCGCAGGCCAAGCAGTATCTGGCCGAGCGCGGCATAGAAATGCGGCTTTAAAAAAAACAAGAAAAGGAAAATCCATGCGCCTGCTATTTGGCGGAGTTCTGCTCACCCTGTCTTTTTCTGCGAGCGCCGCTGATATAGGCCTGAGTCTGGGCGGCAGCCTGAAGCACTTTGATGATACTTATGGCGAAATGGATACAAGCCCTGATCGCCTTGGACTGCATGCCCGCTTTGCACAGGACTGGCAAGCTGGTGCCGAAATCCTGTATCGGCAAGGCAGTTACGATGTCGCCGACAATCTTGGCGCCCAGGAAACCTCCATCTACAACTATGGCCTGGAAGTAAAATACGCACCACGCTTCGCCTCACACCACCAGCCCGGACTGGGAATATCGGGCGGCTACAATCATTACGAACGTTCTCGACCCGAACTCATCGGCATCGACGGGCCTGGCAGATACTATGCCGCCACACTTTCCTACGATTATCTATTCAACCAGCACTTCAGCCTGGGCCTGTCCTGGCGCTATCAGGTCGACACAGTCGACAGCAACATCCCTGACAACGCCAGCTGTAACGCAGCCTGCAACGGCCTGAACAATATTGTTTACAACCCCTATGCAGGCCTGGACAGCGACAACACCCATCACCTGACAGATCGCAGCCTGGCCTTGAATCTCGCTTATTTCTTCTGAAGACCAGACCATAAAAAACGCCGGCATCTGCCGGCGTTTTTTATTACTGCATGAGCTCAGGCTTTTTTCTTTCCCGGCAAAGCGGCTTCTTTCTGTTTTTTCTCAACAGGTGGGGCCGGCGGCACAGCAGTCCCCGACCTGGGCGCAAATACGGCAGCGGCCTTGAGCAGATTCACAGCTTCAGCCATCTGGAAGTCGCGCTCTATCAAGGGCTTTTCATCCGCCTTGCCCTTGTCCTTGCCGGATGGCGTTGTGCTGGTCTCCACGGGGTTGTCATTTTCCAGACGCCCCTGCAGATCCGCCTCGTGGAAAATATCACCCGCATCCTGCAGGCTGACTTTCGCCGGGCGCGCTTCGATATCCGGCTTGATGCCTTCAGCCTGTATGGAGCGGCCACTGGGCGTGTAATAACGCGCGGTGGTGAGCTTGATGCCTTTGCCTGCCGTCAGCGGCAAAACAGTTTGCACCGAGCCTTTGCCAAAAGTCGTTGTGCCCAGCACCAGCGCACGATGGTTGTCCTGCAACGCGCCCGCCACAATTTCCGAAGCCGAGGCCGTGCCGCCGTTGACCAGTATCACCAGCGGCACGCCGGGAAGCAGCTCGCCGGGTGTAGCCATGAATTTCTGCTCGCTGCCGCCCTCACGGCCGCGTGTGGAAACAATCACGCCGCTTTCCAGAAAAATATCACTGACAGCAATCGCGCCATCCAGCACACCGCCGGGATTATTGCGCAGGTCCAGCACCAGCCCGGTGACCGGACGCTTGTCATCTGCTTTCAGTTTTTCAATTTCACGGCGCAGATCGCGGCCGGTATGGGTCTGGAACTGGCTGATACGCACCGCCGCAATACCGCCCTCCAGCACACGTGTTTTCACACTGCTGACTTCAATACGTGCGCGTACAACTTCAAGCTCGCGTGGGTCTTCACCTTTACGCACCACGGTCAGCTTGAGTTTGGTGCCAGCCTTGCCACGCATCATGGCAATGGCATCTGACAGCGACATACCCTGCACGGATTTACCATCGATCTTGATGATGTAGTCACCGGTCTTGATACCGGCTTTCGCTGCTGGCGTATCGTCGATGGGAGAAACAACACGTACCACGCCATCTTCCAGACCTACATCCAGACCTATGCCATCGAATTCACCGGTCGTGGAGGTCTGCAGGTCTTCATAATCCTTTTTATCGAGATAGGCAGAGTGCGGATCCAGCGAGGTGAGCATGCCGCGTATGGCATTCTCGAAAAGCGTGCGGTCCTCTACAGGCTCCACATAAGAGGCGCGGATACGCTCGAACACTTCCACAAAAGTGCGCAGATCATCCAGCGGCAGTTGTCCACTGCCCTGGGACAGGGCCTGCAGGGAAGGTGATGGCGTCGCCGCATCCTTTGCCGGTGCCGGTGCCGCTGGCGCTTCTGCCGCCCATACCGGGGTGGCGACGAATCCCAGCAGCAGCATCCATTGATTCAAACGCATATCACTTTTTCTCCGCTCAAGGCCCGCCAGCATAGAGTGCCGGCGCACAGCCTGACAAACCCCGTTCTGCATCGCCTGTCTTTGCGCCAGACCGGCGGCAACAGGACTTACTGATACGCGCACCAGCCCGCCGGATCCACCGGCTTGCCACGGACACGGATTTCGAAATACAGGCCATCCATATCGTTGCCACTGTTGTCACCCACCGTGGCAACCACTTCATTGCCGCTCACTTCCTCACCTGCTTTTTTCTGCAGGCTCTGGTTCTGTCCATACAGGGACATAAGGCCGCGACCATGATCAACGATAACGAGAAAACCGTAGCCGCGCAGATAATCAGCAAAGGCAACACGACCGGGACGTATGGCGCGCACCGCCGTACCCGCAGGTGCAGCAATCACGATACCGTTCCAGCGCAGGCCGCCAGCGCGGCCACTGCCGAACGAGGCGCGCACACCGCCAGCCACTGGCAACGGGCAACGTCCCTTGTAAGGCTGCGCCTTGAAATCTTCCTGCACGGGTGCCGGCTTGCTGGCCACTTCACTCTTCTGGCCTTCTGATTTGCTTGTCGCCGGCTTTGCTTTGGCTGCCGCTTCACGCGCCGCCTGCTCCTGGCGCCGACGCTCAGCCTCGCGCTGCTCACGCTCAGCCGCTTCGCGAGCCAGACGCTCCATCACGGCCTGCAGTGCCTGTTGGTCGCGCTTCAGCTTTTGCAGCTTTTCATCGTCACTGTCGAGCTGGGCATTGAGCAGGCGTATGGTCTGGGTACGCTGTTCCTGGGCTGCCGCCAGACGGCTCTGTTTTTGCTGCAGATCGCCACGCAGAGCATGCAGGCGCTGCACGCTCTCTTCTTCTTCCCGTGCAATTTCATCCAGACGAGCCAGGGTGACATTGAGATCACGCACGCGATCGGCACGCGCCTGCTGCATATAGCCGTAATACTTCATGAGGCGGGCCAGCGTCTGCGGATCCTGCTGGTTGAGCAGCAGCTTGTAATAGTCCTGTCCGCCCTGACGCTGCGCCATCTGCAGATCAGCGCGAATATGATTGACCAGCCTGTCACGATCCTGCTCATGCGTGGCTTTTTCAGCCTGCAACTGCTGCAGGCGTCGCTCACGACTGCCCACATCTTTTTGCAGAACACCCATATTGCCCTTGAGCTCGCCTATCTCCAGCTCGGCAGCATGCAGCTCGGCCTCTTTCTGCTCGCGCTGCTCGCGCGTCAGCTGTATGCGCTTTTCAGCGGAGCGTATCTGCTCTTGCACCCTATCCAGATCGCTTTGGGCATTACGGCTGCCGGCTGTAGTTTTTTTCTGGCTCGTTGTTTTTTTCTTGCTGTTTGCAGCTTTCTTGGTCGGCGCTTTTTTGGCCGTGGCTTTGGCTGATTTTGTCGTCTTGGCCAGAGCCGGCTTTTTGGTTTCCGCCAGCGCCGGCGCAGACACCAGCATCAAAGCTGCCAGCATGGCCGGCAGAAAAAGCATCACCGCGCGTCCTTTGCGGAACAGCGCGGTGAGCATGTGCAGCAACAAGCCTTCAGAGGCAAGCACGAATCAGGCGATCTCGACCAGTACGCGACCCGACATTTCCGGCGGCACCGGAATATCCATCAGCTTCAGCATGGTCGGCGCCACATCAGCCAGCACACCGCCATCCAGCAACTTCACTTTGCGTGAGCCTACATAAATGAAAGGCACCGGATCCGTGGTATGGGCCGTCAGTGCCTGCTGCGAAGCTTCATCAAACATCTTTTCCACATTGCCGTGATCCGCTGTCACCAGCATCTGACCATCGACCTTGCGCACCGTTGCCTCGACGCGGCCCAGGCAGACATCCAGCGCTTCAACCGCTTTCACAGCCGCCGCAAAAATGCCGGTATGGCCCACCTGGTCACCATTGGCGTAATTGCAGATGACGGCATCGTATTTTCCGCTTTCTATAGCCTCAACCAGTTTGTCCGTCACTTCAAACGCCGACATTTCCGGCTTGAGATCAAAGGTCGCCACTTTGGGCGAAGGAATGAGAATGCGATCTTCACCGGCAAAGGGCTCTTCACGGCCACCATTGAAGAAGAAAGTGACGTGGGCATATTTCTCGGTTTCCGCAATGCGCAGCTGCGTCTTGCCGAGACTGGCCATGTATTCGCCAAAAACATTGTCCAGTGACTGTGGCTTGTAGGCGACTGGCGCCGGAATATCGGCGGCATATTCCGTGAGCTGCACATAAGCCGAAATTTTCGGCACGGCACCCAGATTGAATTTGTCGAAGCCGTGCACGACGAAAGGACGCGTGATCTGGCGCGCACGGTCAGCACGGAAATTCATGAAGATGATGCTGTCACCATCCTGCACGAAAGCCGGCTCGCCAATCAGCGTGGGCTTTACGAACTCGTCGTTTTCATCACGGGCATAGGCAGCAGCAAGACCTTGCTGTGCCGTGTCAACATTGAAGTCTGCCTTGCCATGTGCCAACAGCTCCCAGGCCAGCGCCACGCGCTCCCAGTTATTGTCTCTGTCCATTGCGTAGTAACGGCCGCAGAGCGACGCAATGCGACCGGCGCCGGTCTTCCTGAGTGCCGCTTCCAGATTGGCGATATAGCCTTCAGCCGAGCGTGGCGCAGTATCGCGACCATCCAGGAAAGCGTGCACATAGATTTGCGTGGCGCCACGCTTGGCCGCCATATCGACCATGGCGTGGATATGCTCTTCGTGGCTGTGCACGCCGCCATCAGAAAGCAGGCCGAAGATATGCACGGCCTTTTTTTTCTGTACGGCTGCATCCACCGCCTTGACCAGCTCGTAATTACTGAAGAACTCGCCGTCGGCTATGGCCTTGGAAATGCGGGTCAGGTCCTGATAGACCACGCGGCCGGCGCCCAGATTGGTATGGCCCACCTCGGAGTTGCCCATCTGCCCTACCGGCAGCCCCACATCCATGCCCGAACCGGACACCAGTGTATGCGGGCACTCCTTCCAGAGCCGGTTGAAGTTGGGCGCATGGGCATGGGCGATGGCGTTGTACTGGGTTTCTTCGGAGTGGCCCCAGCCATCCAGGATGATGAGGACAACAGGCTTGCGGGTAGTGGTCATGATGGCGAACAGCGTCAGGAATCAAGGGTTTGGATTCTAGCAAGGGCATCCGTGGCCTTGCGAGGCCACAAGAGATGACCTTCGGCACTTGTGCACAAGCAGCAAGCCGTCCTATACGACAAAATTGCTGTTGTCCGCCCGTTTCCAGGGTGGTATGGGCTCGCCACGCGGGCGTATTATCGGCGTTTTGTGCTTTTTCATTTTCAGGGATACGAAAGATGCAGCCTTCCCGTCCGCGCTCCGCCCTTTTTCTTGCGCTTGCCCTTGCAAGCCCGGCTCTCGCCTTGGCCCAGGAAGCTGGCAGTGCCACTGCTCCTGCCGCCGCCAGCCCTGCTGTTAGTGATCCCCTTCTGGCCAAAGCCGAAAAGCTGCTGGCCCAACGGCAACCCAAGTCGGCTTATGAGCTGCTTGCCCCGCAGGAAGACGAGCGCGCAGGTGACCCGGATTACGACTATCTACTTGGCCTCGCAGCATTGGAGTCTGGGGAGGCCAGCGCAGCCGCCTTCGCGTTTGAGCGCTGCCTGTCCGTGGACCCGAAGAATGGCCCTTGCCGCGTGCAAATGGCCCGCGCCCATTTGGCCCTGGGCGAAAACAGCAGCGCCCGACTTGAGCTGGAAACCGTCCAGCAAACCAGCCCTCCAGCCGAGGTTCAGGCTCTGGTAGCCCAATATCTGGGCGCTCTCACCAGCCATGAGGCTGACCAGAAACGCCATATCGGTGCTTATGCCCAAATTGGCCTTGGCTATGACAGCAACGTCAGTAGCACCACCCCGGAAACACAGATTGCCTTGCCTGCATTCGGAGGGCTGCCCTTCCTGCTAAGTGGCGTATCTACACAGGAAAGCGACTCCTTCCGCCAAGTAGAAGCGGGCGCCAATTTTGAATATTCGCTGGATCCCGCCTGGGCACTGATAGGCGATGCTTCCGTCAATTCGCGTAGCTATGACGATATTGATGTCTTCAACACACTGGTCGGTGCAGTGGCTGTGGGTGCCAGCTATCAGGCCGGGCCGCATGCACTGATCGCCAAGCTGCAGACGGAAACCTATCAGCTCGACCACGACCCTTTCCGCAATCTCTATGGCCTGCTGACGCAGTACCAATATGCATTCAGTGATATGGCAGCCATCTCTGGCTACGCCCAAGGCAGTCGCCTTGACTATCACTCGCCCGGCACACCGAACTCTGATCGTTACACCCTCGGTGGCGGCTACTCCTCCGCATTTAATGCCAACTTGAGCCCCACACTTTATGTCGGCCTTTATGGCGGACAAGAACTATCCGATGGCGAGCTGGACTCGCTTAGCCAGGACTTTTATGGCCTGCGCCTCGGGGGCAGCCTGGGCCTGGCCAGCAATATGCGCCTGACTGGCTCATTGAGTATTGAACAGCGCAAATTTGGCGGCCCCGACCCGCTCTTCCTGGAAACCCGCGAAGACACTGGAACAGATTTGAGTGTCGGCCTTGTATACAAGATTGACCGCAACTTCAGCGTCAAGCCGACTTACAGCTACAGCAACAATCACTCCAATATCGTGCTGAGCGATTACGATCGCCACCTTGTCAGCATCGACTTCCGCTACGACATGTAAGGGAGAGCCACCATGCGCGCATTCAAATCCGTATTGAACAGCAAGGGCCTGCTGGCAGCATCCATTGCCGTCGCCTCCTCCACAGCCCTCGCAGAAACGGCTGGCCGTGTCAGCTTTGTATCCGGCGAAGTAACCGCCAGCAGCGCAGACGGCGTCAGCCGTCAACTGCAAAAAGGCGACACCATCAACAGCGGCGACAAGATCAGTACCCGTTCTGGCCGCTTGCAAATACGCTTCACCGATGGCGGCTTTGTTTCCTTGCAGCCCAACACCATTTTTGGTGTTGACCAATATCTCTATGCCAGCAAGCCGCCGGAAGAGACATCCCTGTTCTTCAGCCTCTTGCAAGGCGGCATGCGCACCGTTACAGGAGCCATCGGCAAAGTAAATAAACAGAGCTATAAGGTGCGAACGCCCGTCGCCACCATCGGTATCCGTGGCACTGGTTACCTCGCCAGCCTGACCGATCGCGGCCTCATCGTGAGCGTAGGCTCAGGCTTCGTAAATGTTGCCAATGACAGTGGCCAGATTACCGGCGGAGCCGGACAGAATATTGGCGTGCGTGATGGCGGCAGCTCTCCCGGCCTGACCACAGATGCCCCCGATGTCACCGCCACTGGTGTGGATGGCGAAAGAAGCCGACTGGCACAAGAAGAAAGCCGCGACACGGGGCTCAGCAAAACCGTTGCTGTCGGCAATGTCCAGAATGAAAACGGCGATTATCTTTTTCTGTTTACAACCGAAAAGACCTTGCCCTCATCCGATCTCAATACGGGCACTCCGCGCTATTTCGTAGCGTCCCCCATCAACAACAGCAGCACGGGCAGCGCCAGCACAGCACTTGGCAACGGCCAAGGATTGCTGGCCACCTTCGATAAAGATGGCAGCATTACCGGAGCAACAGGCGGGTTGACCAAGCTTTATTACGGTGACGAGCTCCCTGCCGATCCGGCATCACCAGACTTTGACAGCGGCACACTGCATGTCATCAATGCTGGTGTGGCTGGCGTTCTAGGGTGGGGTGAGTTCACCAACGGCAGCAGCAATGTCAATAATGTCCTCGGTACTTGCTCCGAGGGCTGCGAAACCATTTCCGCCGATAGCTCTACTTTTATTCCCTATATCGTCGGCATGCCGGCCCTCAGCAATCTGGCCAAAGGTACCGCCACTTACAACTATCAGGGCGGTCCCGCACCACGCAGCAGCACTGGCCAAACCGGCAAGCTGGACTCTTTGCGTATCAGTGTGAATCTGGACTTTGCCACCATGGACCTGGCCATGCAGCTGACCACGCATGCCGGCGAAGGGGGTGGCGCGATTGTCTATAACGTCACCACCAGCAATGGCGCCCCCGTAGCAGTTGCCAATCTGGGCACCTCGAATCTCTTCCACCTCGACAGCAGCATGCTGGATGTCACCAGCGATAGCGGTGCCTGCTCCAGCAATTTCTCCTGTTCGGCCGATATAGGTGGCTTCTTTGCAGGTGAGGGTGCAGCCCAGATCGGCCTTTCTTACAAGCTCAACAGCAGCCTTGAGGAAGTTCAGGGCGTGGCTGCGCTTGGCATGACAGGCTACATCGATACGACGCCGCTCAGTGATGGCCCTGGCTATACCAGTGCATTTGCTTATAGCGGTGCAAGCACCAGCCAAACTGGCAGCAGTGGTGTAGCCGGCGACTATACGGATGATCCGAGAAACAGCCTGACGCTAAGCTTTAACTCCGTCGACGGCGGCCTGGATCACGCTACCGATGGCTATAACGAAACCACCTATTTCAGTCGTACACAAACCACTGCCAAAGCAACCGGAACAGGCAGCAGCGGCACATTGAAGTGGGGACGCTGGTACTCCAGCGCCAACGACACTGTCACGACACCAGACGGCAATATCACACTGCCTACGCACCGCGACATGCACTACATCGTCGGCCCCATGACACAGCCCAATATTTTTCTGGCCTTTCAGCCAGGAGCAACCGCGACATACACCTATCAGTCAGGCACGGGCGAAACTACGGGCATGAATGGCACCACCGGCACGCTTAGCGGACAGCTGCTCGTGACCTTCGGCGCTGTTCCTACACTGGCAGTTGATCTGGGCCTGAGCATGAGCAATGGCGCTGGCTATCACATCAGCAGCAACCCACTGGCTGTCGGCGTCAATGTCAACTATGGCTCCGGCTATGCCACCGGCAAAGCCAGCTTCTCTGCCAATACCGCAGATGGCAGCCTGAGTATCGCGGCCACTACCAGTGGTGCCTGCTTCAGCGGTAGCGGCTGCTCCGGCAGCCTGGATGGCTTCTTTTCCGGACAGCAAGCTCAGCAGATCGGTCTTGCATACAACATCAATGACCAGGGCTTGAGCCCCAACTCCATAAGCGGTACAGGCGGCTTCCAGCGCGGAACGATAACACCACCGCTCACGCCGCCCACCAATCCTGTCGCAACTGAATGACGCAGTTGTCGGAGGCAGTGGCATTACTGAAGGCCGGTAATGCCGCTGCTGCCCAGAAGCTTCTGCTAAAGGAGACTCCCGCAAGCGCCCAGCATTTTTTCCTGCTGGGTGCTTGCGAGCATGCTCAAGGCCATATACCCCAAGCCGTAAGATCCTTTACCAAAGCGCTTGAGCAGGAGCCGTCCCACGCACAGGCGGCCTGTGCTCTGGGAAGTCTCTATGCGGGACTGGGAAGGCAAGCCGAAGCCGAAGCCCTGTTCCGGCAAACGCTGACGCATACCGAAGATGCGCAATTGCGTTTCAACCTCGCGGTTGTACTTGAAGACCAGTGCCGTCATGACGAGGCACTGGCTGAATACAGCCAACTGCTCCAGTCAGACAATCATAATTACGCCGCACGCCATAACAGAGCAGGCTTACTGGCCAAGCTGAAGCGCCTGGCGGACGCCGCCCGGGATTATCGCCTGCTGGTAGAAGAGTACCCTCAGCAAACACTCCCCAAACACAATCTCGGGGAAATCGAACTGGCTCTCGGTAACTATGAGGCTGCAAGCAGCCTTTTATTGAAAGTGCTGGAAAGCGAGCCTGCCAATGACAAGGCCCTGCTTAGCCTGGCCGTTGCACAGGCCGCCAATGCAGAAATTCGCGCCAGCCAGCAGTCATTCAGACAACTCAAAACGTTGGCCCCGCAGCGCTGGGAAGAAGCACGCGTACGTATCAATGGCAAAATTGGCAATGATGGCGATATAGACCCGCGCCTCCTTTACCTGATTCGCCAGCAAGATCATATGCAGGCCTGCAACTGGAAAAGCTGGGAACGCTTCGGTGAAATATTTTCTGACTTCATCAATGCCCCAGGCTATGGGGACACCCTTGCTCTTGCCTATATATCCATGGGCGCCCCGGTCAGTCCTCGAGAACAGCTGCGCCTGACGCAACATATTTCGCAGCAGGTAGAGCGCGAATGCACACCCTATCTGCACTCACCAGCGGCCTCACCAAAACGCCTGCGTATTGCCTATCTGGCCACGCAGTTTGGCTATCATGTCACGGGCCTCTTGTTCAGGAATTTCTTTGCCGCCCATGACCATCAGAGCTTCGAAATTTATGTAGTCTCACTAGGCACGCCTGACAATAGCAATAATCTGGAGAAGATTCGCAATACCCCCGGCATACACTGGGTGGATCTCAGCGCGCTGAACGACGAACACATTGCCAGGCAGTTGTACGAGCTCAATCTCGATATCATTGTTGATCTGGCCGTTTATAACGACAGCCCACGACCTCGGGTATTGGCCCATAAAGCAGCCCCTGTGCAAGTCAGCTGGCAAGGCGCGGCTTATAGTACTGGCGCCAGATTCTTTGATTACCTGATATCGGACAATATCAGTAGCCCGACAGAACAATGGTGCTCGGAAGCCGAGGCAAGAATTCCTGACTGTTACTTCCTGTTCAGCCACGAAGAAATCCCGCCCCTCGTTCCCGACAGAACAAGCCTTGGCCTGCCAGACAACAAGTTCATATTTTCCTGTCTTAATATCGCATCCAAGATAGAGCCGGAAATATTCTCCGTATGGATGGATATCCTGCAGCAATGCCCTGACAGTGTGCTTTGGCTACTCGCCCAAAGCAGCGCCCAGGTCCTGAATATCAAACGCGAAGCAGAGTGGCGGGGCATAGACCCTCGACGCCTGGTTTTCGCCAACCGGGTCAAGCCTGAGGAACATATTGCGCGCTCCGGGGCAGCTGATCTATTTCTTGATACCCGCCTCTTCAACGGCCACACAACCGTTGCGGAAACACTATGGGCCGGCACTCCGGTTCTTACCTGCCCAGGCGATAAATTCTGCAGCCGCGTGGGTGCCAGCCTGGTGAAGAGCTGCGGACTTGATGAGCTTGTCGTCAGCTCATGGCCGGAATACAGGGATATGGCCATCAGCCTTTACCAGGATCGCTCCAGGCTGCATAAGCTGAGGGAGTCCCTGGCAAAAAATCGTCTGCTTGCCCCTTCATTCAATATGAGGCAACAAGCTCACCATCTGGAAAAAGCCTATCGCCATATGCGCGAGCGCTTTGCGCAAGGACTGCCGCCCGCACCTTTCAATATTGCGGACTTGCCGGACTGAACACCAAAGCGCCGAATAAAAAAGACCGGCTGATGCCGGTCTTTTTTATTGCAAAATACATTCAAGCGGGCGGCGGCGTTGTGTCCTTGTAAGAAGCGCGCTGCAGTAAAGCCGTTTCTATGCGCGCCAGCCTGGCATGGGTTTCTCGCCATTTTATTTCCGGGAAACGCAGGGACAGATAGCCCAGCGTGCTGCCGACAGCGATATCAGCCAGCGTGAAAGCTTCGCCGGCGCACCAGCTTCCCGCCACGGACGTTTCCATGGTGGCCAGACCATTTTCTATCTTGCGCATCTGACGTGCTATCCAGTCCGGGCTTTGCTGAGCCTCGGGGCGTTTGCGTTCGAGGAAAATGGTAGCAGCCGCATCCGCCACTCCATCGGCAAGAGCCTCCCATTTCTTCACGGCAATACGGTCTTGCGCATCCACCGGGATCAGCAGAGGCCAGGGCTTTACGTCTTCCAGATATTCCACGATCACACGTGAGTCATACAGGGTCTCGCCCCCCTCAAGCACCAGCACGGGAATCTTGCCCAAAGGATTGAACTTGGGCACATCGGTATCGGCATTCCACGGAATATCGATGATGAGTTCGAAAGGAATATTCTTCTCGGCCAGCACCATGCGTACCTTGCGTGCATAGGGGCTGGTGGGGGAAGCGATCAGCTTCATATGCCTTTCTCCTCGTTGTCGTGAATGTCGGCACTGCTATCGGCATCAGCCGGCAATTCATCATCACCATCACCGCCTTCGAATTTCTCCAGCGGCAGAGCCTTTTTGGTTTTTGCCCCCAGCACACGCAGGCTGTCTACCTTGCCCAGCAGACCACCACGCCCGGAAAGGCTGGTCCGCGTCTTCTCATACAGTTCCTGACTACGGCCGATAGCACGGCCCAGCTCTTCCAGATGCGACAGCAGAACCGCAAATTTGTCATGCAGCAGGCCAGCCTCCTTGGCAATCCGGTCAGCATTGCGGCTTTGCCGCTCATAGCGCCAGATCGACTCCACCGTGCGCAAGGTCGCCAGCAAGGTCGTGGGACTGACGATGATGATTTTCTTTTCAAAGGCT
This sequence comes from Pedobacter sp., assembly GCA_031119295.1. Lineage (GTDB taxonomy): Bacteria > Pseudomonadota > Gammaproteobacteria > Pseudomonadales > Moraxellaceae > UBA2031. Next base: position 10,161 of record JAVHYE010000028.1, on the reverse strand, counting down.
TCGCGAAAAAGCGCGGAATCATGCTCCACGGCCAGCATGAAAGCCGCCTCCACGGGCATGAAGAGGAAAACGAAATCCAGGGTACGTATACCGGGCAGATCTTCGTAGCGTTTTCCGCTCAGGGCCTTGATGTGATTGCGGACGGCGGCCGTATGTGCACGCAGCAAGCGCTCGCGCTCTGCGCCCTCTTCTTCAGCGCAATAACGTTCGTAATCATTGAGGGAAACCTTGGCATCAATGACGATGTCCCGGTTTTCCGGGAGATGCACCACCACATCGGGCAGGCGACGCTGACCCTCTTCATCCGTGACGCTGAATTGGCTGTCGTATTCATGACCTTCACGTAGGCCGGATTCTTCCAGCACACGCGACAGAATCACTTCACCCCAATTACCCTGCAGCTTCTTGTCGCCTTTCAAAGCGCGGGTGAGATTGACGGCATCATCGCTGATACGGCGATTAAGGGCTTCCAGGCTTTCTATCTGTTGCTTGAGAGCAAAGCGCTCGCGTGCTTCATTGCTATAGCTGTTTTCGACCTTTTCGCGAAAGTCCTTGAGCTGCTCGCGCAGGGGTGAAAGAAGACCATCCAGCCCGACCTTGTTCTGCTCGCTGAAACGCTGCGATTTTTCCTCGAATATTTTCGTGGCCAGTTGCTCGAACTGCAGCTTGAGCATCTGCTCCTGCTCTTTCACGAGGCGAGCTTGTTCCTGCAATTGTTCGCGCTCTACTTCCATACGCGTCTGCAACTCCTGCAGGCGCACATCGCGCTGACGCAGCTGCTGCTGCAATTCCTGTTCGCGCAGCGCCAATTCAGAGCGCAGGGCTTCTGCCTGCTTTTCCTGACGCGTAAAGGCCAGCAGCTGCTCATCCTGACGCGCCTTTTCTACAGCCTGCTCTTGCAGGGCATCCTGCAGGCCGCGCAACTCGGCAGCACGGCGGCGCTGTGCCGGCTGCAAGGCGAAAAAAACCAGTACGGCACCCGTCAGCAGAGACAGCAGTGCAATCAGAAAAACCAGAAAAGAATTCATGAGACTCCCTGTAATCGTGTCGCCTTTGTTGGCGACAGCGTGAAACTAGCGCGGCAGCAGCAAGCCTTCGGGTGGCAAGGTGAGGCCTTGCGGGGGCAGATACAGACCGGCTGGCAACTCCAGCTCAACCTCCACCGGGCGGTGATCCGATAATCGGGCATCCAGCACATCGGCTCGTTTCACCTGTAGCTCTTCGCTCACCAGGATGTGATCAATCTGGCGCGCCGGCTTCCAGCTCGGGTAAGTGTGCATGGCTTCATCCAGCCAGCGCCAGCGGCGTTTACCCAGCGTGGAGCGCCGCAATTCTTCCGGCGTGCAATTGAGATCGCCCATGATGACGGCGTGGCGAGCATCTGCGGTCAGTGTATTGATGAAGGCGAGTTGATGCGCACGCGCACGCGCGCCCAGCGACAAATGCACATTCAGCACCAGCAGGGTGTTTTCCGGCGTACCAAAACGACTGAGGATGAGGCCGCGACCGCGCAGACCGGGCAGGGCATGCGCTTCTACCGCATACGGAGCCTGACGACTGAGGAGTCCATTGCTGAACTGGCCGAGATGGCCTAAATCGCGATTGAGCTGCTGATACCAGAAAGGAAAGCCGGCGCGCTCGGCAAGATGGGAAAGCTGGTGCGTATACGCGCTGCGCAGACTGCCACCATCCACTTCCTGCAGACCGACAACATCGTACTCACCCAGCAGACGGGCAATCTGCTCCAGATGCTCGAGCGGCCGCCGCTGCGGCAAGAGATGGCGATGACCCCGGGTGACGTAATGATGCGCGGCATGTATGCCCATGCCGGCCTGCATATTGAAGCTGAGCAGGCGCAGACAGGAGGCAGGCCAGAGGGAGTGGCCTGCTCTGACTTCAGGTCCGACCCGTTGCGGCCGGACCGGCAGCAAACGGGTCAGACTCGGGAGCATGTTTACTCCGGGAATTTACTTCTTGGCAGGTGCCGGCTTTTTATTGGCAGCGCGTTCCTTGGCGATGAGCTCGTTCACCGTGGCAATCACGCGCGCATCCTCACCCTTCACCACATATTTGCCATTCACCACGAGGGCGGGCACGCCATCCAGCTGGTACTGCTGGGCCAGCGCCTTGCTCTGGGCAATCTTGCCGCCCACGGCAAAGGAATTGTAGGTGCTGGAGAAGGTGGCGGGATCAATGCCGAAGCCGGCATAGAATTTTGCCAGCGAGTTCTGGTCGAACAGCTGCTGCTTGCCGACATGGATGGCCTGGAACAGCGCAATATGCGTCTTTTCTTCCTTGCCCATGATCTGCACGGCATAGAAACCGCGGGCATTGGCTTCCCATACCGGATTCAGCGCTGCCGGTGTGCGTATGAAATTCACGTCAGCCGGCTTGGTCTTGAGCCAGGCCTCGATATGCGGATCGAGACGGTAGCAATGCGGGCAGCCGTACCAGAAGAATTCGCGCACTTCTATCATGCCCGGCTTTTCAAGCTTGCCCGGGGAAGCCAGCGTGGTATAGGCATCCGCAGCATGGGCAGTAACGGCCGCAAAGCCGAGAACAAGAGTGGCAAGGAAACGCTTGAGCATGGGAACTCCGGAATAAGGACAGGCCCTGAAAGACCCTGGAAACAATCTAACCAAGAAGGCCACGAGAATAACCAAGCCGCAACGGCGCTGAAAGCCGGGCGCTGTGGTGATTTTGTGGGCCTGTAACTGCAACGCCAGCAGGTCCGGACGGTTGACATGAAAAAGGCGGCCTATGGCCGCCTTTTTCACTGCGCTGCAACTCAGTGCAGGCCGGAGATGAAGCTGGAAACGGCCTCGATTTCCTCGTCGGAGAGCTTGGCAGCCACCATCTGCATGGGACCCAGCTCGCCGGCCTTGGCCGCGTCGTTCACGCGCTTCTGGGCCGGGTCGGCGACGATGTCGGCACGACCGGCAGCACGGAAGGCATTGAGCTGCTTCTTGATGTAGTCAGCATGCTGGCCGCCCAGATGCGGGAAGCCGGCCAGGGCATTGCCCTTGCCTGCCGGGCTGTGGCAGCCGGCACAGGCCGCAAGACCGGTCTTGGCATTGCCACCGCGATAAACCTTTTCACCCTTCTTCACGAGATCAGCCTTGGCCTGACCCACACCGCCTTTCTGTTCGGCGTAGTAGGCAGCGATGTCGGCGATGTCCTGATCCGACAAGGGCAGCGCCATGCCCTGCATGGAAGCGTCGTTACGGCGACCGGCCTTGAAGTCATGCAATTGCTTGGAGATGTACTTGGCGTTCTGGCCAGCCAGACGCGGGAAGGTCGGGGCCATGCTGTTGCCGTCAGCGCCGTGGCAGGCACCGCAGGCAGCCGCCTTGGTCTGGCCGGCAGCGGCGTCACCCTTGGGCAGGGTGGATGCCTGGGCCAGGGAGGCCAGTCCCAGGGAAAGAGCAGCAAGGGCAAGCAACTTCTTCATGGTGGATTCCGTCTTGGATTGCAAATCAGGGATTGCAGTTAATTATTTGGACATGAATTTGATGAGCGCCTTGAAGTCGGCATCGGAGCAGTCCATGCAAAGCCCCTTGGGCGGCATGGCCTTGAAGCCGTTCTTGACGTGACCCAGCATCACCGCCTCACCCTGCTTGATACGCGGGGCCCAGGCAGCCTTGTCACCTTTCTTGGGAGCACCGGCAGCACCAGTGTTATGGCAGGCCCCACAGGACTTGTTGTACTTGTCCTGGATGGCATCCGCCTGAGCACCGGCCGAGAGAAGCAGGCTGGCAGCAAAAAGGGCGGCATGGATTTTCCGCATGGCTGTCTCCAACGCTGCTGTGGCAGCGGCAAGATGGCTGAACCGGGGGAGCCGCGCTCCAAAGGCCATGGAAGTGACCGGGGAGCCGCAAAGCCGCCGGATTATATACCACATGTAAATATCTGAAATAGCCCTTAAAATTCCTGCGGACTCATCCTCATTCCCGGCGGTTTTCAATGTCTCAGGCCCTGCACCCAGTGCTGGCTCTTACTGGTCGCGCAAGCTTCCAGATCAGTTCCCCCACGCTCGCCCTCTGCCCTCCGGATACCGGACTGGAAGTGGCTTTTGCCGGCCGCTCCAATGCCGGCAAATCCAGCTGCATCAATACCCTGGCCCGGCAAAAGCAGCTGGCGCGCGCCTCCAAGACGCCGGGCCGTACCCAGCTCATCAATTTCTTCACGCTGGAGGAAGGCGACCAGCGCCGCCTGGTGGACCTGCCCGGCTATGGCTATGCGCGGGTTTCGCACGAGACCAAGGACGAGTGGCAGCGCCATCTGGGCGAATACCTGCAGGGCCGCGGCAGCCTTTCCGGCCTGGTGCTGCTCATGGATATACGGCACCCGCTCACCGACTTCGACCAGAACATGCTGAGCTGGGCCGCCCGCCGGAATCTGGCCGTGCACTGCGTGCTGACCAAGTCCGACAAGCTCAATCGTGGCCCCGGCATGAATGCCCTGCAAGCCGTGAAGAAAGATCTCAAGACCCTGGGCTTCAATGCCAGCGTCCAGCTTTTTTCCTCTCTCAAGGTCACGGGCCTGGAGGAGCTGGCCGACAAACTCGGCGAGTGGCTGCAATACCCGCCGCCGGAAGTGCCGGGCGATCTCACCGTGGAAGCCAAGGCGCGACAGGCCTGACACCATAAAAAAGCCCGGCATCGCCGGGCTTTTTTATGGGTGTTTACGACTGCGGCTCAATGCGCCTCATCCCAGTTCTTGCCTACACCCACTTCCACAATCAGCGGCACGGACAACTCCGCAGCAGCACCCATTTTTTCCTGCAGCAAGGTGGTGATTTCTGCGATGGCATCCTCGCGCACTTCCAGCACGAGTTCGTCATGGACCTGCATGAGCAGGCGCGCACGTGACTCCTGTCCGGTCAACGCCGCATCCACAGCAATCATGGCGCGCTTGATGATGTCGGCCGCCGTGCCCTGCATGGGCGCATTGATGGCTGCACGTTCGGCACCCTGACGCAAGGCCGCATTCTTGGAATGGATTTCACGCACCATGAGACGACGCCCGAACAGCGTTTCCACATAGCCTTTTTCTGCCGCCAGTGCGCGCGTTTGTTCCATATAACGTTTCACGCCGGGATAGCGCGCGAAATACATGTCTACATAGCTTTGCGCCTCGGCACGGCCAATACCCAGCTGCTTCGCGAGACCAAACGCCGACATACCGTAAATCAGACCGAAGTTGATGGCCTTGGCATTGCGACGCTGATCAGACGTCACTTCCGCAATCGGTACGCCGAATACTTCGGCCGCTGTCGCGCGATGCACATCTTCACCATGCCGGAAAGCATTGAGCAGACCTTCGTCTTCGGAAAGATGCGCCATGATGCGCAATTCAATTTGTGAATAGTCAGCCGCCAATACTTTCCAGCCTGCAGGCGCAATAAAGGCCTGACGGATTTTCCGGCCCTCTTCCGTGCGGATGGGAATGTTCTGCAGATTGGGATCAGTGGAAGAAAGACGGCCGGTTGCAGCCACTGCCTGATGATAGGAAGTGTGCACGCGCTTCGTTTTCGGATTGACCAGCTCAGGAAGCTTTTCTGTATATGTCGATTTCAGCTTGGCCAGAGAGCGATGCTGCAAAAGCAAACGCGGCAGTGGATGATCAAGCTGCTCCAGCACATCTTCGGCTGTGGAATATTGACCCGTTGCCGTTTTCTTTGGGGCCGGAATGCCCAGCTTTTCATACAGGATATGGCCCAGCTGCTTGGGCGAGCCCAGATTGAATTCCTGGCCAGCAATTTCATAAGCTTCTTTTTCCAGCGCCAGTATACGCTCGCCCAGTTCGCGACTTTGCCTGGCCAGCATGGCGCCATCAATCAGCACGCCTGTTCTTTCCATTTTCTGCAGGATGGGCGCCAGCGGCATTTCAATATCGCGGAAGACGGAAAGCAGTTTTTCATCCTGAGCCAGCTTTGCTGCCAGCACATCATGCAGGCGCTGCGTGATGTCGGCGTCTTCGGCCGCGTAATGCGCAGCAGCCGGCTCGTCTTTGTCGCCAATGGGAATCTGGTTGAAGGTGAGCTGCTTTACACCTTTACCGGCAATCTGCTCGAAGGTCGTGGTGGTAATGCCTAGATAGAGTGCGGCCATGGCATCCATATTGTGGCGCGTGGCCGTGGCATCCACGACATAGGAGGCCAGCATGGTGTCGAAGACAAAACCTTTGAGGTGAATGCCGTAATTCGCCAGCACATGGATATCGTATTTGAGATGCTGGCCGATTTTTCCGACAGCGGGATTTTCAAGAACCGGCTTGAGAGCGGCCAGCACTTTCTCGCGCGGCAGCTGATCCGGCGCGCCCATATAGTCATGGCCTACCGGCACATACCAGGCTTCGCCTGCTTCCAGCGCAAAGGACAGGCCGACGATTTCGGCCTGCATATAATCCAGGCTGGTGGTTTCGGTATCGACACAAAAGGCCGATGCCGCTTCCAGCTTTTTCACCAAGGCCGCAAAATCGTCTTCGGTAAATACCGTGTGGTATTTGCGCTCCATGTCTTCTTGCACAACTTCAGCGACAGCACTTTCTGTCACAACCGCTGCCGTATTGGTGGCAACAGGCGCCGCACCGCCTTTTTCAAGCTCGGCATTCCAGGTACGGAATTCCAGCTCCTGCGTCAGCTTCAGCAATTCAGTATTGTCTGGCGCAGAAGGATGCAGATCGGCATAGGTGATGGGCAGTTCCACATCGCACTTTATAGTCGCCAGTTCACGCGCCAGCTTGAGCACATCCAGCGAGGCGCGCAGATTTTCACCGGCCTTGCCCTTGATGGTGTCCGCCTTTTCCAGCAGGGCATCCAGTGAACCGAATTCCTGCAACCATTTCGCTGCCGTTTTCGGGCCGACGCCGGGCACGCCGGGAATGTTGTCGACGGAATCACCAACAAGCGCCAGATAATCGATGATGCATTCCGGCGGCACGCCGAATTTGGCGATCACGCCTTCACGATCCAGCAGCGTATCCGTCATGGTGTTGATGAGCGTTATGTTCTCGTTTACCAGCTGCGCAATATCTTTATCGCCAGTGGAAATCAGCACCGCCTGGCCTTGCGCCGCTGCCTGCCGCGCCAGCGTGCCGATCACGTCATCTGCCTCCACGCCTTTTTCGCAGAGCATGGGCAGGCCCATGGCGCGAATCACGGCATGCAAGGGATCGATCTGTGAGCGCAAATCATCCGGCATGGGCGGCCGGTTGGCTTTGTACTCGGGATAAATCTCGTCGCGGAAGGTGCCACCCGGCGCATCAAACACCACGGCAATATGGGTGGGGCCGTAGGTCTTGATCAGCTTCTGCAGCATATTGACCACGCCCTTGACCGCACCCGTGGGCTGGCCGCTGCGCGTCGTCAGTGGCGGCAGTGCATGGAAGGCGCGATAGAGATAGGAAGAGCCGTCAACAAGAATGAAGGGTGTGGCAGTCATGGCAAAAACGCTGGGCAGAAAAACAGCCCGCAGGGTAGCGCAGAAGCCCTTCACTGTCGCCGCCGGCGCCCTGCCCCGTTATGCTGATGCGGTCTTTGATCCGGACATTCCTGCCATGTCGGTCTATACCCTGCTCAGCCTCGATGATGTCCAGCCTTTTGTGGAAAGTTACGGCCTCGCTACGGCCGTGAGCCTGCAGCCCATCAAGGGCGGCATAGAAAACAGCAATTATTTCCTGACACTGGCTGACGGCCGCGATCTCGTGCTCACGCTCTTCGAGGAGCTGGGCGAAAGGGAGGCCTCGTTTCTTTATCCCCTGCTCACGCATCTGCATGAAGCCGGCATTCCGGTGGCCGCGCCGCTGGCGGACAGACATGCACATGCCCTCAATCATCTGGCGGGAAAGCCGGCACAGCTGGCACCGCGACTGGCCGGCGGTCATCCGCATACGCCCGGCATCGCCCAATGTCGCGCCATGGGCCATGCACTCGCTGGCCTGCATCTGGCGCTGCAGGGTTATCCGCTGGCTCGCGAGAATACACACGGACCGCAATGGTGGGATGAAGTTGCCGCACGCTGGCTGTCACGTTTGCCGCAAGATGAAAGCGCCCTGCTGCAGGATGTGCTCCGGCATTACGCACAAGTCCGCCAGCAGCATCCGGCCTTGCCGGGCGGACTGATACACGGCGATCTTTTCCGCGACAACACACTCATGAGCAGTGATGTTGTCACCGCCATCCTGGATTTTTCCGAAACCAGTCATGACCACTGGCTGCTGGATATTGCCATTACCGTGAATGATTTCTGCCGGCACTGGCCGGATGATGCGCCTGATGCCGCACGGCAGGCGGCCTTTCTGCAAGGCTACGAAAGTCGTCGCGCACTCACGGCGTCAGAAAAATCGGCGTTGCCTGTTTTTCTCGCCGTGGCCGCCATGCGTTTCTGGCTATCGCGCCTGGATGTGGGCGCACGCAATGCCGCGGAAGGTCGCGGCGGTGAACATGTACTGGAAAAAGATCCGGGAGAAATGCGCCAGCTTTGCGCCACGCGCCTGCAAGCGCTCTGATCAGCGCAGCACCGTGTTGTCGCCACCCAGACAGCGATAGATGCTGTCGGCCATCAGCGTGAGGCCCACCCCATAGCCTTCGGCCGATGAAGGCGCCGCTGCAAATTGCTCGTCCACTGACACCAGCACAGCTTTGTTGCCGGCAAAGACATTACGCGCCAGCGCTTCGTCAAAACCCGGCTCGCCCAGCAGGCAGCTAATGCCTTCCTGACGGATTTTCTGCGAGAGCAGGAGGAAATGTTTGGCGCTGGGCTTGCCTTCGCCCGCCACCACCACACTGCCGCGATAATTCAGGCCCAGCACCGACTCCAGATACTGGTAGGCATCGTGATAGGCAATGAAGGAGCGCGTCGGCAGCCCCTGGAAACGCGGTGCCTGCCGCGCCTTGAGCAAGGCAATACGGTTGGCGAACTCGGCTGCATTCTTGCGATACAGCGCCGCACGTGAGGCATCCCGCTTGGCCAGGGTTTCAGCCAGGGCGCGGGCAATCACTACGGCATTGTCCGGGTCCAGCCAGAGATGCGGATCGACACTGCCGGCCACCACCGTGCCGCCATCCAGACGCCGCTGAGCCAGCAGATTCAGCTCGGGCAACTTCTGCGCTGTCAGCACCTCTCCCTTGGCGCTGGCAACAAGCCGGCTCAGGAAGCCCTCATTGGCCGGGCCCGTCCACAGGACGATATCGGCTCGTGCCAGACGCAGGCGGTCCGAAGGCTTGAGCTGGTAGTCATGCGGCGAAGTGCCATTGGGCACCAGCTGCTGCACCGTCACCTTGCCGCCCGCCACCGCCTCGGCAATCAGGGCCAGCGGCCGGATACTGGCCAGCACTTCCACCGCCCGGGCGGAATCCAGAGGCAGCAAAGTCAAAAGAAGCAGGCAGAGAAAGCGGGACATGGTGGCAAACCGGCGATGCAGCAAAGAGCCGCCGATGTTATATTGTTGCGCATCGTTTGTCGCGAGTCCGCCATGAGCACGCCCGTCTTCTCGCCCCATGATCCCGATCATGATCACAGCCATTGTGTGCACGACGCCCTGGCCACGGCCGACCGCCTCTGCGCCGAAAGCGGCGCCCGCCTGACGCCGCTGCGCCGGCGCGTGCTGGAACTGGTCTGGGACAGCCACCGACCGCTGGGGGCTTACGAGCTGCTCAACCAGCTCACAGCCGAAGGCCACAAGCCGGCCCCGCCGACTGTCTACCGCGCCCTGGAATTCCTGCTGGAGCAAAAGCTGATCCACCGCATCGCCTCGCGCAATGCCTTCGTGGGCTGCTCGCATCCGGGGGCGGCCCATGCCGGCTACTTCCTGCTCTGCGAATCCTGCGGCAATGCCGAGGAAATTGCGGATACCCGTGCCCTTGGCGCTGCCGTGGACAAAGCCGCCGCCACCGCCCATTTCGACATACAGAGCCAGACCCTGGAACTGACCGGCCTCTGCCGGCACTGCCAGCAACAGCCCCCTAAGTAAGCATTCACATGACCGCTCCCCTTCTGGAACTCAAAGGCATACGCCTGGCCCGTGATGGACGCAGCGTGCTCGACGGCGTCGATCTGCGCCTCGAGCCCGGCAAGATACTCACGCTGATCGGCCCCAATGGTGCCGGCAAAACCTGCCTCGTGCGCATTGCGCTGGGCCTGTTGCAGCCCGATGCCG
>JAVHYE010000027.1 GCA_031119295.1 Pedobacter sp. | reverse complement strand
ATGGTCTTGTTATAGACGCGCAAGCTTCCCGGCGTCGTATTGAAGAGACTGCGCGTGGTGTATTTGCCGGTTTCCAGACCCACAGCCACCGTGAAGGGCTTCATGGTGGAGCCCGGCTCGAACATATCGGTGACAGCGCGATTGCGCATCTCATCCGGACGCAGATTGCTGCGGTTATTCGGATTGAAAGACGGCTGGTTGACCATGGCCAGCACTTCGCCGGTATCCACATCCAGAGCCACAGCGGTGCCGGCACGTGCGCCGTTGCGCTCCACGGCCTGCGCCAGCTCACGATAAGCCAGATACTGTGTGCGCGAATCAAAGCTGAGCAACACATCCTGCCCCGGCTGTGCCGGTTTCAGCAGGGCCACATCCTTGATTTTGGAACCCTTGAGATCGCGCAGCACGCGCTTTTTGCCGGGTACACCACGCAAGGTCTTGTCCAGCTCCAGCTCCAGACCTTCCTGGCCTTCATCATCCAGATTGGTGAAGCCCAGTACATGCGCCATGACCTCGCCTTCCGGATAGAAGCGACGGTATTCGGTCATGCCATAAATACCCGGAAATTCCTGCGCCAGAATGAGCGCAGCAGAATCGGGTGAAAGATGACGCTTGATATAGGTGAATTCGCGCTGACTGTTTTTCTTGAGGCGCTCGCGCAGCCACACAGCATCCATATCCATGGCTCGAGCGAATGCATTCACATCCAGCTTGCCGGCCGCCGCTTCCTTGGGATTCATCCAGATGGACACCACCGGTGTACTCACCGCCAGCGGCAGGCCATTGCGATCACGCAAAATGCCGCGGTGTGCCGCAATCGGCTCCACACGCAGCATGCGGGCATCACCCTGGCGGCGCAGGAAGTCCCGGTCCACCACCGTAAGATAGGTAGCGCGCGCCGCCATCGTGCCAAAAAGCCCGAGCATGACGAGGCTGACCAGGCGATGACGCCCGGTGAATGTCAGCGTGCCGTCCTTGCTCATTGCCTCACCATCATGATTTCCGTGGGCGCAGGATTACGCATCTGCAGCTGCTCGGTAGCGAGCTTGCCAACGCGGGCATAAGCACCCCAGGCATGCTGCTCCAGCAGGAGCTGGCCCCATTCGGTTTCCAGCTTGTCGCGCTGCACTTCCAACTTTTGCAGATCATTCAGATACAGACGCGATTTGTGTGCGCTATAGGCCACGGCAACCGCCGAGCTCACCAGCGTCAACAGAACAGCCGCTGCCATCACGCCGCCCTGCACCGCCGGCAGGCGAGCCTGCACACCAGCTTGCAGACGCTCATTGATTTTGCGGGCTGCCTGATTCATGCCGCCTCCGCAATCTTTTCGGCCACGCGCAAACGCGCGCTGCGGGCACGCGGATTGGCGGCCACTTCGGCGTCGGAAGGATCAATCGCCTTGCCGATGATTTTCAGGCGCGGCTTGAGCATGTCCACCGTCACCGGCAGACCGGGTGGAAAATCATCGCCCTTGGCTTCTTTCTGGAAAAACTGCTTTACCAGACGATCTTCCAGCGAGTGGAAGCTGATCACGGCGAGACGGCCGCCCGGCTTGAGCACAGCCAGCGCATCGCGCAGGAACTGCTGGATATCGCCCAGCTCGTTATTGATGGCAATGCGTATGGCCTGGAAGGCGCGCGTGGCCGGGTGCTTGTGCTTTTCCCAGGCGGGATGGGCCGCAGCCACAATATCGGCGAGCGCCTTGGTACGTGTGATGGGCTTCTCTGCCCGTGCTTTCACGATGGCACGCGCAATGCGACGGGAATGCCGTTCTTCGCCGAACTCAAAGAGCACGCGCGCCAGCTCGTCTTCGGCAACATCGGCAATCCATTCGGCAGCACTCTGGCCGCGCGAAGAATCCATGCGCATGTCCAAGGGGCCGTCATTCATGAAGCTGAAACCACGCTCGGCGTCATCCAGCTGCGGTGAGGACACACCAAGATCGGCCAGCACGCCATCGACCGCGCCAGCCAAGCCCTGTGCACGCAGCACGGAAAGAATGTCGGCAAAGGATTCGTGCACGATGACAAAGCGCGCATCAGCAGCCGCCAGCTCGGCACCAGCAGCAATGGCCTGCGGATCTTTGTCAAAGCCGAATACGCGGGCATCGACGCCCAACTGCGCAAGCAGGTGACGGGTATGGCCGCCGCGGCCAAAGGTGGCATCTATATAGATGCCGTTTTTCGGGGACAGCTCATCCTGGGCTCCCAATACCGACACTACCGCCTCATCAAGGAGCACGGTCTGGTGAACGAAGGTATTCATGGTTAAAGCGCCAGACTGTCGATTGCAGCTGCAAGCTCGGGTGACGAGAAATCCGCCTCGTGCACCTCGGCCTGGAGAGCATCCCAGGCCTGCTTGTCCCAGATTTCACATTTCTTGCCCTGACCCGCCAGCACCACGGCCTTTTCCAGGCCGGCAAAAGCACGCAGCTCGGGGCTGATCAGGAAGCGTCCCGTGGCATCGGTATTGATTTCAGTGGCATAACCGATCAGACGGCGCTTGAGACGGGCCGACTCGGGATTGGAAGCTGGCAGACGATTGAGTCCTGCCTCTATCTGTTCCCATTCCGGCAGGGGATAAAGCACGAGGCAGCGCTCACGGATATCGACGGTGACGACGAACTTGCCCTGGCAGGCGGCGAGCACGCGCTCCTGGTAACGCGTCGGTAAACCGATGCGCCCCTTGGCGTCCATGTTTAGCTCGTCAAAACCCCTGAACACGATGCGTCATCCACCCGCTTTGATTTTTCTTCCAGAATTCGCCACAAAACTGCACTTTTCACCACTCGCGAACTATAGAGAAGGGGCTTCAACAGCGTCAAGGAAACCTCCAGTAGTTATAAGAGAGCACTAATCCCATATTTATCAATAAGTTAAAAACTACTGCTCAAAATATCAGCAATGATCAATACAAACAAAAACAAATACTTACGAAGCCTACTTAATGCAAAAAGTTACATTAAGAGTGGGTAAGATTTTTTGGTTATATAGCGAATGACAGTGGAAACAATGGGCATTAAGGCAGGGTAAGTGGTTACTACGGCGCAAACGCCCGGCAAGCAAGAAAGCAGCACCTGCATAGCTGGAGAAAGGCCGTGAAGACAGTGAAATGGTAGGACCAGAAAACCTCTCTGGAAGCCAGTGGCAATCCATGCCCAGACCGCGGCCGGCATGAAAACTGCGAGGGCAGCAGGAGGGCGCTGCCCGGTGCAAGGAAAAGGTGGAGTCGGCCTGTAAGCCGGGTTCTGTCGAGGACGATCATTCCTCTAGGCCCGCCGTCGCCAGCGGGCTCAAGCAACCTACCCGGTTCCCGCGCGGGCCGCGCGTATGGAACCCTATTTGGTCTTGCTCCGAGTGGGGTTTGCCGTACCGGTCTGTTGCCAGACTCGTGGTGCGCTCTTACCGCACCGTTTCACCCTTGCCTGATCCTGCTATTCGCGCCGCCTTTCGGCGGTGCAGGAACACTGTGTCGACCTACGGTCGACCAGTGCCCCTCACGAACAGCAGGCCATCGGCGGTCTGCTCTCTGTTGCACTTTCCGTCGGCTCGCGCCGCCCAGGCGTTACCTGGCACTCTGCCCTGTGGAGCCCGGACTTTCCTCCCCTGCATTGCTGCAGCAGCGATCGCCCGGCCGACTCCGGGCGCGGAGCTTACGGAGGCCGGGACGGCAATACAAGGAGGGAAAGCGCCAGTCAGGCCTTGAGCTGCAGCGCCCTTTCATAAAGCGCATTTTTCTTCAGGCCGGTGATGCCCGCGGCGAGACCCGCCGCCTGCTTTACCGGCAGTTCGGCCAGCAGCAAAGCCAGCACGCGATCCGCCTCACGCCAGTCCTGCTCGCCGGCTTCTGCCGAAGCGCCCTCCAGTATCAGGACGATTTCGCCGCGCTGCTGGTCGGCATCACTGCTGACCCAGGCCAGCATTTCACCCAGCGGCAGCTGGCGTATGGTCTCAAAGGTCTTGGTCAGCTCGCGCCCCAGCGCCACACGGCGTTCATTCCCAAGCACCGTCGCCATGTCCTGCAGGCACTCCTGCACACGATGCGGCGCCTCGTAGAAAATCAGGGTACGCGTCTCGCCAGCCAGCTCGCGCAAACGCTCGCTGCGCGCTGCCGAGCGGGCCGGCAGAAAACCTTCGAAGACAAAACGGTCAGAGGGAATGCCGGCGGCAGAAAGCGCCGTAATCGCCGCGCAAGCACCGGGAATCGGTACCACTCGCAAACCGGCCTGCTGTGCCGCCGCCACCAGACGATAGCCGGGATCACTGATAAGAGGTGTGCCAGCATCGGAAATGAGAGCGATATCCCGCCCTTCCTGCAAATCCGCGAGCAGGGACTCGACCTTGGCGCCTTCATTATGATCGTGCACGGCAATCAGCCGCGTGCCGATCGCAAAATGCTGCATGAGCCGCCCGGAGTGGCGCGTATCTTCCGCCGCAATCACGGAGACGGCCTTGAGCGTAGCCACGGCACGCGGGCTCCAGTCCTCAAGATTGCCAATCGGCGTTGCCACCACATACAGTACGCCGGTCATGATTTCTCCGCAGATTGGTAACCGCGCATGCGTTTCTCCCGTTTCTTGCGCACGAGCAGCTTGCTGAGCGCGCTTTTTGCCAGCTCGACGACGCTCGCCGCCGCACCCCATATTGCACTGCTGCTGCCGCAATCAGGCCGTATGGCCAAGGCAGCTGAAAGCATACGGGACGGTTTTCTGGCCGCGTATTATCAGGACAGTGCCACGGCGGCCGATAGCCCCGAACTGCGTTTTTATGACAGTGATTCGGCCGATATCATCGCCCTGGTCAATCAGGCACGCGCCGATGGCGCCGGCCTCATCATCGGTCCGCTGGACCGCGAACGCCTAGAGCCACTGGTCAAAGCCGGGCCACCAGCCATTCCGCTGCTGGCACTCAATAGCGTCGACAGCAGCGTCGACAATATCTACCAATTTGCTCTCTCGCCCGAGGACGAAATCCTTCGCCTTGTTACCTGGATGCGCGAGAGCAAAATCCGTCAGCCCCTGATCCTGAGCACCGCTGACGAAGCCAGCCAGCGCCAGCTGCGGATTTTCTCGGCCATCTGGCAAGCAGGCGGAGGCAGCGCCCCAAAAGTTCTCACGCTGGACCCGGCCCGCAAGGGTGGCGTGGTTGCCGAGATCAAGGAGCTGTCACGCAGCAGTGCACGCCAGGACGCCCTCTTCCTCGCCAGCCCGGCGCTGGCGCGGCAAATCCAGCCTGCCCTCACCTATTACCACAATCCCATTCCGCTCTATGCCTCTTCCGCCGCCTGGGACCCGACTGCCGATGCCAGCGGCCAGAAAGATCTGGATGGCCTGCACTTCTGCGATCTGCCCTGGATGCTGGAGCCGGCCCGTGAAGAACAAACTGCGCTCTACAGCAGCTTCGGCCGACCCAGCAGCGGCTACGATCGTCTTTATGCCTTTGGCGCCGATGCCTGGACGCTGATTCGCCAATGGCAGGCCTTGCAGGATGGCGAGGCCATTTCCCTGCGCAGTGGCGTGGTGCGTGCCGATCACGCCCATCGCCTGCGCCGAACCGTGAGCTGTGCCGAGGTGCGCAATGGAACTGCCAACCCCGTCGGGCCCGAACAATCCGGGAGCGCTCGCTGAAGCCCATGCCCGCCGCTTTCTGGAAGCGCATGGACTGCGCTTCGTGGCCGCCAACTACCGCTGCCGTTACGGTGAAATCGATCTGGTGATGCGTCAGGACAAGCTGCTGGTCTTTGCCGAAGTCCGCCTGCGCAACCGCCAGGATTTCGGTGGCGCCGCCGCCAGCGTCACCTTCGCCAAGCAACAAAAAATCATTGCAAGCGCTGGGGCTTTTCTCCACCATCACCCCGAGTTTTCCCGCTGCAACTGCCGTTTTGACGTGCTTGCGCTGCAAGCTTCCGCGCAAGAATGGCATGTCGAATGGTTGCCTGCCGCCTTCACGACCTGATAGCTGCACATGCAAGACCGCATCATTACCCTCGCTACCGACAGCCTGCACACCATGTCGCAGCTGGCCGAATTCCATGCCAGCAGCATCGAGCAGCTGGCCAGTACCTTGATCAGCGCCCTCATGCAGGACCAGCGCATTTTCTGCTGCGGTAATGGCGCCTCGGCCGGCAATGTGCACAGTTTTGTCAGCAAACTGGGCAATCGCTATGAGCGCGAGCGCCCGGCCCTGCCGGTGATCCTGCTGGGCGATGCTGCCACCACCACGGCCATTGCGGCCGATGGTTGCTTCCAGGATGTTTTCGCACGCCCGCTGCAGGCTCTGGCCCGCCCCGGTGATGTCCTGCTCATTCCCAGCGCCAGCGGCAATGCCACCAATATCGTGCAGGCTGCACGCGCGATGCAGGAACTGGGCGGCCGCGTACTCGCCCTCACTGGGGAAGGTGGCGGCGAGCTGGGACGGCTGCTGCGTTCCGACCAGGACGTACATCTGCGCCTGCCGGGCAATTCCGCACCGCGCGTGCACGAAGCCCAGCTCTTCGTTCTCAACTGCTGCTGCGATCTTATCGATCGCGAATTTTTCGGAGCCAATGATGTTTAAGCCATGCATCGCCCTTTTTGCTGCCGCTGGCCTTGTGCTGGGACTGAATGGCTGCACCAGCCTCATGGCCAGCGCCACCGGCCCCGAGCCCGTCGGCAAGGCACCCGGTGAACGCAGCATCAGCATGAGCCTGGAAGACAGCGCCATAGAGCGTGATGGCGGCATCAATATCTACAAGGCTGATGCGCAATTCCGGGAAGCCAATGTGAACGTGATCAGCTTCTATGGCAGCGTGCTGCTGGCCGGTCAGGTACAGACGGAAGAGCTCAAGGCCAAGGCTGAAAAAGTCATCAGCCAGATTGCCGAAGTGAAGCAGATACACAACGAGCTCATCATTGCCCCGGCCAGCTATTACGCCGAGCGCTTCTCCGATGGCTCCATCACCAAGCGTGTGGGTGCGGCCTTCCTCTTCGAGAAAAGCTTTCCTTCTTCACGCACCAAGGTTTTCACGGTGGGCGGCACGGTCTATCTCATGGGCAAGCTCACCCCCGGCGAGGCAGATCAGGCCATCAGCATCATCAAGGGTGTTTCCGGCGTGAAGAAAATCGTGAAGCTGGTGGACTATCTGCCGGCACCGGGCATTGCAGCGCCCGCAGCAAGCAACAGCTAAAGCCATCGCCCGCACAATAAAAAAGGCCGCTGGATAGCGGCCTTTTTTATTTCACTTCACCACACGCAAGGCGGGACGCTTCCCAGCCGGAGGCTCTGGCGTGGGCGGCTCGTCATCAGGAGTTTCCGTGTCCGGAAATTCCTCGTCCTCATCAAAGAACATGCCCTGTCCGTTTTCACGTGCATAAATGGCCAGCACGGCCTGCATGGGCGCCGTCACCTGCATGGGCACACCGCCGAAACGGGCGGAAAAGCTGATGCCCTCATTGCGTATGAAAAGATCACGCACGGCACCGGGCGCAATATTCAGCACGATGCGGCCATCTTTCACATGCGCCTGCGGCAGTACGGCGCCGCTGCGTGTGGCATCCAGCAGCACATGCGGCGTCATATTGTTGTCGTTGATCCACTCATAGATGGCACGAACCATATACGGTCGGCTGGGCGTCATGAGCTTGGTCTCCATGCAAAACGCGCACAAGAAAAAGGATGGCCATGCCATCCTTTTTCTTTATTTCAAGGCAGGAATCCTCAGGCGTTGCGCAGATCGCGCTCGGCATCCGAGAGACTGGCCAGGAAGGATTCGCGAGCGAAAATGCGATCCATATACTTCAGCATGGCCTTGCACTGCTTTTCCGGCAGCTCGATTTCCATGGCCGGCAGACGCCACAGGATGGGCGCGGCGATGCAATCCACCAGGGTGAATTCATCACTCAGGAAGAAAGGCTTTTCAGCGAAAATCGGTGCAATAGTGATCAGGCTGTCGCGCAATTCCTTGCGCGCCTTGAGCACAGCCGCTTCCTTGCCCTTGCCACCCAGCAGCAGGTCCACATGCGGGCACCAGTCGCGCTCGATGCGATAGGCCAGCAGGCGGTTCTGCGCACGGGCCACCGGATACACCGGCAGCAGCGGCGGATGCGGGAAGCGTTCGTCCAGATACTCCATCATGATCTTGGATTCGTAGAGCGAGAGCTCACGATCGACCAGGGTTGGCAGTGAGTTGTACGGATTGAGATCAGCAAGGTCTTCGGGCTTGTTGGCGGTGGTGACATTCACCACATCCACCGACACGCCTTTTTCCGCCAGCACGATACGCACGCGGTGGCTGTAGTGATCGGATCCATCCGAATAAAAGGTCATTGAGGACCGGCGGGTTACCACGCCCATGCTTGCACTCCAATCAAAACTGGGGCCTGTTTTGCGGGCAGGCCCATAAACACAAAAAGGGCGGCGGAGAATTCCGCGCCCTTGAGACAAGATGCCCGGGTTTCCCCGGGCTTCTTGCTATACCACATCAGCCTCGCCTTACTTGACGTCCTTCCAGTATTCCTTGTTCAGGAACCAGACCGGAATCATCAGTATGCCGAGGAAGAAGAGGACGAACACCCCGATGCGCTCGCTTTCGGACTTGTTCGGCTCAGCCATATAGGCCATGAAGTTGACAATGTCACCCACCGAACGCTTGAACTCTTCAGGGGTCTGTTCCTTTTCGAGGTCAGCCAGCACATGCGGCATGGCCACGTCCTTGAACACCTTGTTGTTCACGCCGTAGGGACGGCCTTCATCCGGATAGAAGCCCAGCAGATAGCTGTACACCCAGTCCGGCGAACGCAGGCGGGTTTCCGTGGTGAGATCGGGCGGAGCCGCACCGAACCACTTGGCCTGGTCCTTGGGATTGGTGTGCGAAGTCATCTGGTCACCGAGCTTGTCGCCGGTGAAATTCATGTACTCCTGCACCAGGGCGGGCTCGATGCGCAGATCATTGGCCAGACGCTCATAGCGTATGTACTTGGCGCTGTGGCAGCCCAGGCAATAGCTGATGTAGAGCTTGGCGCCATTCTGCAGGGAGACCTTGTCCTGCGCATTCACCGGAGCGTGCAGCAGCTCAGCACCGCCGTGACCACCGGAAGCCTGCACCGTGAAAGGCGACAGGGCCAGCAGGGCGAAAAGAATGAATTTTTTCATCAGTGGCTACCCCCGGTGACACGATCGGGAACTGGCTTGCATCGCTCGATGGATGTGTAGATCGGCATCAGGATGAAGTAGAGGAAATACACGGCGGTCAGGATCTGGGCCAGCAGGGTATTACCGATACCGAAGGTATGTCCGTCAGACGGACTCACACCGAGATAACCGAGGATGACAAAGCTCACCACGAACACGGCCAGCCACACCTTGCTCATCCAGCCCTTGTAGCGCATGGACTTGACCGGGCTGCGATCCAGCCAGGGCAGCACGAAGAGGATGGCAATGGAAGCACCCATCACGATCACGCCGGGGAAGGCCGAGCCGAACATGGACGGCGTGGCACGCAGCATGGCGTAGAAGGGGGTGTAGTACCACACCGGAGCAATATGTTCAGGCGTCTTCAGCGGATTGGCCGGCTCGAAGTTGGGACGCTCGAGGAAGTAACCACCGCCATCCGGGAAGAAGAAGATCACCAGCGAGAACACGGCGAGGAAGACCACGATGCCGACCAGGTCGTGCACGGTGTAATAGGGATGGAAAGGAATGCCATCCAGCGGCACGCCATCCGGACCCTTGTTCTTCTTGATTTCGACGCCGTCAGGATTGTTGGAGCCAACGTGATGCAGGGCCACGAGGTGCATGAACACCAGAGCGACCAGTACGAGCGGAATGGCAACCACATGCAGGGCAAAGAAGCGGTTGAGCGTGGCACCGGAGATGAGGAAGTCACCGCGCACCCACTCCACCAGCGCACCACCCACTACAGGCACGGCACCGGCGAGGTTCACGATCACCTGCGCGCCCCAGTAGGACATATTGCCCCAGGGCAGCACATAGCCGAAGAAGCCTTCCGCCATGAGCGCAAGATAAATGCCCATGCCGATCAGCCACACCAGCTCGCGCGGCTTGCGATAGGAACCGTAGAGCAGGCCACGGAACATATGCAGGTACACGACGACAAAGAAGGCTGACGCGCCGGTGGAGTGCATATAGCGCAGCAACCAGCCGTAGGACACGTCATACATGATGTAGCCGGCGACGGAGTCATACGCCGCATCAGCGCTGGGCGTATAGAACATGGTCAACCAGATGCCGGTGACGAGCTGGTTGACCAGCACCACCATGGACAGCACACCGAAGAAATACCAGAAGTTGAAGTTCTTCGGCGCGTAGTACTTGGACATGTGGTATTCGTAGGTTTCCGTTGCCGGGAAACGCGCATCCACCCAACCCATTACGCTGGAAAAGAGCTTGTTCATTACGCATGCTCCTTGTCGACGCCGATCGTGATGACCTTCTCCGAATCATAGGAGTGCGGCGGGACTTCGAGATTCTTGGGCGCAGGCACACCCTTGTAGACACGACCGGCGAGATCGAACTTGGAACCATGGCAGGGGCAGAAGAAACCGCCCAGCCAGTCGGCCTGGATCTTGGCCTTTTCCGGCTCGAACAGCGGCGAGCAACCGAGATGGGTGCAGATGCCGGTGAGCACAAGATATTCGGGTTTGATAGAGCGGGTGGCGTTCTTGGCGTAAGCAGGCTGCTGTGCTTCGTTGTCGGAGTTAGGGTCCAGCAGCTGTGCTTCTACTACCTTGAGGCCTGCCAGCATTTCAGGGGTGCGACGCACCACCCACACCGGCTTGCCCCGCCACTCTATGGTGACTTTCTGGCCCGGTTCAAGCTGGCTGATGTCTGCAGTCACCGGAGCGCCGGCCGCCTTGGCCTTGGCACTGGGAGTCCAGGACTTCACAAACGGAACGGCCACGAAACCGACTCCAACAGCACCCACCGCAGCGGTGGCCCCTATCAGAAGTCGGCGGCGACCTACATTCACGCCGTCAGTACTCATCAACGTACTCTCCAAAGAGACACAAAGACGCCCGCAGCAGCTGTGACCCCACGGACGAGCTGAAAAAAAGCCTGCGGATCATAATGAAATCACCCACGGCTTACAAGGATGTAACGGTTGGTGACCCGCTGAAACGCAAAGGATTTCCCGACGTTTTCACACTTTTTTGTGGACAAAAAAAAACGCCTCCGGGAATTCCGGAGGCGTTTTTTTGAATTGGCTGGGGAACTAGGATTTGAACCTAGACAGACGGAGTCAGAGTCCGTAGTCCTACCGTTAGACGATTCCCCAACATTCGGACCATCTGCAGGACACGGCGCACCAGACAGTGCGCCATATCCGGAACAGATTAACGCTTGGAGTACTGCGGACGCTTACGGGCCTTGCGCAGACCGAGCTTCTTACGCTCGACTTCACGGGCATCGCGAGTCACGAAGCCGGCTTTGCGCAGCGGCGACTTGAGGTCTTCGCTGTATTCGATCAGGGCGCGGGTGATGCCATGACGGATGGCACCGGCTTGACCGCCGATACCGCCACCGGCGACGGTGACATTCACGTCAAACTTTTCCAGCAGCTCCACCAGCTCCAGCGGCTGACGCACGATCATGCGGGCAGTTTCGCGGCCGAAGTAGGTTTCGATGGAACGATCATTGATGGTGATCTTGCCAGTGCCGGCGCTGAGGAAAACGCGGGCGGTTGCCGTCTTGCGACGACCAGTACCGTAATTGGTTTGTGCTGTCATGGCTTCCGGCTCAGATCTTCAGTTCTTGCGGCTGCTGAGCGGAATGGGGATGCTCGGCACCACCATAAACCTTCAGCTTGGCGAGCATGGCACGGCCCAGAGGACCCTTCGGCAGCATGCCCTTAACGGCGATTTCAAGGGGCTTCTCGGGCTTGACCGCGATCAGCTTTTCGAAATTCGTGCTCTTCAGACCACCCGGGAAACCGGTGTGGTGATAATACATCTTGGCCTGGGCCTTGTTGCCCGTGACCGCGATCTTGTCGGCATTGATGACGACAATGTAGTCACCGGTATCGACATGAGGTGTGTATTCCGGCTTGTGTTTGCCGCGCAGACGACTGGCCAGCTCGGTGGCCAGACGGCCAAGAGTCTTGCCATTGGCATCGACCACAAACCAGTCACGCTTCACCGTTTCCGGCTTGGCACTGAAAGTCTTCATCGCATTAACGCCTATTACAAAAGGGCAGTCGACGGTTGACCCGTCAAAGAGGACGCGCATCTTACCCAAGTGACCCCGCTTTGACAACAGATTCGACACGAAGAAATTCAGGCCCCGGCATGGCCTTCAAACAGGGCCTGCGCCTATGCTCCGGGCCTTGATTTGCAAGGCTTTTTATCAAGGGCCTTTGACTCGATCCGGGAGATCACCATGGAACAACGTCCACTCGGCCGCAGCGGCATCATGGTCAGCCAGCTCTGCCTCGGCACCATGACTTGGGGTGAACAGAACAGCCAGGAAGAAGGCTTTGCGCAAATGGATGCCGCTGTCGAGGCCGACATCAACTTCTTCGATACCGCCGAGATGTATGCCGTCCCGCCCACGCCCAAGAGCTATGGCACGACAGAAACCATCATCGGCCACTGGTTTGCCGCCCGCCCCGGCCTGCGCCAGAAAATCGTGCTGGCCTCCAAGGTCACCGGCCGCTCCGAAGGCATGCCCTATATACGCGGCAATCCCCGCCTCTCCCGCGCCCATATAGAGGAAGCCATCAACAACTCCCTCAAGCGCCTGCAGACGGACTATCTGGACCTCTACCAACTGCACTGGCCGGACCGCCAGACCAATTACTTCGGCAAGCTGGGCTACCAGGCCATGGATGACAGCGACAGCGTGCCCATTCTGGAAACCCTGGAAGCCCTGAACGACCTCGTAAAGGCCGGCAAGGTGCGCCATATCGGCCTCTCCAACGAGACACCCTGGGGCACCATGAAATTCCTGCAACTGGCAGAAACCCATGGCCTGCCACGCGCCGTCAGCATCCAGAATCCTTACAGCCTGCTGAATCGCAGCTATGAAGTGGGCCTGGCCGAAGTATCGCATCGCGAAGACATCGGTCTGCTGGCTTATTCCCCGCTGGCTTTCGGCGTGCTCACCGGCAAATACCTGAATGGCCAGTGGCCGGAAAAAGCCCGTATCACCCTGTTCAAGCGCTTCTCGCGTTACTTGAGCCCACAGGCGGAAGCCGCGACCACGGCTTATGTCGCCCTCGCTCGCGAACACGGCCTGTCACCAGCACAAATGGCCTTGGCCTTTATCAATCGCCAGCCTTTTGTCACCAGCAATATCATCGGCGCCACCTCACTGGCGCAGCTGCAGGAAAACATAGGCTCGGCCGGCATCACCCTGAGTGATGAGTTGCTGCAGGCGATTGAAGCAATTCATGTGCAGCATCCGAATCCTTCGCCATAAAGCGGGATACTGAAAATAAAAAAGCCGGCATCTGCCGGCTTTTTTATTGCAGGAATGACTTAGGCCAGCACAGCGCGGGAAATCACGGTCTTCATGATTTCATTGGTGCCACCGTAAATGCGCTGCACGCGCGCATCGGCCCACATACGGGCAATGGGGTATTCCCACATATAGCCATAGCCACCGTGCAGCTGTACGCACTCGTCGATGATCTCGCACTGCAGATCAGTGATGAGGTATTTGGCCGCCGCTGCGGTCGGCACATCCAGCTTCTTGTTCATGTGCAGCTCAAGGCAGCGGTCTACGAAAACGCGACCCTGCAGCACTTTCGAATGCAGTTCGGCGAGCTTGAACTGGGTGTTCTGGAAATCAGAGATGTGCTTGCCGAAAGCCTTGCGCTCTTTCACATAATCAATCGTGAGCTTGAGCGCACCTTCCGCCATGGCAATGCCGTTCACGGCAATACCCAGACGTTCCTGCGGCAGCTCCTGCATCAGGTAGATGAAGCCCTTGTTTTCTTCACCCAGGCAATTGCCGACCGGCACGCGCACATCCTGGAAGAAGAGCTCGGAAGTATCCTGCGCCTTCATGCCCACTTTGTGCAGATTGCGGCCCTTGGTGAAGCCCGGTGTACCGGCCTCCACAATGATCAACGAAGTACCTTTGGCGCCGGCAGACGGATCGGTCTTGGCCACCACGATCACGATATCGGCATGCTGGCCATTGGTGATGAAGGTTTTGGAGCCGTTGATGATGTAGTGATCACCATCACGTACAGCCGTCGTGCGCACACCCTGCAGATCGGAGCCGGCACCCGGCTCGGTCATGGCGATGGCACCCACTTTTTCACCGGTGACCATCTTGGGCAGGAATTTCTGCTTCAGCTCAGCACTGCCGTAATGCTCGATATAAGGAGCGACGATATCGGTGTGCAGACCGAAACCTATGCCGGTGAGGCCAAGACGGGAAATTTCTTCCATGACGATGGCGGAATAGAGGTAATCCGCACCTACGCCACCGAACTCTTCCGGCAGACAGGGGCAGAGCAGGCCCTGCTCGCCCGCCTTGCTCCAGAGATCACGGGCAATCTGGCCGTCTTCTTCCCACTGTGCATGGAAGGGCACCGCTTCCTTCTCGAGGAATTTCACCACCATGTCGCGAAAGGCTTCGTGGTCGGAATTGAATATGCTGCGTGGAATCATGGCCATGGTCTCCGTGGGTTGTTGGGCTGGCTTTTCTCGTTTTTGCTACAGGTGACGCTACAGATTCTTTACCGCGCTGACTCAGGGCAGATGTTCCCGTGCCAGATATTCCTTGGACTGCATTTCCAGCAAGCGCGACTTCGTGCGCTCGATTTCAAAATTGAGACGGCCACCTTCATAGAAGTTG
The DNA here is from genome assembly GCA_031119295.1 of Pedobacter sp. Classification (GTDB taxonomy): domain Bacteria; phylum Pseudomonadota; class Gammaproteobacteria; order Pseudomonadales; family Moraxellaceae; genus UBA2031. Next base: position 11,352 of record JAVHYE010000027.1, on the reverse strand, counting down.
GCGATATCGGCCTCGGCCGAGACGATCAGCTTCACATGCCGGTCGTAGAACTCGTCCACCAGATTGATGAAGCGGCGCACGGCATTGTCATTGCGCGCATCCATCACCGGAATGCCGGAAAGAATGACAGCATGGTATTCACGGGCGATTTCTATGTAATCCGCAGCCGAGCGTGGCAATTCGCAAAGCTCGGTAAAGGTCGCCCAGAGCACATCATCATTGTGATCCAGCACATGCACTTTGCGCTCATTGATGACGATATCGCCCTCACCCTTGCTCACCCCGGCCGTCAGCGCCTCGAATGAACGGCGCAGCGCGGCATCGGCCTCGGACCCCAGCGGCGTATGGTAGAGATCGGCCTTTTCCAGCACACGCAGGCGGTAATCCGTGCCGGCATCCACATTCAGCACTTCGCAATACTGCTTCACCAGTGCAATCGCCGGCAGGAAACGCTCACGCTGCAAGCCGTTTTCATAAAGCCGGTCGGGCACGATATTGCTGGTGGCCACCAGGGTCACCCCCCGGGCAAACAGCTTTTCAAACAGGCCGCCCAGCAACATGGCATCGGTGATATCGGTGACAAAGAATTCGTCAAAGCAGATCACCACGGCCTCTTCATGCAGGCGGTCCGCCACGACATCCAGGGGATCACGCGTGCCCTTGAGCGAATTCAGCTCCTTGTGCACGCGCTGCATGAAGCGGTGAAAATGGATGCGCAACTTGCGGCGAAACGGCAGGGACTCAAAAAAGATGTCCATGAGATAGGTCTTGCCACGCCCCACCCCGCCCCACATATAAAGCCCGCGCACCGGCTCGCGCTGCTGCTTCTGCAATTTCAGACGACCAAAGCCGCGCGCATCGCGTGCCGCCTCGTAGCGCTCCACCAACTCGTCCTTGACCCTTTGCAGATGGCGCACTGCTGTGGCCTGGGCTTCATCGTGATGGAAATCGGGACGACGCAGGTCGTGCTGGTAACGGCTGAGCGGCATGGGCGGAATCTTCAGGACTGCAGGGTCAAACAGGCCGGGCAGTTTAAGGCCTGGCCCCCGGGCTGCAAAGCCGCGTCAGCCTTGCAAACGTTCCTGCAGGATCGCCTTGAGCTCGGTCAGCCGGCCATGGAAGAAGTGCCCGGCACCGGCAAAGGAAACCAGCTCCGGCACCGGCTGCCGGCTGGCCACCCAGGCCTGCACCGCTGCCGCCTCCACCACCTCGTCCTCATCGCCCTGGAAAACCAGGGTGCCTGCCGGAGGATTCAGGGCGGCATAGCCCTCGTACTGCACGGGCGGTGCCACCAGCACCAATCGCCCCAGCGTCAAGCCGGCAGGCAGACGGGCCACCGTGCTGGCCGCTACCCAGGAGCCGAAGGAAAAACCGGCCAGATCCAGCTGGCTGACACCCTGCTGCTGCAACCAGTCCAGCACGGCCAGAAGATCATCCGACTCACCCACACCATGATCATGCACCCCGCCACTGGCACCGGTGCCGCGAAAATTGAAACGCAGGGTGGAAATCCCGAGATCACGCCAGGTACGCGCCAGCGTCGTCACCACCTTGTTGCCCATGGTGCCGCCATGCAGGGGATGGGGATGACAGATAACAGCAGCTCGCGCCGGATTGCTGTCTGATGGCGACCATATCGCCTCCAGTTGGCCAACCGGACCGGAAATGAAAAAGCTTTTTTCTGCGGACAGCGACATGACTACACCTGCAAGACTTGCAGCCGGACGCTGCAAAGTGACGACAAAGACCGGTTGGCGCGGCAACGGGATGCTATAGACTAAGCCCCAGTCAGGAAATGTTCGCGCATCGGCATAATGATGTGGATGCGCCAGGATGCGGATGTGCAAGATTGCACATCCAAAGGAGAACGACATGAGCTGGTTGCTGTATATCGTCACCCTGGTGATCGGTGGATTTGCCGGTTATGCGCTGGCCAAGGCGCGCAATCCGGACAATCGCGTCCGCGAGCTGGAGGAACATCTGCACGCTCTGCAGGGCAAATACGATCATTACCAGGATGCCGTTACCCAGCATTTCGTCAGCACAGCACAACTGGTGAACAATCTCACCAACAGCTATCGCGAAGTGCACGAGCATCTGCAGCGTGGTGCCGAAAGCCTGTGTGCCGACAACCGCCGCCATGGCAGCAGCAATCCGGCCAGTGCCTTCGAAAAACTGGATGCGCCCCGCGGCAACACCCTGCAAGGCACACTGGTGGACGATCACTATTCCGTGGAACCGCCGCGCGATTACGCCACCAAAAGCCCCAGCGACAAGGGCACCCTGCACGAAGACTACGGCTTCCGCGAATAAGCCCTACGCATTCGCAAAGGCCCGCCATGGCGGGCCTTTTTCATTCCAGATTTCCCGGATAATCCGCTCATGAACGCTCACGCCCTGCTTGTTTACTGCCGCGCCGGCTTTGAAAAAGAAGCCGCTGCCGAACTGCAGGCCCGCATGGGCGAGCTGGGCGTCGCCGGCTATGTGAAGACCCGCCCCGACAGCGCCTATATCCTCTTCCAGGCCATGTCCGTGCTGACCGAGGCGCAACAACAGGCCTTGCATTTTCACGATCTCGTCTTCGCGCGCCAGTTGGTATTCCTTTTCGAGAGCGATGCCTGGACGCTGCCGGCCGACAATCGCATCACGCCGCTGCTGGATAAATTGCGACTCTGCCATGCCCGCTTTCGCGAGCTGCGCCTGGAAACCGCCGATACCAACGAGGCCAAGGAGCTCTCCGGCTTCCTGCGCAAATTCACGCCGGCGGTGGAGTCCGCCTTGCAGAAAAGTGGTTTGCAGCAACGCAAGGCCGAAGCCACCCTGCATCTTTTCTTTCTCGACTCGACCACGGTGCACGCCGGCTTTTCTCTCCCCGGCAATGCCTCACCCTGGCTGCTGGGCATTCCGCGCCTGCGCTTTCCCGCCAATGCGCCCAGCCGTTCCACGCTCAAGCTGGAAGAAGCTTTTCTCTACTTCCTTGATGCCGATGAACGCCGCGAACTGCTGCGCGAAGGCGCGACCGGTGTCGATCTGGGCGCCGCACCCGGCGGCTGGACCTGGCAGCTGGTGAAACACGGTCTGGCCGTCACCGCCATCGACAACGGTCCCATGGATACCGCCCTCATGCAGACCGGTCAGGTCGAGCATCTGAAAGTGGATGGCTTCCATTACCGCCCGACCCGACCCGTCAGCTGGCTGGTCTGCGATATGGTGGAACAGCCGCAACGCATCGCCAGCCTCTGTGCCGGCTGGATTGCCGATGGCGCCGCACAGCACGCCATCTTCAATCTCAAACTGCCCATGAAGAAACGCTATGAGGAAGTGCGCCTCTGCCGCGATGCCATCGCCCAGCGCCTAGGCAGCCGCGCCTATCGCCTGCAAATACGCCAGCTTTTTCATGACCGCGAGGAAGTTACGGCCTATCTGAAGCTCATTTGAGGCCAGTTTCTGGCCCGATCTGCGCCTTCTGACTTGTCCCGAATGACACAAGGGAACGAAACAGTCGGCCATATGTCCGTTCTCTGATTTTCGGGTATTCTTGCGCACCTGTATTCGGGACCTGCTGGTCAATCCGGGTATATGGGGCGGCTCTGGACTGGTCGCCGGTTGTACGTATCACCCACACCAAAAGAATGTCGGCCCTGCCCTCGCGGCGCCGTAAAACAAGAACGGAAAAACCCACCATGAGTCACAACGGCACCTCCCCGGGCGCCGCGTCCAGCTTCCTCGGGCGCACTCCCAAAGAATGGCTGCTCAGCCTTCCCGTTTTCACTCTGTTGCTGCTGACCCTGGTCATCGGCACGGGCGAAATGTTCCATGGCCAGCTGCTGCGCATGGGCGAATCCATCTTCGGCGACCCCAAGGCCGGCGTGCAGTACTTCATGCTGCGTGCCGATCCCAGCGCCCCCGATTGCGACGCGCATCCGGACATTGATGCCGCCGTCAATGCCGAACTCACCAAGGGTGCAGGTGGCGGTGACGCCATCGACGCCCTCTTCGAAAATGATGTGCAGGATCCTGCTGCCGTGCGTGCTTCCATCGAGAAGGCCGCCGTGCTCTGCCAGGAAAAGCACACCATGTACAACGCGATCAATGAGCACCTCACGCCCGGCGTGAAGGCTTATCGCGCTGTGGAAACGGCCTTCTTCTGGCTCTTCCACTTCGGTACGGAAAACCGTTCCGTGGTGCTGCTGCTCATGGTGCTGATTGCCTCCATCAACACCACGCTGGCCGAGCACCACATCGCCCTGCGTCCGCCGCAATCGCGTCTGGATTTCCGCATCTACTCCATCATGATGACGATCGCCAACTCCCTGCTCACGTATTCGTCCATCGAATACCTGATCATGCAGCAGGACTCGGGCATCGCCATCGACCGGCCCTTCATCAACTACCTCTGGATAGGCATGTTCGCCATCCTCACGGCGATCAGCCTGAAGCAGGTGGTATTCATGCCGGAGCGCGCCACGCCCGGCGGAAAAGTAGGCCTCGCCCTGCTCTCCATTCCACTCTATGCGTGGATGGGTTTGATCGGCGGCATCTACTTCATCCTGCACGGCCATAAATCGGCTCAGGCGATCTACCTGAACCAGATGATGGAACTCTCCAACATCTTCCTGAACCTCGCCCTCTTCATCTGGGCCGGTATGCTGCTCAAGCAGACGCAGGTGGTGGACCGTTTCCTGGACATCCTGCGTCCCTGGAAGTTCTCGCCGGAAATGCTCACCTACTTCATCCTGCTGGGTGCTGCACTGCCGACCGCCTACACCGGCGCTTCCGGTATTTTCGTGATCGCTGCTGGCGCGCTGATCTATAACGAAGTGCGTCATGCCGGTGGCAGCCGCCAGTTCGCACTGGCCGCTTCCGCCATGTCCGGTTCGCTGGGTGTGGTGCTGCGTCCCTGCCTGCTCATCGTGCTCATCGCTGCCCTCAACAAGCAGGTGACGACAGCGCAGCTTTACGGCTGGGGCGTGTGGGTGTTCTTCCTGACCTCCACCATCTTCCTGGTGGTTGCCCAGATGTCGCGTACCCAGAAGGTGAAGATCGAATCGCCCGCCGTGGCCATTCCCGGCATGTTGCGCGCGGTCAAGCCTGTGCTGCCCTATATCGTGATCACCATGGTGGTCGTGCTGGCTTACAAATACCTGCTCAACACCAAGCTGGATGAATTCACCGCGCCTGTGATCATGCCCTTGATCATGATCGTGCTGGTGATCTTCGACCGCATGCGTCGTGATACCAAGCAGACCCCGCTAGCTGAAGTGGAAGGCCAGCCGCACGAGATTCCGGAACCGGGCCTCGGTGCCGTGGAAAAATCCATACGCTATGCCACCAATGAAACCATCAGCCATATCGGTGCACTGATCCTGCTGATGGCACTGTCGCTGTCCATGGGCGGCATGGTGGAACGTTCCGGCGTGATGGAACATTTCCCGCACACCTTCGCCAACGTCTGGGTCGCCATGACCTTCCTCATGGTCTCCAAGGTCATCCTCGGCATGATCATGGACCCCTTCGGTGCCGTGATCCTCGTGTCCGCAACCCTGGCGCCCATCGCCTACAACAGCGGCATCGAGCCTGTGCACTTCTGGATGATGGTGCTGGTCGCTTTCGAGCTCGGCTACCTCTTGCCGCCTGTGGCCCTGAACCAGCTGCTGCTGCGTCAGGTCGTGGGCAACAAGGAAGTCGACCTGGCCACCGAAGAAGTCCGCCACCTGGGCTTCTACCGTCGTTACGAGCGTTGGGTCCTGCCCATCATCGTGCTGACCGTGGGCCTGCTCATCGTGGCCTACGGCCCGCTGATTGCCTGGGGCAAATAAGCCTCTCGCTGCAAGCCAATAAAAAAGCCCGCGCAAGCGGGCTTTTTTATTGGGCGGGAAAAGCAGAAAAAAATTTTTCTCTCGCCGCAAATTCCGGCATCAGACCGGATTGTCGATATCCACAAACTCCACGGCCACGCCGAGCTTTTCCTGCACGAACTCACCCAGCGCCTTCACGCCATAACGTTCAGTGGCATGATGGCCACAGCCGAAGTAATGAATGCCGGCTTCGCGCGCGGCATGCACGGTAGGCTCGGATATCTCGCCGGAAATATAGGCATCCAGACCCAGCGCAATCGCTTTCTCGATATAGCCCTGCGCTGCGCCCGTGCACCAGCCTATACGGCGTATCTGCACCGGTCCGCCGGCAATCACCTGCGGTGCCCGGCCCAGCATCTTTTCGATATGCGTGGTGAAATCTTCCACGCTCACTGGGGTAGCCAGCGTTGCCGTATTGCCCAGCCCCTTGGCATTGCCTGGCTCCAGGCTGCCATCAACCACCAGCCCCAATTGCCGCGCCAGCTGCGCGTTATTGCCCAGACTGGCATGTGCATCGAGAGGCAGGTGATAGGCAATCAGGGAAATGTCGTGGGCCAGCAGTTTGTTGAGGCGGGTGCGCTTCATGCCGGTAATGCGTGCATCCTCGCCCTTCCAGAAGTAACCGTGATGCACCAGCAGGGCATCGGCCTTGCGCGCAATGGCGGCATCGATCAGCGCCGCCGAAGCGGTAACACCGGTGACGATGCGGCGCACATGCTGGCCGCCCTCCACCTGCAGGCCATTGGGGCAATAGTCCTGGAAGCGCTGCGGCTCCAGCGTGGCATCCAGCAGGGATAAAACCTCGCGCAAGGTGGTCATACACACAAGCTCTTGATCAGAAAAAACCGGACACCATATTCTCGCGACGGCATCTACGAGGAAACCCCCATGCGCTTCAAAACCCTGCTGCCCTGGCTGCTGCTGGCCGGCGTACTGGCCTATGTCTTCATGCAGCGCCCCTGGCCTGCTGTTTCCAGCGACAAGGCCCTGCCCACTTTTTCCGCGGAGAGACAGGCACCCTCGCCTGCTGCTGTCGCTGCCGGCCCGCCCGGCCCGGCTTCCTATGCCGCTGCCGTCAATGTGGCGGCGCCTACGGTGGTGAACATTTTCACCACGCAAAAAGTACGCACGCGCAACCCGCTGATGGAGGACCCGCTCTTCCGCCGTTTCTTCGGCAATCAGGGGCCACAGGAAAGGCAGCAATCCAGCCTGGGCTCGGGCGTGATCGTCAGCCCCGAAGGTTATGTGCTGACGAATAATCATGTGGTGGAGCGCGCCGATGAAATCGTGGTGGCGCTGAAAGACGGACGCGAGACCAAGGCCAAGGTGATAGGCACCGATCCCGGCAGCGACCTCGCCGTGATCAAGATAGACCTCAACAATCTGCCCGTGCTGCCGCTGCGCGAAACACCGCTGCAGGTGGGCGATGTGGTGCTGGCCATAGGCAATCCCTTCGGCGTCGGCCAGACCGTGACCCAGGGCATAGTCTCCGCACTGGGTCGCCAGGGCCTGGGCATCAACACTTTCGAGGATTTCATCCAGACCGATGCCGCCATCAATCCCGGCAATTCCGGTGGTGCGCTCGTTGATGTGAACGGCAATCTGGTCGGCATCAACTCCGCCATCTTTTCGCAGAGCGGCGGCAATATGGGCATAGGTTTCGCCATTCCCGTATCGCTGGCCAAGACGGTGATGCAATCCATCATCCGTGACGGCAAGGTGGTGCGCGGCTGGCTGGGCATAGAAGTGCAGACCCTGGATGCGCAGCTTGCCGCGCATATCGGCAGCCCGGCGCAAAAAGGCGTGGCCATTGCCGGCATCGTGCGCGGCGGTCCGGCGCAGCAGGCCGGTGTCGAGCCCGGCGACATCCTGACGCAAATCAACGATCAGCCCGTGGACAATGCCAACCAGGCCATCAATCTCATTGCCGGCTTCAAGCCCGGCACGGAAATGAAAGCCCTGGTACTGCGCGGCAGCGGCAAGAACCAGCGTCAGGTCGAGCTGCGCGTCAGGATCGGCGAGCGTCCGGCCGATGGACAGGCACCGGAATAAAGCCTCTGTTCTCTCGCCATAGTCGGCACAGGGATGCGCCACCCGCCTGACAATCACAAAGTGATTGTCAGGGCGTGAGCCTGATCCGGACAGGCGCCGGATCAGGCGAAATTAGGCAAAGTCAGGAAGACTTTGCCTGACGATAAATAGGTAAATGCCGCGGGTTAACAGCCCGCTCCGGCTTCTGCATAATCGGGCGGCACCTCAACGGTGCTGCCCGATTTTTTTTCATCCCCACGCTGCACCGCCGGAGCGCTCTTGCCCCCCATGCTGGACACCCGCCTGGCCCTGGCCACGCCCGAAGGCGTTGATCTCACTCTGGTGCCTGCCGGCGCCATGGTGCGCGCCTCGGCCTTTGCCATAGACCTGCTCATACGCGGCGGTCTGCTTTTCCTGCTGGCCACCGTGCTGGGCCTGCTGGGGCGCCTAGGCAACGGTCTCTTCCTGCTCCTGCTGTTTCTCGTCGAGTGGTTTTATCCCGTGCTGTTTGAATTGCTCAATCGCGGCGCCACACCCGGCAAAAAGGCCATGGGTATCTGTGTGGTGGAAAGCGATGGGCGCCCCGTGGGTTTCGCCGCCTCGGTGATACGCAATCTTTTGCGTACGGCGGATTTCCTGCCCTTCCTGTTCGGCTTCGGCATTCTTTTCATGCTGTTTCATCCGCGCTTCCAGCGTCTCGGCGATCTTGCTGCCGGTACGCTGGTGGTGTGGGCGCCCGTGGCCATCAAGGTGCCGGTACTACCGGCCGCTCCGGTGGCGGCACCGGCCGGCAAGCTGCGTCTGGTCGAACAGCAAGCCCTGATTGCCTTTGCCGAGCGCAGCCCGCGTCTCAGCCCCTCACGCCAGCAGGAGCTGGGCAATATCCTGGAAGTGCTGACACAGGCCTCCGGTGAACGCGGCGTACAAAAACTCCAGGGCATGGCGCGCTGGCTGGCGGGTGACAGGTGATGGCCTCATGAGTCCGCAGGAATTCGTGCACAGACACGAAGCCGAGTGGCAGGCCCTGGAAAAAAGCCTGCAGACGCGCAAAGGAAAAAATGACAGCGAGGCCCTGCTGCTGCCGGCGCGTTATCGCCAGACCTGCCAGCATCTGGCGCTGGCACGCGAGCGGCATTATCCACCGGCCCTGGTAGAGCGGCTGAACCGTCTCGTGGTGCAGGCACACCACCGCCTGTATCAATCACCACAAGCGCTCACCGGTCTGGCCGGCCAATTCCTGCTACGCGATTTTCCGGCCCTGGTGCGCCAGCATGCTGCCGCCTTCTGGCTGTCCGCCCTGTTTTTCTACGGCCCCTTCATCACCATTGCCGTGCTGATCTGGTTCAACCCGGCGCTGATCTACAGCGTGATGGATGCCGAGCAGGTGCATCAGTTCGAGCAGATGTATGACCCGGCCAAACGCGTGATCGGTTTCGAGCGCGATGACGCCAGCGACTTCATGATGTTCGGCTACTACATCCAGCACAATATCGGCATCGGCTTCAAAACCTTTGCCGGCGGCATTTTCGGTGGCGTCGGCAGCCTGGTCACCCTGCTCTTCAATGGTGTTTCCATAGGCGCGGTGGCAGGCCATCTGACGCGACTGGGTTATACGGAAACCTTCTGGTCCTTTGTTTGTGGCCATGGCGCTTTCGAGCTCACCGCCATCGTGCTCTGCGGCATGGCCGGCCTCATGCTGGGCCATGCCCTGATTGCCCCTGGCCAGCTCACGCGCAGCGAGGCACTGCGCCTGAAGGCACGCAGCGCGGTGAAAATCATTTATGGCGCCACCTTCTTTCTCATCATCGCCGCCATGCTGGAAGCCTTCTGGTCCTCCAGCACCCTGATTCCACCGCTGGTGAAATACGGTGCGGCCGGCGTGTTCTGGAGCGGCGTGATCCTGTATTTCCTGCTGGCCGGAAGAGGACGCAGGCATGCAGCTGGCTGATCTGCAAGTGGCGGTGCGCCCGCGCAATGCCTGGGAGGCCATGGACCTCGGCATACGTCTGGCACAGAACGAGGCCATCCTGCTCTGGAAAACCTGGTTCTGCGTCACGCTGCCAGTATTCCTGCTGGTACTGGCCCTGGTACTCGCCACCGGCAATACCTGGTACTCCCTGCTGCTCTGGTGGCTGAAACCGCTTTACGACTACGCCCTGCTGATCGTGCTCAGCCGCCGCGTTTTTGGTGAAACGCCAACGCTGGGCAATACCCTGCGTGCCCTCGCCGGCAGCTGGCGACAGGGCCTGCTCAATCATCTGCTGATACGCCGCTTAAGCATGAGCCGCAGCTATCTGCTGCCGGTATGGTTGCTGGAGCAATTGCCGGCACGCGAACGTGCGCCGCGTATTGCCATCATGCGCAAGCTCTATACCGGCCGCGCGCGCTGGCTCTTTATCGTCATGCTGCATTTCGAATTGATACTGGGCTTGACGGCACTCAGCCTGGTGTTCTGGCTGGCGCCTTCGGGGCAGACCGGCATGCTCTGGGAGTTGTTCACCGAGGAAAACAGCAACCAGCTGGTGCATGCAGCACAAGTACTGGCCTATTTCTTTGCCATGAGCGTGGTGGAGCCGTTTTATGTGGCCGCCGGTTTCAGCCTCTACCTCAATCGCCGCACCGAACTGGAAGCCTGGGATCTGGAGCTGGCCTTCCGTCATTTGCGTGAACGTCTGGAGTCGCCGGGCCCGAATCTTCAGGAAAAAACCGTGGCCGGAAAAACGCCGGAGCACAGCGCATGAAGCTCCTGCTGCCGGTACTCCTGCTTGCCCTGACGGGCGCCAGCCTTGCGGCGGACAGCAACAGCAGCCATGAAAAAGTTGCCGACAGCCCGAGCGTGAGTCAGCCGGTTGCCGACAGCCCTGTACCCAGCACTGAACCACCCTATGCCGCAAAATTGCGTAGCGATGCTGAAGCCGTACTCAAGGGGCCGGACTTCCACGAAATGAGCAGCGGCACTGTACCGGTGGCACGCCCCTGGCTGAAAAAATGGTTCAAGCCCGATACGAAAAAGAAAGAAAAACCGCCGGTGCTGCCGAACTTCCCCCTGCTCGCCCAGGCCCTGAAAGTCATCGTGATTGTGGTCGGCGCCCTGCTGCTGGGCTGGCTGCTGTGGCGTGGCTGGCAATGGCTCTCACCACAACTCGCAGGCCAGCAGGCTCTGCGTCGCCATGGCAAGGTACGTGATGCGCAATCCCTGCCTCTGCAAGACGAAGCGACATTACCCGACAGCATCAGCGCCAGTGCGGCACTCGCCTGGCAGGCCGGCCAGCAAGTGCAGGCACTTTCTCTGCTTTATCGCGGCGCGGTTGCTGCCCTCGCCAGCCGTCACCAGCTCAGCCTGCCCGACGGCGCCACGGAGGGAGATTATCTGCGTCTGCTGCGCCGCAGCGGCAAGCGCGAACTGGCCAGCGGCTTCACACTCATCACGCAAGCCTGGATGAGCCAGGCCTATGCCCAGCGC
>JAVHYE010000026.1 GCA_031119295.1 Pedobacter sp. | reverse complement strand
GGCCTTGTCACCAAAATGCACTGTACCGTCCGCATCCACCCAGGTACGAATATCGTCGGCCCGCAAGGGCGGCGTTATCAGAAGAAAAAACAGGACTCCTGCGATTCCCCTCCACCGGCTCATACGACTTCCTCCTTGGTCTGCCGGGCAGTATTGCACTCCGCAGGAAGCGGCTCCACCCGGCGCGACTGGCGCGCCGGCAAAATGACGAGAGGCAGGCATGAGCAGCACTTACAAACCGCAGGGCTATAACAGCGTCTCCCCCTATCTCGTGGTGAATGGTGCCGATGCCACCATCGCCTTCCTGCAAGAGGTCTTCGACGCCACCCTGCTCTTCCGTCTCGCCGATGGCGGGCGTGTCATGCATGCCGAAGTGCGCATTGATGACAGCGTGATCATGCTGGCCGATGGCGCCGCGGATTTTTCCAGCCTGCCGGCCCATGTGCATGTTTATGTGCCGGATGTGCAGGCCTGCTACCAGCGCGCCCTGGCCGCCGGCGCGACCTCACTGCAAGAACCGATGCGGAAACAGGATGCCGACCGGCGCGGCGGCGTGCGCGATGCCGGTGGCACCAGCTGGTGGATCGGAACGAAAGAAGGCCAATAGCTACGAAAGAAGCTTGATAGACGGCAAAGAAGAATAAGCCTGTGACGTACGTGCCAGCCGGCACAGAAAACAGGGGCAGTCGTCGCCCGCTGCAGCACGCAGCAGTCACATCGCGTATAAGAAATGACCCGATAAAAAGATCCGCGGCCTGAGTGCCATGAACCCGAGGAGGAAAGCGATGACTGTCTCTGCATTCAAATCGCCACTGGACGCACTGGCCGGCCAGGTGGCCGCCGCTCCGCAACAGGTCTGCTGCGTGCAGCCCGTGGGCGGCGGACAACTGCGCGAATACACCTGGCAGCAACTGGACGATGAAGCGCGACGCATGGCGGCGCATCTGCGCGGACTGGATTTTCCCGCGGGCAGTCATATCGGTCTCATGTCGAAAAACTGTGCGGAGTGGATCATTGCCGATCTCGCCATCTGGATGGCCGGCCATGTCACCGTACCGCTCTATCCCACACTCGCGGCCAAAACCGTCACGCAAATCCTCGAACACAGCGAAAGCAAACTGCTTTTTGTCGGCAAGCTGGATGACTGGGACGGCATGAAAGCCGGCGTGCCCGGCGGCCTGCCCTGTATTGCCTTCTCGCTGGCACCGCAGGACGCACTGCAACGCTTTCCGCGCTGGGCCGATATCGTCGGCCGCACAGCGCCACTCGCTGATATTGCCAAGCTGCAACCGGAACAACTCGCCACCATCACTTACACCTCTGGCACCACCGGCATGCCCAAGGGCGTGATGCAGGATTTCCGCCGCATTGCCCTGATCGGCACCGAAGCCGGAAAAATCTACGGCATGTCTGCCAACGACCGCCTGATTTCCTATCTGCCGCTCTCGCATGTGGCCGAGCGCTGCGCCGTGGAAATCGCCATGCTCTATAACGGCATGACGGTATTTTTTGCCGAATCGCTGGAAACCTTTGCCGCCGACATACAACGTGCGCGCCCCACCGTATTTTTTGCCGTGCCGCGCATCTGGACCAAGTTCTACCAGAAAGTCAGCGAAAAAATGCCACCGCAAAAACTGGCGCGCCTGCTGCGCATTCCCCTGCTGGGCGGTGTGATACGCAAGAAGATTCTCACCGCCATGGGGCTGAATGAGTGCCGCCTTGCCCTCTCCGGCGCCGCTGCACTCGCGCCCGAACTGATCGAGTGGTACAAGCGCCTGGGCCTGGAAATCCTCGAGGTTTACGGCATGACGGAAAACATGGCCTGGTCACATGCCACCCGTCCCGGTGAGCAGATGGTGGGCTCGGTGGGCAAGGTCTCGCCCGGCGTGGAATGCAAACTTTCCGAGCAGGGCGAAATCCTGGTGAAGAGCCCGGGCAATATGCTGGGCTATTACAAGGAGCCACAGATGACGGCCGATGCCTTTGTCGATGGTGAATGGCTGCGCACCGGCGACAAGGGCGTGATCGATCATCAGGGCCGTCTGCGCATCACCGGCCGCATCAAGGAAATCTTCAAGACCAGCAAGGGCAAATATGTGGCTCCCGCGCCCATAGAAAACCTGCTGGTGGCCTTCCCCGGCATTGAACTCGTGAGTGTGGTCGGCGACAACATGGCCCAGCCCATTGCCCTCATTAATCTCACCCCGGAAGAAAAAACACGTCTTGGCGGCATAGAGCGTGATGCCTTCAGCGCCAATCTGAAAGCGCATGTCGAGCGCGTGAACGAGGGCCTGGACCCGCATGAGCATCTGGCCGCGGCCATTCTTGTTAAAGAAAGCTGGACGGTGGAAAACGGCATCGTCACACCCACGCTCAAGATCAAGCGCAACGAGCTGGAAAAGCACTATGACGAGCGCCTGTCGAAATGGCAGGAAGCGCGTGGTGTGGTCTGGGAATAAATTTCCGATGGCAATAAAAGGCCGCATTCGCGGCTTTTTATTTGCCCGATCAGAACGCCTTTGACTGCTTGTCTCTGCAAATCATACGTATTTCCCCTCCTTTACCCTCACACCGAATCCCGTATAAAAGCCAAAACCCCCATTGCACGGAAAACTCCATGACATCAAGCTTTCGTATCAGCCTGCTCCTAGCGACCCTGATACTTCCCGCTGCAGGCCAGGCTGAAACCGAGCTCCAGGAAAGAGCAATCATCAAAGACCAAACGGATCACAATCTTTTCAATGCCAAGTTCAATGAAATAGAGAAAGACTCAGCATCCTATCTTGAACATCACGAGCGCACATCCAGCGGTCTGTGGCGCCTGACCCTGCTTAATGCAGCGCTACAAGGAAGCATGTCGTCCAGCAACTCCTTAAGCACCAAGGAGGCCATATTGAAGGCTTGGCTAAAGGCATACCCGGACTCACCCAGCGCGCACTTTGCCGAAGTACAGCTGCTTCTGGCACGGGCCGACAGCATCCGGGGACTGAGCCCCGAGTATGAAATTGATCCTGCTGTTGTGCCTGCTTACCAGCGCCTTGTCTCCAAAGCATACGACAAGCTGAACGCCTGCAAGGAAATGGCCGACCACGACCCACGCTGGTACGGCCTCATGCTTGACATCGCTCGTCGTGAAAGCTGGAGCAGGGAAGAGTTCTACAAGCTTGCCTTACAGGCTTTTGAAAAACACCCTCTGTACTACCAGAACTATTTTGATGCAATCGACTTCATTACCAGACAAAAGCAATGGACCATCAACGAAGTCGAAGACTTCGCTAACGCAGCAGTCAGCCGCACAAAGAGGTATGAAGGTAGCAGCATGTACGCCCGCATATACTGGTATGCATCGCAGGCATATTTCAGGGACTACCTTTTCAAGAGCTCCATGGTCTCGTGGCCCAAGATGAAGGCCGGCTTTGATGAAATCATGGAGAAATACCCGGACAGCTGGAACCTCAACAATTACGCAAAGTTTTCTTGCCTTGCCAAAGACAAGGAAACTTCACGCAAGCTCCTGCAGAGAATAGGAAGCGATACCATAAGCAAGGTCTGGCGAAACAACGTTCTGGAAGAGTGTGAAGAAATGATCTATCAGGAAAATGACAAATCATTAACCTGATACTTACCAAGCCCTTCCTATTTTGCACAGTCCAGCCGAGTCATTCTTCAGTCTGGCTGCACTCGGCATTGTCCGGCTCCATCTTGCAACGCACGCGCTTGAGCAAGGTCATCATGCCCGGGTCGTAATAGCCGGCCTTGGTCAGATGTATGCGCAGCTCGCGCATCACTTTCTCGTATCCGTCACGATCGCTGAGCGGTACCGGCATCCAGTGCGCAGGATCCACCTCACGCTCCACATTGCGGATGATGCCGAAGAAGCGCGGCACCTGTCGTGCAATCTCCTCGCGGCTGTTCAGACCGAAATCCTTGGGAAACTTGTCGCGGCGAATGATGAGCTGCGCTGTCACCTGCACCACCGGATAACGTGCGATACCGCCGTTCTTGCCCAGGCCCTTGTAAAGCTCCAGCGCCTTGTAGCCGACAATGGGGCAGAAAATGATGTCGACCTGACCGTTATTGAATTTTCCAGCGAAATTGGTGATGTCGGACTGCACCGGCACAGCACCCACCATGCGCGCCACTTCCGCCTGGGATTTGTCCCAGTCCAGCACCGCCACTTTTTTACCAGCGGCCTTGGCCATGGAATTGATCTTGCGGTCGTTCACGAAGGAATAAGCAGCACCCAGCGGCACGGCCCCGGCAAACTCATAAGGACCGACAATCATTTTCGGCGTGAGCTTGGGATTGGCCAGCAGGTCTATGACCTTGCGCATATGCGTATAGCTGGGAATGGAGCCCACGGAATCTATGGAGCCTGTAAAGGGGATGAAGCTGCGCGCGCGCAGGCCGGACATGAGGGCGCCATCGCACTGGCCGGCCTTGAAATCTTCCGTGGCCACGCGCTCATCGGTATAGGCCTTGAGCGTGATGTCCACGCCCCAGTTGCGCGCGGTGAGCACGTAATCCTTCATGGTGCTGAAGCCGTCACCCTGTGCTCCCAGCGGGTCCCAGATGCACAGGGTGACCTGTTGGCCGGCATGGGCGGAAGAGCTGGCAAAAAGCAGGAGCAAAAGCAGGCGCAAACAGGGCTGGAGCAAAGACTTCATGGAATGGCTCTTGTTTTATTTTTCTTATTGGCAGTGCTGGACGGGCCACTCTAGCAGCGCCCCGGAGGCAGGACAGTGATGGGAACTACCAGACAAGGTGGCCGCCAATCGCCCGATTTTACAGGCCCCTGCTGGCGCACTCAGGAATCGGCACGTTCGCACCAAAAGCAGCATTCACCCCGGAAGAGGGGCACCGAATCGACGCAAATGGCAACCAGCCCCTCGTCTCATTCAGGACGGTGATTGCAGGCAAGCCCCTGTCCCGGCAAGAAAAAGCGGTCAGCGCGTGAGGAGCTCGTAGAGCCATGGCATGAGTTTCGCTTTCTCGCTGGCAGAGAGGATGACCCGCCATAGGACGTGGCAAGACACACCGGGAGCCTGGCCGCAGGCTTTGGCCCCGGTACTGGCTTTAGCGCCAAGCGCTCGCAGACAAGTGCTCAGAGATTAAGGAGGGTGAGATGTCCCTTGTCATGTCCCCACAGCAGAACAGCGCCAGTTTTGCGCTGCAGTCGCGCCTCTTCATCAGCATGAAACGCGCAGGACGGGTGATTGATCTGGTCTGGTTCCAGCAGTCGCCGGAGTATGCGCGTGCGGTATTGAGCGCGGCGGACAATATGCCGGATACCGAGGTGCGCGATCTCTCCGCCAAGCTGCGCGACATCCTGGCGGACTACCTCACGCAAGGTGTGAGTACCCCCAGCAAGGTAGCCGTCCTGCCGGTAACACCACGTCCGGCTCCTGCTCCGGTGCCGGTTGCGGCTGTCGTAGCCGAGCCGGTGCTGACGGAAGAAGTGAGCGAACACCCCGAGCTGGACCGCCACCTCACCAGCCTGCGCTGAAGCCCCGCATCGCAAACAAAGCCGCCGGCCCTGCCCGCGGCTTTTTGCATTCAGGGCCGGGCGCGAAACCGTATCAGGGTGATCTGTATGGGATTGCGCAGGGCCAGGCTGCCATCTGCCTCGAGTTGATAACTGGACGCTCCCTCCATGGTGTGTATCACCTTGCGCTCCAGACGGGCTACATCCGGCGCACACAGTCCCTCCAGCAGATCGAAGGGCCCCACACGCAACATGCCCTGGCCACCCCGCCCCGCCTTGAGCTGGTAAATCCCCGTCAGTGCATTGCAGCCGGCATAGGCCTGCATGCGGCCATCATGCTGTAGGCGCAGCGTGAACGCCTGACCTGTCGGCGACTGGAAAGGCTCACCCTGTAATTCCACCACCTGCCATGTGCGATCCAGCAGGCCGCTGTCCGGTGTGAGCAGCGCACAAGACGTCAGCAGCAAAGGCAGAAACAGGAGCACCGCACGCATAAATATTTTCCGGATCATGGCTTCAAGCATTTAAACGACTATATTCCCGGGCTCGCACGATACCTCCTGCACGACCCCACAAGGAGCATTTTCATGTCTGTTTTTCTACGCACCCTCCTGCTCGGCTGCCTGACCTTCTTTGCCCTGCCGGCACTGGCCGAAATCAAAACCCGGGAAATTCCCTATGCAGCCGCCGATGGCAGCAAACTCGTGGGCTATTACGCCTGGGACGACAGCATCAAGGGCAAGCGCCCCGGCATTGTGGTCGTGCATGAATGGTGGGGACTGAATGATTATGCCCGCCGCCGCGCGCGCGAGCTGGCTGCGCTGGGTTATGCCGCCCTGGCCATAGACATGTATGGCGAAGGCAAGCACACCGAACACAAGGCCGAAGCCATGGAAATGATGCATGGCGCCACGGCCGACAGCACAGTCTCCATGGCCCGCGCCAAAGCCGGCCTCGATCTGCTGAAAGCGCAGGCGGAAGTGGACAGCAGCAAGCTTGCGGCCATCGGTTACTGCTTTGGCGGCAAGATCGTACTGGACATGGCACGCCAGGGCATGGACCTCGCTGGCGTGGTCAGCTTCCACGGTGTACTGGCCACGGCAACGCCAGCACAAAAAGGCGTGATCAAGGCTCGTGTACTCGTGCTCAATGGTGATGCCGACAAATTCATTCCGGAAAGCGATATTGCGGCCATCAAAAAGGAAATGAAGGATGCTGGCGCCGACTTCACTTTCGTCGGCTATGCCGATGCCAAACACGCCTTTACCAGCACCGATGCCGATCGCCTGGGCAAGGAAAACGGCATGGACATCGCTTATAACGCCAAGGCTGACAAAGCCTCCTGGAAGAAAATGCAGGGCTTTTTCAACAGCCTCTTCACCACGCGCAACAGCAAGGCGACTGGCTACTGAAGCCTGACCATAAAAAAGCCGGCAACTGCCGGCTTTTTCATTTCAGAAATCATTAATTTTTTCACGAGCCCGCCATCTGCATATTGGCCTTGATCCAGTTACAGGCTTCCGTTCTGTTTCTCACCTTGATCTTGCGATAGATATTGTAGAGATGTGTCTTTACGGTGTGCTCGCTGATGCAAAGATCATAGGCAATCTGAGCATTGGTATTGGCATCGCTGACGCGGCCCAGTATCTGGCGCTCGCGATCCGTCAGCGGCTCCGATACGACAGAAAGCGCGGGCAACAAACGGCTGCGCTGCTGCTCCAGCCAGCTGTCCAGCAATTTCCGGGGCAACCAATTCTCACCCGCCAGCAGACTCTGCACACCTTTGCGCAGCTGCAACTCATCACAATCCGCGCAGAAAATTCCTTTTACACCGGGCCAGCGTATCAATCTTTCCTGTGAGATTTCTGCATTCAGCCCCCACAGGGCAATACGCATGCTGGCGTCCTGCGCATGCAGGCCGGCAAGGGATTTTTTCAAGGATTCATCATCAAGGCCGCGGCAGTCCAGCACGACCAGGGAAATTTCCGGCCTCATACTTTCTTCGCAGTTGAAGACCAGCAGTGCATGCCCTTCGTCTTCCAGAAGACGATGCAGACCATGCGGCACGGCAGTGCCTCTTTCTATCCAGCCCAGCGTGAGGCTCTTCTTGCGAGGAAGCGACGGTGACATTTGCTTATCCATAAGCATCGCGTTTGCTCCGGTCAGCCACAGCGGGCCGGCGCGATTCTATTGCCTCCGTTACCAATCAGCAACGCAATTACATCAGAAGAAAAATCGGCCATGAAAATGAAAATTTCTCTTCAAAAATCACTCAGACTTTCTTCCTATTCTCCTCGCAGAAGACAGCATGACGCCGAGCTGACCCGAAGCACGGCATTGTCATGAGCCGCAACGACAAGCCTCTGATGCCTATGCAAAATCGGCCACGGCAATAGCACGGCCTCGTCATTTCCTGCCTCCTGCATTTGCCTGCTGCTGCTGTTAGCATCTGCCCTCTCGACACCTTTCTGCCGACAGACGGAGACATCAATGGCCGGCAAAGCACACCCCCTGGCCCAGGCACTGCTGGATGCCCATATCGCCTATCTGCGCGAACAGCTGAACGGCGATGCCCTGCAGGGCTTGCTGGAAACCGAAGTCGACCATCTGCTGGAGCTGGCCGGAGAGATACGTCTGAACGAGGCCGTCACCCGCTACATGATCAAGGACACGGTGCGCGTCTATGCCGTGGAGCTGGAACTGTCCGGCGCCATTCCCGAACTGGTGGGCGATATTGCCCGCGGTCTGCATGCCCATCCCATCCATGCCGACACCACGCTGGGCGATCTCATACCCGACGGTCTCTTTGCCGAATTCCTCGACAAGATTCTGGAAATGCGCGAACTGCGCGAGCGCCTAGTGCACGAGGCCGTGGCCAATCCGGTGTATGCCGCCCTCGCCTCGGATGTGGTGCTGGAAGGTATACGCGGTTATGCGCAGCAGGGTATGGAGCGTGCGCGCCGCCTGCCGGCTGCCGGTCGTGCCGTGCGTGTCGGCCAGTCACTGCTGGGCTCGGCCCTGCCCATGCTGGAGGAAGGACTGGAGGAAGGCTTGCGCAAATACATGCGACGCAGCCTGGAAGAAATCCTGCAGCGCAGCGAAGACTTCCTGCTGGATCATTTCGACGAGGAAAAAATTCGCGAACTGGTGCTGGATGTCTGGGACCTGCTCAAGGAAAAGCGTATTGCCAGCATCAAGTCCGGCATTACCAGCCTGGATCTCGAAGAATTCTTTGTCATTGGTTATGAAACCTGGCGTGAGCTGCGCCTGACGCCTTTCTATATCGCCCTTATCGACAGCGGCATAGACAGCTTCTTCGACAAATACGGCGAAACCACGCTGAGTGATTTGCTGGATGAAGTCGGCATCACACGCGACATCGCCATGCGCGAAGCCATGCGCTTTGCACCGCCGGTGATTGCCATGCTGGAACGCAAGCAATTGCTGGAACCGATTCTGCGCCGCAATCTCGAAGGTTTTTATCAGTCAAGCGCCGTGACAAAAATCCTGGGCGAAACTGCTGCAGCAAAAGCCCCTGCAAAGAAGGCCGCAAAAGCCGAGGCGCCAGAAGGCGCTGAGGCAGTCCCTAAAAAGCCGGCCAGGAAAAAAGCTCCTGCCGAAAAAAAAGCCGCTGAATAAGCGGCTTTTTTCTTTTGAGGACACAGCAAATCAGGATGTCTGGAAGCGGGCCCCAAGGCGCTGCAGGGCAGCTTCCGACTCTTTCTCTACCTTGCCCTGCAGAAAGAAACGATTGATCAACCGCAGCAGCACCGGCGCCACGGTGTAGTCCAGCGTACGCGTGAACTGCGTGCCCGCGGCCGTGGCTTCGAATTCATAGCAAAGACGCACTGTACTGCCATCGGCCATATAGGCCGAAGCGCGCCAGCGCTTGCCGGGATGGCTTTCTTCCACCAGCCAGGTGAGCTCGCGCTTGAGGCCTCCCGCTGCTACCACGCTTTCCTCGAAGCGGCGACCGGCCACCAGGGATTCATCCTGCACACCGCGCACTTCCAGCGAGGAGTGATGCCACTCCTTCCAGCGCAAGGGACGTGTCACATAGTCAAACAGCGCCGCAGGCGTCGCCGCAATTTCCAGGCTCTGGCGCAGTTGGGTCATGCTTTCGGACTCACAGGGAAACGATGCGCGCAGGGTAATGCAGCCCCGCCCCCGGCAACAACCGCCAGCAGCGGGATGGCCGCCTGCACATGGCCTCTTCCGACAAGGAAGAGGTCGCAAATGCCATGGCCCGGCCGGGTCTCAGCCGTTATGGTGAGCGCCGTCCGCTCCCTGACTGAATGACACACATGCCCAGCCTTATTGCCCGCGTCGTCAAATTCGGCGCCCGCCGTTCCATCAAGCACACTCCGGCCAGCCCCGAAGCCCTGGTCAAACATCTGCGCATCCACATGAACCAGTCGCCGCCCACGCTGATGGCGCGCGGCGTGCGCGCAGAGAAATTCAGCCACAAGGACCTGCGCGGTGATCGCCTGGTCGTGGCCGCACCCAGCCAGGTCATTCTCTATCTGCATGGCGGCGGTTATGTCTGCGGCAAGACCCGCACCTATCACAACTTCTGCAGCCGTCTGGCGCGCGAGCTGAACGCCGAGGTCTGGCTGCCGGATTACCGCCTGGCCCCCGAGCACCCCTTCCCTGCTGCCATTGAAGACGCTTTGGCGGCCTACGAGATGATCCTCAGCCGCGGCTGGCGCCCGGAGCAGATCACCATTGCCGGTGACTCCGCCGGTGGCGGCCTGACCCTGGGCACCTTGCTGGCCCTGCGTGATGCCGGCCGCCCCCTGCCCAAATGCGCGGTGGTGCTCTCGCCGGTGTCGGATGTGCGCTTCATCAACCCCAGCGTGCGCGGCAATGACGCCAGCGACTGGATGCTGGGCTCGGCCATGCTGGAAACCGGCCGCCCCCTGTATGCGCAAAGCCCGGCCGATGCCGTACATCCCCATGCCTCACCGGCCCTGGGCGATTTCACCGGTCTGCCTCCTCTTTTCATCACCGTCTGCGAGCAGGAATGCCTGCGTGACGATGCCTATGCCGTGCAGGCAGCGGCGCAACGTGCTGGCGTAACCGCCACCCTGTTCTCACGTCCGGATGTGCTGCATGTCTGGCCCATCTTCGTGCCGCTGATGCCGGAGGCGCGGGAAGACCTGGGGCGTATTGCCAACTTCATACGTGGCGCCGGTCGCTAAGACCGGCATGCCAATAAAAAACGCGGCCAAGGCCGCGTTTTTTATTGCAGAGCGCATCTCAGGCGAGTGCAGCCTTGCCGATGGCAGCAAAACCGAAATGCTGGATCAGGCGATTCTGTATGGCCTTGCGTATGGCGCGGATTTCCAGCTCGGAGTGTTTGGTGACTTTCGAGAGCACGATGCGATGCAGATGCAGTATGGGCATGGACTGCTTGAATTCGCGCAAGTCACCCTTGGCCAGCACCGGCAGGAAGGGCACGTCGGGGCCCAGCTTGCTCTGTATGAAATTCAGGCCGATGGCGAGAGGCATGGCGCGGCGATTGCCATTCGCCAGCGGCACCAGCAACTGCAGCTTGCCTTCCTTGTCCGGCGCAATGAAAAGACTGGTCTGGACCACGGCATCTTCGTTGATATGACTGAAGGTGTCGTGAAAAGCATGCGGATTGGGAAGAATGATCAGCTTTCTGCTGTCATCGTCGGGAACAATGATTTCGTAATTGGTATACAGCTGTTCCACTGGCGGCGAATACACGCACAGTGATTCCTGAAAGCGCATGGCAAAACGCGTAGCGCGGTCGTGATCAGTCAGCTGGGTCAGGTCCCAGACTAGATTCTCGTTTTGCAGAATATCGCTCATATGCCATCCCAGCGTACGAAGTCAGCTGCAGACAAAATAACAGGAATAAGACGCACTACCATCCCTGAAGTACAAATTCCTTTCAAGTTCGTGAAGAACAAACGGAGCTTCAGAGCGATAACGGGATGCACTCCACTTTTTGCTGTGCACCATGTCATAGGTGCATATGCCGCTCACGATCAGGGCCGAACCCACCCTTGCCGCAAGTTTTTTTGCTTGTTACCGGCATATTCAAGGCAGAAGGGTCATAGGGATTAGCCGATCTTGCGTTAATGTTGCGCCTGCATACACCTCATACCCTTTAGCCGGAGAACAAGAAGATGCACGCCACCGCCAAGGCCCTGCTGGATGCCCATACCCGCCATGTCATGCAGCAACTGACCGGCCCGGCACTGGCCGGCTTGCTGGATGACGAAACCGCCGTCGCCTGGGAATGGCTGGCCGCGCGCCCGGTGACCGCCATTATCGATGAAGTCCGCGTGCGCGATTTCCTGCTGCGCAATGTTTTCGACATCAACCCGCATCCGCGCCTGCTGGAGCAGATAGGCAGCATCGCCACCCGCGCCATCAAGAGCCCGCTCAACAAGCAGACCCGCCTGGAAGAACTGCTGAATGTGCGCGAATACGACCTCATCGTGGACCGCCTGATTGCCCTGGAAGAAGTTCGCCGCGAAATCGTACATGCCGTCCTGCAAAATCCCTCCGTCAGCCAGCTGATTTCCGACCTCGTCTACAACGGCGTGAAGAACTATCTGGCAGAAAACAGCGGCCTGGCCAAAAAAGTACCAGGCGCCTCCTCATTGATGAAAATGGGCAAGGGCCTGATGGAGCGCGTGGGCGCAGACGACGCCATTGAAGGCGCGCTCAAGAGCTATGTACAACGCAATACCCGCGCCACCATGGAAATGAGCGAAAAGCTGGTCACCCATGCCCTGGAAACGCCCAAGCTGAAAGCCATTTCGCGCCAGTTCTGGCAACAGGTGAAGGGAGCGCCACTGGAGCGCGTGACACGTTATGTAGAGCCGGATGATGTGCAGGATGTGGTCGAGATAGGCAGCACACTGTGGAATCATTTCCGCCAGACCAGCTATTCCCGCGAACTGCTGAATGAACTGGTGCACGCCTGGTTTGAAGAGCGCGGCAATGAACCCGCTACCTCCGTACTGGAAAGCATCGGCCTCGACAAGACCCGCCTGCAGGGCGAAGTGCGCCATATCCTGCTGCCCCTGGCCGTAGAACTGGAGAAAGGGGGCCATCTGGAAGCGCGTGTGCGTCAGCATCTTTCTGTTTTTTATGCATCGGCTGAAGCCACTGCGGCACTGGGCGGCTGATAGATCAGCAAGCTGCGTCAATAAAAAAGGAGCCTGAAGGCTCCTTTTTTATTTCAGAAAATCACGCAGCGGCTTTTACATCATGGCCTTGCTGGCCTTCCTAGTGCCGCCGCTCTTGCGAACACTCTCCATGGTCTTGCTGGCGCATTGATTGACTGCCGCATTCTGCTCACCCGGCATCACGTCGGGATTGGTATAGGCCATATTGGTCACCATTACCGACACGCCCTTGAGCGCGACAAAGAGATCCGGCTCGGCCTTGGAAGCTTCATCAAAATTGGCAATGCGCTCACGCAGATAACCAAACACGCGCTGCTGCGCCTGATCCCGTGCTACGCGCTGCTTGCTGAGGCGGGCCGCCACATCCCAGGAGCCAATGATGATCTTGCACACATCCTTGGCAGCACGCTCATCAAACTGCTCGGGAATGGTGATGCGACTGAGACTGCCGCCACTAAGCGTGACAGCCTTGGCATCGACCCCGCAGGGCTCCTGACTGAAAACCTTGCGACCATTTTCCTCGCACTGGTAAATCTCGGCCGCCGCCAAAAGCGGCGTGCCGGCCAACAGGAAGAATAAAGCCGCCCTGGCGATGGAAATGTGCATAGCCTCATCCTCTGGCTGGTCGTGATCCGGAAAATAACCGGCACAACTCTAGCAACAAGCTGCACAGTTGCGCATCCGCATTAACCGCAAACTCAGCCCTGCAGTTTGCCGCTGTAGAGAACTGGCCCGGTAGGAGCTCCCGTCGTAGAGCCGCCAGCCGGTTCCAGACTGATCGCCAGAGCCACGCCATCAGCCATTCTGGCCTTGAGCTCGGCGGTCAGCGCCACCCTGGCCTGCCTGTCACCCTGCAACTTCACCACACCCAGCGAACGCGGTGCGCCTTGCACAGGAATCGCCCAGAGCTCGAGATCACGCCCGGCCGGCACGCTGACAGCACTCAGGCCGGAAAACTCCAGCTCGGCGCCATCGCTGCGCACTATCCATACGGCTTCTGCCTTGTCCGTGCTCAGCACAGCCAGATCATGCGACAAGGAGACCGGCAAAGGCGGCGGCAACTCAGCCGCGGGACGCAGCACCAGCACCAGCGCAAACGCTGCGGCCAACGCCGTGCTGCCCCAGGCCCACCAATTCCAGAAGCGCGAAGGCTCAGGAAGCTGCTCACGAGCACGAGAGGGCTCGAGGAAAAGCTGATACTGGATGCGCGCCCAGACATGACGCGGCACCGCTACCGGTTTTACGGCCGCCGCCCAAGGCGCCAAACGCAACTCCCAGGCACGGACCTTGCACTGCAAGCCATCATTGGCCGCCAGCAGCTTTTCAAAACGCCGACGCGCAGGACCTTGCAGGCTGCCCAGCACATATTCCGCCGCAAGGCGGTGCTGGAGTTCGGGGCTGTCATAGTTCATGCAGACACCCCTTCAGCTTTTCCAGACCGCGTCGCACCCAGGCTTTCACCGTACCCAGTGGCGCCGACATCTTCTCAGCCAGCTCGCTGTGTGTGAGGCCATGGAAAAAAGCGAGGCGTACGGATTCGCGCTGACGCTCATCCAGATGCTCAAGGCAGCGCGAAAGCCGGCGTGCATCGTCGTCCTCCAGCATGCGTTCCAAAGGGCCGGGACCATCGTCTTCCAGCAAATCCCAATCGGGCTCGGGCAGGGTCTGGCCTTCATTTTTCTGGCGCCGCAGACGGTCTATCGCAGAACGGCGAACAATCGTGGCCAGCCAGGTGCCCACTGTACCCAGTTCAGGCCGGTAACTGCCGGCGGCATGCCAGACCTTTACATAGGCCTCCTGCAATACATCTTCGGCAAGATCGCGGCGGCGCAGCAGGGCCAGCGCCACGCCCATGAGCCGTGGCGAGGTTTGCTGGTACAAATCCTCGAAGGCACGCTGGTCGCCCAGTGCCGTGCGATACACAAGAGGGGCCAGTTCCTCGGCCATAGACATCCCCGGAATATTGGTCAGTGCCGCAGGCAAATGCACCACCGCCTGCCAAGCCCGAAACTCTAGCAGGGGCACTCCCGGTTCGGCCATGTCGGCAGCAAGAAAGCCGCCGCCTGTATATGTGATGCGCATAGCGTTCCCGGCGCCGGCCGGGCCTGTAACCACCCTTATCCGCTAATACGCAGGCGGCGCCCCCGAGGATGCAGACGCCACAAAACAAAAAAGGGCCCGCAGGCCCTTTTTGTCATCAGCGCCGGACATCAGGCGAGATCGAAGCGGTCCAGATTCATCACCTTGACCCAGGCTGCCACGAAGTCCTTGACCAGTTTTTCCTTGCCATCTGCACTGGCATAAACCTCGGCATAGGCACGCAGCACGGAGTTGGAGCCGAAGACAAGATCGTTGCGGGTGGCGGTGTATTTCACCTTGCCGCTCTTGCGATCTTTACCCTCGAACACCTCGGCCTTGGCATCCACGGCTTTCCACTCCGTCGCCATATCCAGCAGATTGGTGAAGAAGTCTGCGCTCAGTGTGCCGACCTTGTCGGTGAACACACCGTGCTTGCTGCCATCGGCATTCACGCCGATAACGCGCAAGCCACCCACCAATGCCGTAAGCTCGGGCGCCGTCAGCGTGAGTAATTGCGCCTTGTCGATAAGCAGGGCCTCAGCAGGCACACCGGTATCGGGCTTGCTGTAATTGCGGAAACCATCGGCCACCGGTTCCAGCACGGCAAAGGACTCCACATCGGTCTGGTCTTGGCGAGCATCCACGCGACCCGGCGCAAACGGCACATCAACATTCACACCAGCAGCTTTTGCTGCCTGCTCTATGCCGACACTGCCCGCCAAAACGATGACATCCGCCAGCGAAGCTTTGCCCGAAGCCTTTTGTATGCCCTCCAGCTTGGCGAGTGCATTCAGCACCGGCTTGTTCACGGCCCAGTCTTTTTGCGGCGCCAGACGGATACGCGCACCATTGGCACCGCCACGTTTATCACCGCCACGGAAAGTGGAAGCCGAGGCCCAGGCCACGTTCACCAATTCACTTACCGACAAACCCGAGGCCGCAATTTTTGCCTTGAGATCCGCAATATCGGCAGATGAAGGATTATGCGTGGCGGCCGGCAACGGGTCCTGCCAGATCAGGTCTTCTTTCGGCACTTCCGGACCAAGGTAACGGGCTTTTGGGCCCATATCGCGATGCGTGAGTTTGTACCAGGCACGCGCGAAAGCATCGGCAAAGGATTGCGGGTCTTCCAGGAAGCGCTTGGAAATTTTTCCGAACTCCGGATCAAAGCGCATGGTGAGGTCAGTGGTGAGCATGGTGGGCTTGTGGAATTTCCCCGGCACATGCGCATCGGGAATGATGTCCGGCGCATCCTTGGCCTGCCACTGCTTGGCACCGGCTGGTGATTTCACCTGCTCCCATTCGAACTTGAAAAGATTTTCAAAGAAGTTGTTGCTCCACAGCGCCGGTGTTTTCGTCCATGTCACTTCAAGACCGGAAGAAATTGTATCCTTGCCATGACCAGAACCAAAATTGCTGTTCCAGCCCAAGCCCTGAGCTTCAATGGGTGCACCTTCCGGCTCCGGACCTTTATGTGATTCCGGTGCCGCACCATGGGTTTTGCCGAAGGTGTGACCGCCGGCAATCAGCGCCACGATTTCTTCATCATCCATGGCCATGCGGTAGAACGTAGCGCGTATATCCTTGGCCGCCATCAGATAGTCGCCATTGGCATTGGGGCCTTCGGGATTCACATAGATCAGGCCCATATGCGTCGCACTGAAAGGACCGGAGAGCTCGCGTGCATCACTGACACGATCCGGGTCCACACCCAGCCAGGCCATTTCCGTTCCCCAGTTCACATCCAGATCCGGTTCCCAGACATCTTCGCGGCCGCCGGCAAAACCGAAGGTACGGAAACCCATGGACTCCAGCGCGACATTGCCGGCGAGAATGAAAAGATCGGCCCAGGAAATCTTCTGGCCGTATTTCTGTTTGATGGGCCAGAGCAGACGACGGGATTTATCGATATTGACGTTGTCAGGCCAGGAGTTCAGCGGCGCAAACCGTTGCTGACCACGACCACCGCCCCCGCGACCATCAACCGTGCGATAGGTACCGGCCGCATGCCAGGCCATGCGTATCATCTGCGGGCCATAGTGACCGAAGTCGGCCGGCCACCATTCCTGTGAATCCGTCATGAGTTTGACGAGATCGGCTTTCAGTGCCTTGTAATCCAGCTTTTTGAATTCTTCGGCGTAATTGAATTTTTCGCCCAGGGGATTGGATTTTTCCGAATGCTGGTTCAGCAAATCCACGCGCAATTGATTCGGCCACCAGTCCTTGTTGCTGGTCCCGCCGCCGGCGACATGATGCACCGGACATTTGCCTGAGGTTGTTCCGCTCATGATGAAACTCCTTCTTATCGTGCTGTGGACACAGGTGAAATGCTTATTTGCCTTGCGCAAACACCGCAAAAAGTTCGACCAGTATGGTTGAACGCGGCGCTTTTTCCTGAGCAGGAGATTGCAGGGTGATCATGACGGACTCCTGTCAGGGCAAAGACGAGTGCCAGCGCCGTTTGCGAGGCCACAGGAGCCAAAATAGAAAAGCCCGCTTGCGCGGGCCAATCAATTGTCTGCCAGGTTTCGATTGCTAATTGATATCGCCTTGAAGCCATCTCAAAAATTGGCTGGCGAGCATCAGGCAAGGCGAAAAGGCGGCGAGGAGCGGAGTTTACAAGGCGTAAATGAGCACCGGAGTCGCCTTTTCAACGCCGCATCAGGCCGTCAGACGATTTTTGAGATGGCTTCTAGCGCGTTCCCAGCCAGGCCCCGATGCTGGTCAGTACCAGACCCGCAATCAGCCAGAGCGAAAAGGGCTCACCGAGAATGAGCGTGGCGCCCGTTCCGGCGATGGCCGGCACAGTGGCCATCGCCGTACCCAGGCGTAGCGGCCCGAGGCGGGACAGGGCCTGCATATAAAGCACCATGGCAACGATGGCCACGATCACGCCCTGATAGAAGGCCTGGGTGATGATGGCACTCATGGGCGCGTGGCCTATGCCCTTGGGCAGCAGGAAGACATAGACCGGCAGGAAGAGCGCGGCGCTGAGCAGGGTCACGCCCATGGTGGTTTCCACCGGGGAAAAGCCCCAGCGCCGCACCAGCACCGTATACACCGCCCACAACAAAGAGGCGGCGAGCAGCATGAGATCGCCGGGCCAGCTTTCGCCCAGACCCTTCAGGCTGTGCAGGGCCAGACAGGCCACTCCTGCAGCAATCGGCACCAGGGCATGCCGGATTTGTGGCCGCAGCGGCTCACCGTGCAGGGCCCAGGCTACGCCGGCGACAAAGAACGGCAGCACGCCAGACAGCAAGACGGCACCATGCGCGGCCGGCGCGAAATGGAAGCTCCAGTACGCCAGAAGTGTGTAGCCGAGACCACCTGCAAGAGCCAGGGCCAGCAAACGCGCATCCAGCAGGGGCACCCGCCATTTGCAGACCCAGAAGGGAAAGAGGATGGCAGCGGCAGTGGCAAAGCGCAGCGCCACAAGATCGTTGCCGTTAAGGGAGCTTTTGCCGGCCATGCGGCTCAGCAACACGAAGCCCGACCAGATCATCACGGTGCCCGCGGCAAAGGCATAACCGGAGCGCAGTGCGGCAGGATGGGAAGACATGATGAAAGTCCGGCAGGAAAACGGCCGCTGATTGTTCGGGCATTACCGATTGAAGGCCAGTTATTCCCGCTATTTTCTCGGGAAATGCCTCAGGGCTCCTGCTTGTCGTCCCCCTCACGGCGCTGTCCGGGCAGCAGACTCAGATAAAAGAGCAGGGTCAGCACCGCCGGCCAGAACAGGGTGTTGATGAGGTCGTGCAGACTGGCCTTCCAGCGCCAGCGCCCGAGGCTGGCAAGATCATCACGACGGTCCAGCAGCTCACCCAGCACGGCCACGATCAGCACCGCCAGCAGCGGCAGCAAGGTTCGTGAAGAGCGGCGCCAGAGCAGGACCAGCAGGAAAACCGCCAGGCCCGTGTAGATATGCAGGGCATCCTTGGCAAGTCCGGTGGCAGCCACTATGGCCAGCTTGGCGGACTGGACGAAAGACAACTCCACGCCGGTCTCCTTGATATCACTTATGTCCCAACAAAACGGCCCGCTGGATACAGGGGCCGTTTTGTATGCTCTGGTGTTGCGCAGCGTTCTGTCCGATCAAGGCGGCACTGAAAAGCTGCGATGCTGATGCAGAAAGTTTTGGGGCTCCGACACGCCCTGCCGCCACATGAGTTTCGCCGGAAAACGGCTTGGAAAGCATGCTTCGGAGTCTGCTCAGCCGAGCTCAGCGATGGTCTTTTGGCTCCGACCCGCCCTGCGGGCTTCACGCGACCTGACGGCCGCATGAGTCTCGCCGAAAGACTGCCGATGTTGCTCAGCCTAAAAGGCTGCGCAACATCCAGGCAGTCTTTTCATGCACCTGCATGCGCTGGGTCAGCAGATCGGCCGTCGGCTCGTCATGAGCGCTGTCGACCGCCGGAAAAATGGAGCGTGCCGTGCGCACCACGGCTTCCTGACCCTCTACGAGCTGGCTGATCATTTCATCCGCGCTCAGGGAGCCCTTGGCTTCCGGAATACTGGAAAGCTTGGCGTAGGCGGTATAGCTGCCGGGTGCGGGAGAGCCCAATGCGCGTATACGCTCGGCAATGGCATCCACGGCCAGCCAGAGCTCGTTGTACTGCTCCTCGAACATGAGATGCAGGCTGTTGAACTGCGGGCCCGTCACATTCCAGTGAAAATTATGCGTCTTGAGATAAAGCGAAAACGTATCGGCCAGCAAACGCGAGAGGCCGTCAGCAATATCCTTGCGCGCTTTTTCATCAATCCCGATATGAATGCCGGGTACAGCCTTGGCCGGTTTGCTGGCCTTGGCAGATTTCCCGCTACTCGATTTTCCGGTGCTCATGAGGATCTCCTTGCGACATGAGTGGGTGAATACAGGGGGTGACTGAAAATGGCCTCAACGCCAGGGACGAGCCGCCGGCACAGCCAGCGGAACCGGCTCGGGCTGGAGCGCAGCATGAGCCATGCGCGCCGCTGCTGCCACCGCGATCAAGGCCAGCAAACCCGTCAGCCCCAGTGAGACAGCAGCTGCCGCTGCCGTGCTGAAAGCAGCCAGCGTTACCAGACCGGCATGCAAGGCGAGACCGGCGCCTGTCAGGGTGATGACGGCACCTGCGGTCTTGCGCAGGATGTGCGGCTGCTGGCTGATCAGGGCGATGGTCTTCATGCGATCCTCCTTCATGACCTCTTTGCTCAAGGTCGTGTGGTCTTCATCAGGTTCCGCCAGTATCGTCAGCAGGGATACATTAGTTAAATTGATTGCCTGTTGGCCTTTTATAAGAATCTGCTATTGATTCGTAACCTGGCGGCGACAGCTGCCCACGCGCTTTAGGGAGAAACCGTTGGCACACGCACATGCCTTCCTGCAGGACCTCGCCGTCATCATGATGCTGGCCGGGGTCACTACCCTGATCTTCAACCGCCTGAAGCAACCGGTGGTACTGGGGTATATCGCCGCAGGCATGATTGCCGGCCCTTACACACCGCCCTATTCCCTGGTCAGTGATCGCAGCACCATCGAGATGCTGGCCGAGCTCGGCGTCATCTTCCTGCTCTTTTCCCTGGGCCTGGAATTCAGCCTGCGCAAGCTGAAAAAGGTGGGGGCCACCGCCTTTATCGCCGCCCTTACCGAAATCGTGCTCATGCTCTGGGTGGGTTATGAAATCGGCCGTGCCTTCGGCTGGGGCGAGATGGATTCGCTCTTCCTCGGCGCCATGCTCGCCATTTCCTCGACCACCATCATCATCAAGGCGCTGGATGAACTGGGGCTGAAACGCGAACGCTTTGCCCAGCTCATCTTCGGCGTGCTCATCGTCGAGGACATCCTCGCCATCGCCATCCTCGCCCTGCTCTCCGGCATTGCCATGACCGGCGATGTCAGCGCGGGCGCCGTCATGGGCACGGTGAGCAAGCTCGGCATCTTCCTCGTGGTGGCCTTGTTGCTCGGTCTTTTGCTGGTGCCGCGCCTGCTGGCTTTCGTGAGCAAATCCAATAGCCGGGAAATGCTGCTCATTACCGTGCTGGGCATCTGCTTCGGCTTCTGCCTGCTCGTCACCAAGATGGGCTACAGCATGGCGCTGGGCGCCTTCGTGATCGGCGCCATCATGGCCGAGGCCAAGGAAATCCATCTCATCGAGCGCATCATCGAGCCCCTGCGCGACATGTTCAGCGCCATCTTCTTTGTGGCCATCGGCATGCTGGTCGATCCCGGCGTGATGATCGAATACGCCGTGCCGATTGCCGTCATCACCTTCGTCGTCATCGCCGGCAAGATCCTGAGCTGCTCCATCGGCACCTTCGCCGCCGGCAATGACGCGCGCACTTCGCTGCGCGTGGGCATGGGCCTCTCACAAATCGGCGAATTCTCTTTCATCATCGCGTCCTTGGGCCTGGCGCTCGGTGTGATCAGCGACTTCCTCTATCCGGTGGCCGTGGCCGTCTCCGCCATCACCACACTGACTACGCCCTATCTCATACGCAGCGCCGACGGCACTGCCGATCTCATCAAGAAAGTGGTGCCGGATTCCTGGAGCCGCAATCTGCACCTCTACAGCGAGTGGCTGGGCAATATCCGGCCCAGCGGTGACAACGCCATCATCGCCGCCATGATCAAGCGCATCCTTTCGCATGTGCTGCTGAACTTCTGCGTGGTCGCCGCTGTCTTTCTCGCCGGCGCCTATCTCGTGCGCTACACGGAAATCAGCTTGTGGATGGACGATCTCAAACCGGAATGGCGCGCCAGTATTTTCTGGGCCGCCTGCCTCATGCTGGCCCTGCCCTTTCTCGTGGCCGCCTACCGCAAGCTGGAAGCACTGGGCCTGATACTCGCGGAAATGAGCGTGAAAACGGAATCAGCGGGCCAATACACGGCTCGTGTGCGTCGCGTCATTGCCTCCACACTGCCGGTGATTTCACTGATAGGCATGCTGCTGCTTGTTTCTGCACTCAGTGCCAGCATCCTGCCGCCCTTCCACCTGCTGGTCATCGTGGTGACGCTGGCAATTCTGCTGGCGCTGGCGCTCTGGGGCTATTTCGTGCGCTGGCATTCACGCCTGCAAATCGCCCTCAAGGAAACGCTGGAAAAATCCGAAGACAGCTCGCACTGATCCCATACAAGCTTCACAGAAGGGAAACAAACGCAGCATCCCCTTACATTTCCGGCTGGCTGCCAGCGCCCGTCTCGTACAGGATGCGGCGTGCAAACCGCTTTTTCAGGAGGCTTCATGACTACTCCCCTGATCCAGGATGTCTTGCATCCGCATGTACGTGACCTCGGCGAAGGCTTCAGCGTCCGACGTTTGCTGCCAGCCGCATCACGGCAAATGATCGGCCCTTTCATTTTTCTTGATCATATGGGCCCTACGGTTTTTGCACCCGGTGCCGGCATAGATGTACGGCCGCATCCGCATATCGGCCTGGCTACCGCCACCTATCTTTTTGAAGGAGTGATCCTGCATCGCGATTCGCTGGGCACCATCCAGGAAATCCATCCCGGTGATGTGAACTGGATGACCGCCGGCCGCGGCATTGCACACTCCGAACGCACACCACCTGCTTTGCGTATTGATGGTGCCCGCCTACACGGCCTGCAATTCTGGGTGGCCCTGCCGAAAATTTCCGAACAGACCGAGCCAAGCTTCCAGCACCATCCAAAAGCCAGTCTGCCACGCGTGGATGGGCAGGCCTATACGCTGACCCTGATTGCCGGCACGGGTTGGGGCATGACCAGCCCGGTGCAGACGCACTCCGCACTTTTCTATGCCGATGTGCATTTCCACCAGAGCGGTTGCTTCCCGATTCCGGCCGAACATGGTGAGCGCGCCATTTATGTGGTGGACGGTGATGCGCGCGTGGATGGCGTCAACCTGAGCCCCGGCCTCGTGCATGTACTGCAAGCGGGCAGCCCTGTGGTGGTGGAAGTGGAAGGCGAAGCCCGCCTCGTGGTGTTTGGTGGCGAGCCGCTGGAGGGCCCGCGCCGCATCTGGTGGAATTTCGTCGCCAGTGACTCCGCACTGATAGACCAGGCCAAGCAAGACTGGAGCGAGCAACGTTTCGACCCGGTGCCGGGCGAAACCGAATACCTGCCCCTGCCGGGACCGCGCGCTGTCAAAACCGACTGAAGAGCGGTTTCTTCCGGAGCCGAAAACCGCTTGAATACGCGCTTTCGGCTCCGCGCCGTCCTCAGGGATTTTTGCCCCTCATGATCCTGACCCGCCGCTTCTTCCTGCGCCTCTTCCTCATCCTCATCGGCATCGTGCTGGCCTACCAGCTCTGGCTGCTCGCGCATGTGTGGTGGTGGATAGACCACAACCCTTCGCGCTCGGCCTTCATGGAGGCGCGCCTGTCCATCATGCAGGAAAGTGATCCGGACGCCGAACTACACCATAAATGGGTGCCTTATGAAAAAATCTCGCCCAATCTCAAGCGCGCCGTCATGGCCTCGGAAGATGCCAAATTCCTGCAGCACGACGGCTTTGACTGGGAAGGTATACAGACCGCTTGGGAGAAAAACCTGAAGAAAGGCAAAGTGGTGGCCGGCGGTTCCACCATTTCCCAGCAACTCTCCAAGAATCTTTTCCTTTCCGGCAAGCGCACGCCCTGGCGCAAGGCCGAAGAAGCCATCATCACGGTGATGATGGAAAACATGATGAGCAAGCGCCGGATTTTCGAAATCTATCTGAACGTGATCGAGTGGGGCGATGGTGTCTTCGGTGCCGAAGCCGCAGCACGGCATTACTACCAGACCTCGGCCCGTAATCTCGGTGCAGCGCAGGCGGCCAAGATGGCGGCCATGATTCCCAACCCGCGCTACTACGACAAGAACCGCAATGCTCGAGGCCTTAACCGCAAAACGGCCATCATCCTGCGTCGCATGAACTATGTGTATATCCCGCGCTGAGAACGCCCATGGCCATTATTGAACTGGAAAAGTCCGCCCGCGATGCCCTGATACGCAAGCTGCAGCAATACTTCC
Organism: Pedobacter sp.; assembly: GCA_031119295.1. Classification (GTDB taxonomy): domain Bacteria; phylum Pseudomonadota; class Gammaproteobacteria; order Pseudomonadales; family Moraxellaceae; genus UBA2031. Next base: position 2,645 of record JAVHYE010000026.1, on the reverse strand, counting down.
AGCGCGAGCTGAATCAGGAGCTGGGCAGCTTTGATGCCGAGTTCCTGCTGGATTTCTTTGCCGAGCAGGCTGGTGTGCTTTATTACAATCAGGCCGTGGCGGATATACAGGCGCATTTGCAGAAACAGATGGAAGAAATGGCCTACAGAATAGGCGAGCTGGAAAAGCCGCTGCCGCGATAAACCCTAATACCCTCTTCGCTATAGATCGCCGTTTATTTTCGGCAAAGCCGGAAAGAGGGAATCACAGACCTGCCGGCGACAGCCCGCACAAGTTCATTTCTTGCGAAGGCCTGCTACACCTACGACCCCGCCCATCAAAGAAAAGCAGAAGCAGCTTGCGAGTCGCCGTACGGCGCGAGCACCACCCGGATGCCCTCGCTATTGCAATGAACAGAGCCCGTTAAAGGGCCCTCCGCAGGAGTCGCATTTTCTTTGCTTACTTTCTTTTGGCGAAGCAAAAGAAAGTGAGGCCCCGCCGGCAGGGCGCACCGCCTGTGCGAAACAGGCAACGGGCGCAACATCGTCCGGAGCACCTCACCGAATCCCCGACAATCTGAAAATCCCCGCACTCCCGGGCAAGACAAAAGCAAAGTCCAGCGCGCGCATACAGGATCATTAAGCAAGCAACGGGAAAGAGCTTTTCGCGGCTCAAGCCGCTCCCACACAGGGAGGAAACTAGGCCTGGGCTTGCTGCCACGTCCCCATAAAAATCAGCAGCGTTGTCGCCAGCATGTCTTCCAGCGGCTGCGCAAAGCCTGAGAGCAGCCAGCGGCTGGCAATGCCAACAGCTGCGCCGACCAGACCAATGGAAAGGGTTTCGTCATCGTGCAGGCGGCCACTCTGCGGCATCTGCAGATTCAGGGTGCGCAGCATCTGCGCGAAATTCTCCACCGATTGCCGGTAAAGCTTGTCCACACGCGGGCTCACCCCCAGCACCTCCACAAACTGCACGCGCGCCGCTGCCGGAATTTCCCGGGCCAGTTCGAAAAAGGCACGCAAACCTGCTTCCACCATGACATGAGATTCGCGTGGCGCCGCCAGCACAGCCGCCATGATGCGCTGTTGTTGCAAGACCATATGCGCCTCGTACACGGCGCAGAGCAGGTCTTCGCTATTGGCAAAGGACTCGTAGAAATAACGCTCGGTCAGGCCGGCAGCCGCGCAAATGGAGCGCACAGTAGCGCCGTGATAACCGACTTCGCCGAACACGCTGAGACCGGCCTCCAGCAGGCGCTGGCGGCGCTCGGCCCGACGGTCTTCCATGTCCTGGCCACGGTAACGGCGGCCGGCAGTCACTTCATTCATGGTCATTCTGGCCCGACATGACGGATTTGCGGATTTCCGGGACATTGACAGTCGCAGCTGTCATCCCTAATGTGACAACGCTTGTTGCCAGATGCCTGCATCATGCCCCAGGAGGGCGGGCAAGGCTAGTATTCCGGCTCTATGAAGAGCCCCTGACCAGGATGAACTCATGAAGACTCTGCAAGACAAGGTCGCCGCCATTACCGGCGCCGGCTCCGGCATAGGCCGCGCCACCGCCATCCTCATGGCCAGCAAGGGCTGCCATCTCGCCCTCTCCGACGTGAACGAAGCCGGCCTCGCCGAAACTGCCGAGAAGGCCCGCCAATACGGCGTGAAGGTCACCACTCGCAAGGTGGACGTGGCCAGCCGCGAGCAGATGTATGCCTGGGCCGATGAAGTGGTACAGGACCACGGCCTCGTCAACATCATCTTCAATAATGCCGGCGTGGCCCTCGGCGCCACCGTGCAGGACATGCAGTACGACGATTTCGAATGGCTGATGAATATCAATTTCTGGGGCGTGGTTTACGGCACCAAGGCTTTCCTGCCGCATATCAAGACTGCCGGTGAAGGCGCCATCGTCAACGTCTCCTCCGTGTTCGGCCTGATCGCTGTACCCACGCAGTCCGCCTATAACGCCGCCAAATTTGCTGTGAAGGGCTTCACCGAAGCCCTGCGCGAAGAGCTGGCCATTGAAGGCACGAATATTGGCGTGACCTGCGTGCACCCGGGCGGCATCAAGACCAATATCGCGCGCAATGCCCGCGTCACTGAAACCAAGGGCATGGTGGATGCAAAATCCACCCGTGATTTCGAAAAAGCTTTCATGACCACGCCGGAAAAAGCGGCTGAAGCTGTTGTCGGCGCCATCATGAAGAACAGTCGTCGCCTGCTCATCGGCCCGGATGCTGTCGCCATCGATCTCATGCAGCGCATCCTGCCGACGCAGTACCAGCGCATTCTGGAAGTCGGCGCCAAGAAGCGCGCCAAGAAAATGGGTGGTGTCGGCGTCGTCTGATGCAACACTGACCTCATGAAAAAGCCCGGCAATGCCGGGCTTTTTCATTCAGGAATTCATGTTTTCAATTGCGGTAGTAATCCACCCACTGCAGCGACCACTCGCCGGGCTCGGCAAAAACGCTGGCAGGAATACTCAAGGTCATGCCCCCGGCATAGCGCTTGAGGCTGCCTACCGGCCACTCCTGCCCCCAGGTGCAGGGCAGCTCTGCTTCTGCCGTGCCGTGACAAATCAGCGACTTTCCATTCTTTTCCAGCGCCACATATTCCAGCTGTTTGAGGCCGGGGAATTCGACAATCATGCCCTCGGGCAAGGCCTTT